>DASYJY010000145.1:0-34325 GCA_035995985.1 Thermoanaerobaculia bacterium | reverse complement strand
CTCGGGCGATCAACGCGAGCGCGTCATCCAGCACGTCTACAAAACGTACGGCGTTCACGGTGCGGCGATGACCGCGAACGTGATCACGTACCGCGATCGCTCCGCGGCGCGCGAAGTCGGCAAAGCGCTCGGCTTCTCGCTCGAACAGGCCGACAAACTCTCGAAGACCCTCGGCACCTGGAACTTCGGCGAGATTCGCGAGCGCATCGAGACGATGCCGGCGGAACTGGAAGGCGCCGGCTTTGATCCCACGGATCTACGCGTGCAGCACTTCATGCGGCTTCAAATGCAGATCCAGAATCTGCCGCGGCACCTCGGGCAACATTCCGGCGGCATGGTCATGGCGAAAGGGCGGCTCGATGAAGTCGTCCCGCTCGAACCGGCCGCGATGCCGGGCCGCGTCGTGATCCAGTGGGACAAAGACGACTGCGCGGACCTCGGCATCATCAAGGTCGACCTCCTCGGTCTCGGCATGCTCGCCGCGATCGAAGAAATGATCCCGCTCATCCGCACGAACGAAGGCATCGACGTCGACCTCGCGCATCTGCCGCAGGACGATCCGCCCGTCTACAAAATGCTGAATGAGGCCGACACCGTCGGCATGTTCCAGGTCGAAAGCCGCGCGCAGATGGCGTCGCTGCCACGCAATGCACCGGAGAAGTTTTACGACATCGTCGTGCAGGTGGCGATCATCCGTCCCGGTCCGATCGTCGGCGGCATGGTCAAGCCGTTCTTCGATCGGCGGCAAGGCAAAGCGCCGCTCGAATATCCGCATCCCTGCCTCGAACCGATCCTGCGCCGCACACTCGGCGTGCCGCTTTTTCAGGAGCAGTTGCTGCGCATCGCCATGGTCGCCGCGGACTTCACCGGCGGCGAGGCCGAGGAGTTGCGGCGCGCGATGGGATTCAAGCGATCGATGGAGCGGATGGCCGAGATCGAGAAGAGGCTGCGGTCGGGGATGACGAAGAACGGCATCGACGGACCGGCGCAGGATCAGATCGTGAAGTCGATCACGTCCTTCGCACTGTACGGCTTTCCCGAGTCGCACGCGGCCAGCTTCGCGCTCATCGCATACGCCAGCGCGTATCTCAAAGCGCATCATCCGGCCGCGTTCTACATCGCGCTGCTGAACGCTTGGCCGATGGGTTTCTACCATCCAGCCACATTGATCAAGGATGCGGAGCGCCACGGCGTGACAGTGCTGCCGATCGATGTGAACCATTCCGGCTGGCACTGCCGCTGGGAACGCGGCGCTGTCCGCCTCGGCATGAAGTTCGTGAAGGGACTGCGCGCGATCGCGGCAAATGCAATCGAAGAAGCCGCGCCGTTCGTCTCCGCCGACGATCTTGCGCGCCGCGCAACGCTTCGCGGCGATCAACTCACGAAACTCGCTTACGCCGGCGCACTGGCATCGCTCGGGCTGCGGCGCCGCGCGGCGTTGTGGCAATCGGCGCAAGCGGCGAAACCGACTGGCGAGTTGTTCGAAGACAGTGCTCACGATGACGCATCACCGCTCGATGAAATGTCGGCCGGGGAAGAAACGCTCGCCGATTACGACGCGACGAGTCTCACCGCAGGCCCTCACCTGCTCACGCACTTCCGTCCGCAACTCAAACGCGACAACGTCTACACGGCGATGCAACTCAAGAAACTGCCGAACGGAAAACGCGTCGCCACCGCCGGCGCAGTCATCGTGCGGCAGCGGCCGGGGACCGCGAAAGGATTCGTCTTCCTCACGCTCGAAGATGAAACCGGGATCTCGCAAGCGATCGTGAAGCCGGATCTCTTTCGCGAACATCGCGCGCTGATCGTCGGCTCCCCGGGATTGATCGTCGAAGGGATCCTGCAGAACGAAGACGGGCAGTGCTCGGTGCGCGCGGACAAGTTCTGGACGCTCGACGGCATCGGCCAAATCGTCAGCTACGACTTCCATTGAGAATCGCGGGCAGGCGTTGCAGCCTGCCCGCGATCAATGATCGTTTACGGAACGAGTTTCATGGTCGGATCGCCGAAGAGGATCCACGACTTGCGCACGTCGGGATCGGCGACCACTGACTTCGCGCGGATCATGGCCTGACCGAGTGTCAGGTTCTCGCCGCTGCGGAAGATCTGGCGGAAGACCTCGCGCGACATGAGCGCCTGCTGATCGGGCTGCGTCAAACCGGACGACGCCCACACCGCCACAGCACCACCATTCGGCGCGTTGATCATCGCCTCGGCCAGACTCTGGCTGAAGATGTCGTGAAAGTAGCCGTTCAGACAGTTCATCAACAGCACCACGGGCAGACGGCTGCCGTTCGTCAGCGCACTCGCATCGGTCGACGAGAAGATACTCTCGCCCCAGATTTCCACTGAGGCATGGCCGACGTAGGTCGTCAGCAGGTTGCCGGTGTTCATCGAGCTGACGATGTCGCCGTGCGCATTCGACGTCTTCGAGAAGTCGATCGTCTGGCTGGCCGTGCCCGACGGGAGAAGTTTGATGAGCGACGACGATACGCCGGCGAAGTCGTAGTCGGTGGTGACGTCGTTGACGAAGAGCGCGGAGCGGGACCATGCGCCGCTAGGTTTGCCGCGCGACGTGATCTTGCCGATGACGAGCGCCGCCTCGGCCGGCGTGCGCACCGGAATGCGGCCGACCGGGATGTCGGCGATGCCGTCGTTGTTGAAATCGGCAAACCAGTCGTCGGACGCGGTGCGCAGAAGCGCCGTGGGAACGAGCTTCGTCGGCACGTAGTCGAATGCGCCAGTGCCGAGGTAATTGCGCGGATCGATGCTGGCGTCGCCGAGGAGCATGAAGGCACTCGGAGCGTGTTTCCAGCTTGCAGCCATCTGGAAGAAATCCTTGATCGCGCCCGGGCTGCGGATACCGAAGTTGAATTCGTCGTAGAGATCGTCGACGTCGATGATGCGCGTGTCGGTCCCTTCACCGTCACGCAACGCCTTGAGCGACTGCGCGGCGGAGATGAACGAGCGGTTGCTGACGATGTAGAAGTCGCCAGGCCCCTTCGCCCCGTTGCTCTTGCCGTTGGTATCGCTCCACGTGGACGGCGTGCTCGTGGCCAGCTCGCCTGCCGCAAGAACGCGCGAGGAATCGAATGCCGTGACCGTTCGCGTGCCGCCGGAAACGTTCGTGAACGTGGCCGCGAAACCGCCCTGCGGATCGGCAGCGACCGTGGTCAGGATCTCGACCGGATGACGTCCGTCGGTGACGTCGACAGCGCGCACCTTGTTCGTGGTGAAGCCGCCGATCGTGACCGCGCGGCCGCCGCCGAGAGTGACATTGAGCGCGCCACCGTCGGCGCGGAGAAGATGCTGATACGTGAGCCGCGACTTCGCGACCACGCTCACGTCTTCGTCGCCGTTCCGCGACGTGAGCAGGACGTTGTTCGTTCCGGCGGTCAGCCATGACTGCGGGAACGGATACGTGAAGGTCTTCTCGTCGATTTTCGACAGGGTTGCGGTACCGAGGACATGACCGTTGATAGCCACATCGATGATGTGATCCATGTCGGTGCCGCCCTGGATCAACAACTCCAGCGAAGCGTTGCCGCCGAACGACGTGTCGAGATTGGCAACCGTCAACGGCTCTGTACCGCCGTCGCTGAGAATGAGCGTGCCGAAGAAGGCGTCGTCTTCGCTGTTTTTCACGAGCGGCGCGAAAACGCCACGTTCGATGCGCTGATACGTGAACGGAACGCTGCCGGTGATGGGATCGCCGCCCTTCGACTTCTGCGTATCGATGCGGCTGTTCTTGCCGTCGTTCTTCGACGCGCGGAGCCAGTAGGTGCGCGCGCCGGTGGAGACGGTGTCGACCGGATAGCCGTAGAACTCGATGGCGTCGTTCGCGTCGAACTTGCCGTCGCCGCCGTCGTCGATATTCGTGTCGATCTCATCGCCGAGCATGTAGACAGAAATCGCTTTGGGATCGGAGCCCGGATCGTAACCGGCAGCCGTCATCGCCGCGCGCGTGATGCGGTACCACCCTTCCTGCGACACGTAGATGCGCAGGCCGGCGTCCGCGGCCAGATCGAGCTGCTTCTTGTACTGCGCATTCGTGGCGGGTTCCTGCGCGGTCGCGTGCGCGGCGCCGAAGCCGGCGGGCGTGTCGATGACATCGCCGTTGGCACCGAGGCCGGAAAGCGGCGTCGTGTTCGGCGGCCCGGACGGCGCACCGTTCACCGGCGAAACAGGACCGTGCATCGTGTGCTTGCCCGCCGTGTCGACGTCCTCGAGCCAGTACTGCGCGAAGGTTCCTTCGTCGAGCTTGTCGCTGTAGCGATAGACCGAGCCCGCCTTGCTGTCGTGTTCCTTCGAAGTCAGCGCGGTGCCGGCGATCAATTTCTTATTGACCTTCGTCCGCTGCGGACCGACTTCGCGGTAGATGTTGAAGCCGAGGTTGTCGGACTCGAAACTGGTCTGCCAGGCGATGGAAACGTTCTTCTTCTCCTGCGTGACGGTGAAGTCGCGCAGGCGAACGAGGGTCACCGCGAGAACCGTGGTCGTGGCCGTGGAAGAGTCGTTTGCGGGGACGGAGTCGACCTCCGTACGCGTCACCGTGGCCGTATTCGTGACCGTGCCGGTGGTGTTGGCCTGCACGATGACGTCGACGAATTGCGAGTTGCCGACTGCCAGCGCACCGAGCGTGCAATTGATGGTGGTCGGAGTCGTCGGGAGGTTGTTCGAACACGAACCGATGCTCGGATTCGCCGAGACGAAATTGACGGTCGCCGGCAGCGGATCGTTGATGGCGACGTTCGTGGCACGCGCAGGCCCGTTGTTCGTTACCGTCAGGCGGTACGTGATCAGCTGTCCGACGCCGACAGGATCCGGCGAGTCGGTCTTGACAATGCCGACGTCCGCGCTGGTGCGGGCAACGACGAGGTTGGTCGTCGACGCGCTGTTGTTCGTCGAGATGCTATCCGTGGAAGTGGTCGTGATATTCGCGGTCGCGGTCAGCGTCGTTCCGCCGGCCGTGGTCGGATTGACCATGACCACCGGGGAGAAGGTCGCGCTTGCGCCGATGGCGAACGAGGCGATGGTGCAGGTGATCGTTCCGCCGGAGCCGACAGCAGGCGTCACGCATGCCCATCCGGCCGGTGGCGTGAGCGATTGGAAGTTCGTGCCTGCCGGCAACGGCAGCGAGACGGTGTCGTTCGCAGCCGCTGCCGGACCGTTGTTCGTCGCGACGACCGTGTAGCTGTAGTTCTGCGCCGGGCTCACGGGATTTGGACTATTGGAGATGGTCACCGCGACGTCGCCCGAGCCGGCCGCGACGACGGTGGCCGATACGCTGGCGGTGTTGTTCGGCAGGTAAGGATCGCGCGAACTGCTCGACACCGAGGGGGTCGCCGTGATGACAGTTACCCCTGGCGTCACGCCAACGCTGTTCACCTTCAGAGTCAGCGGCATGCTCACGCTGGCACCCGAGGCCAGCGTCACGCCGGTGCAGTTGATCGCGCCGGTTCCGCCGATCGCAGGCGTGATGCATGTCCATCCGGCCGGAGGCGTGATGCCCTGGAATGTGGTGTTCGGAGGCGTCGTGATGCTGTACGTCGGAACGCTGGCCGTTCCGCTGCCGAGGTTTGAGATCGTCTGCGTGTAATTGATGTTCGCGCCGGGGACGGGAACACTGGTGCTCTCGCTGATCGTGACGGCCATGTCGGCGAATGGAGTTCCCTCCACGATCGTCGTGGCCGTTGCTTGATTGTTCGCCGGATTCGAGTCAGGTGTATTGCTGGAGACAGAATTCGTCTCCGAGATCAGGTAGCCGCCCGGAGACGCAGCAGAGACGTTGACGACCAGCGCGAAGTTTGCGGTAGCCGCGTTGGCGAGAGTAGGCGTCGTGCAGGTGACGACGCCGCCATTGCCGACGGCCGGTGTGATGCAGGTCCAGCCGGGCGGAACGGACATCGACACAAAACTGGCGCTGGCCGGGATTGGAGCCATGTAGACGACGCCGTCCTCCGGGCTCGGGCCGTTGTTCGTCACGGTCTGCGTGAAGGTGACGTTGCTGCCCGCCAGGATGGACGGAGAACTGACGACGTTCGTGACAGCGAGATCGGCGATCGCGCATGACGCGCCATCGCCGCCGGGGAGGACGTTGTTTCCGGCGATCAACTGCACGGTGCCGGGAGTTCCCGGCTGCGCGCCGTAGTCGTCGTTCGCTGTCGTCGTGATGCCGCCCTGTCCGGCCGAGACATCGGTCGTCGCCGCGGCACTGGAGAGGAGGACGTATCCGCCACCACCGCCGCCGCCGGGGCCGTGACGTTCGCCCGGGCTCCCCGCCGGAGCGGTGGTCAGCCAGGTGTTGCCGCCGTTGCCGCCCGTGGCCTGCACGGTCAGTCCGGTGAGAACGCCCGTCTGCACAGTGAAGAGGACGGAGCCGCCGGCGCCGCCGCCGCCCGCGCCGTCACGGCCGGTGTTGTAGGCCGTGAATCCGTTCGCGGTGAGCGTGGCCGTCCCGGTGACTTGCAGAGCACGAATGATGATGGTGCCGCCGCCGTTCGCACCGCTGCTGTAGTAGCCGTTTGCGCCAGCCTCGGTATCCGTCCAGTCGCCGGGTACGTTGACGCGGCAGGTCGGAGGAGCGATACACGTTTCGCCCGACGCATTGTTCGTCGTTCCGGCGCCGCCGCCGCCGCCCATCGTGATGCGGGTGAGGCTCGGCGAAATGCCGCCGCCGCCCTGCCCGCCCGAGGGACAGTTGCACGCCCAGCCGTTTCCGCCTGCGCCGCCGAAGCCGGCATTGCCGCCGCCTCCGCCGCCGCTGTTGTCCTGGTTCGCGGTGACGTCACCGTCGGTCGAACCACCGCCGGCGTTACCCGGCGCGCCGCGGCCGTAGCTGCCGCCGACGTAACCTTCCACACCGGTGTCCAGCGGCAGATTGCCCGACGCTGGTGCTCCGATCGTGGCGCCGTGCTGGTAGATGTAGCGAGGCGTTCCGGTGATGCCCTCGCCCTTCGATCCGTTCGTCGCGAGCGTGGCCAACGTGCGGAAATCCGTCGACAAAAGAGCGGTCCCGGCGCCGACACCTGTGAGCATGCGTCCGCCACCGCCACGGAAGCCTTCGCCGTTGACCGACACGGTCGCGCTGCCAAGTGCCAACGTGCCGCTGACGTCGACGGCGAGGATGCCACCCGTGGCACCGTTCCATGTGAGCGCGGTCAGCGTCGATCCGAGGGTGGCGGTCGTGTATTGAGGGACACGAATGACCTGATAGGTGCGCTGTCCCTGCGTCGTAGTCGTGGCAAAGGTCTGATTCGTGTAGCCGTAGAGCAGACCTCCGCTTGCGCCGCCGGCGTTGAACGTCAATGCGCCTCCGGCCGCGGAGACGGCATTCGTCGCGACCACGTACTCCCAGCGGCCGGCGTTGTTCAGCGCCGTCGCGGCGCCGCTGCCGGTGCCGGTCGCGCGCGTCGAACCGGTGCCTTCGCCGTACGTTTCATCATTCGTCGTGTCGAACGCGGCGTCCTGCATCTGCATGACGATGAGGAGATCGCCCACGGCGATCGTGTTTCCGCCGGCGCCGGCTGTCCGAGCGCCGACGGTGAGTCCCGTCGCTCCAGCGGCGACCGTAGAGCTGCCCGGCCAATAGTCGTTCTTGATTCCGGCGAGCGTTCCGCCGGCGCCGTCTTTTCCCGGATTCGCACAGACCTTCGCCTCGGCGAGCGTGCGGACGGTTTCCGAAGAATTGGGAGCGGCCGCACCGGTGTACGTCACGGTGGCCACGTTCGAAACTGTTCCGGCCGCGTTCGCGACAACGGTGATCGTGATCGGCGCGGAGGTCGCGCCAGCCGCGAGCGTGCCGATGTTGCACGTCACCGGGCCAGTGCCAGCGCATCCGGTCTGCGACACGAACGTCGCGTTGGCCGGGATGGCGTCAGTGATGGTGACGTTGTTGACCGCGGCTGCGCTGTAGTTGGTCGCCTTCAACGTGTACGTGACGCTGTCGCCAAGTTTGATGACGTCGGCGGAGGCGGTCTTGCTGATGCCAACGGAAACCTGCTTGAGCGGAACGGCCGCGATGGTCCACGGCTGCGCGCCGACGGCAGCGGTCCACGACATCGTGACGTTCGTGTAGCCCCGCGCTCCGCTTCCGGCGCCCGAGAAGTTGGTAACCGGTGCCGCGGCGTTGGTGACGAAGCCCCAGCGGACGTCCTGCTGTGGTCCGACGGCTCCCGCCGCATTGGTGTTGTAGGCAACGGAGTCGACCACGTAGTCATACGCAGAATTCGTCACGGTCACGGTAGGAGTCGTCGAATTGGCGCTGTTCGTGGCTACTGTTCCTGTCGGCGCCGATTGGTCGACATTGCTGAAGGTCTGCGCGCCAGCAATCACATTGACATTGGCGCCAGCGTTACTCACGGAGACCGTGATCTGGTGCACACCCGACGCCGGTGCGGTCACGCCCCACAGCTCGGTACGAACGGCGGTCCCGTTGTTGATGGCGCCGAGCAACGTCATCAGCACGTTCGGCCCGCCGCCTTCCGTTCCGTAGCGGACGCTGTTGACGACGGAAGCGCCACCGCTCTTGTCGATATTGACGCCGACGACGAGGTAACGATTCGCAGCGGTCGTCGTGGTGTGATTCCAGGAGCCCACGACCGGATTGCCGGCCGAGGCAAACGTCGCGGCGCTGGCTGCATCGAAGAGGATCTGCGGGTTGGCTGACTGCAGCGCAACACCCACCGATGCCCACGCCTGCGACGCGCCCGAGGTCCACGAGAGCGTGCTGCTGGCCGCGCCGGGCTCGATGCTGCCGGCGCCCGAAAACGCCGGCGCGGCGCTGGTTACGTTGAATGGATTCGTCTGACCGGCGGCAGCTGTCAGTGCGTTGTTGCCGTTGAACGCGACCGCGTCGACGACATAACTGAATGCCGAGTTGGCAACCGTAACGGAAGGAGTCGTGCTCGTCCCGGTGGCAGCGACCGCGGTTCCATTCGCCGCCGTCTGGAACACGTTCGAGAACGACTTCGCCCCGGCGATGAGGGCTGTGTTCTGCCCGCCCGCATTCGCAACCGTGACCGTGATCTGGTGCGTGCCGGCCGTAGGCCCGGCCAAGCCCCAGATTTCGGCGCGATCGATCGTGCCGTTCGTTGCGGTGCCGACCACGGCCATCGCCTGGTTCGGTCCGCCAGCCTCGCTACCGAAGACGACGCTGGTCACCGTCTGCCCGCCGCCGTTCTTGTCGATGGCGACGCTGACCGCGAGGTATGACTTTTTCGCGGAACCTACCGTGTGGTTCCACGAAGTCGCAACGGGATTGGCCGTCGATACCACCGCCGGCGATGCGTTCGACGCTGCGTCGAAGACAACCTGGGCGTGACCGCGGGCGGAAATGAGAACGATGGCGACGGAGCATGCGATCGCGCGCACACTCGTCCGGCTGACGGCGTCTCTAATATTCACAGTAGTTCCTCTCGTGAACTGATTCGAAGGGAAAGGTTATTAGCGGTATCGTCTGTAACACGTGCGCGGCGCCGCAAAAATTTCGTCACGGCTCCTCGTCGAACCGTGGCGCCACCAACCTCACGCCGCCTTTGTTAGTGCGGAAACGCGGACAGCAGCCGGCGGACCAGCACGGCTGCGAAGCGAATGATTGTCGCCGACTCGGGGGCCGTTCGGCGAGCGTTTCCGCCGCTTTCCACGCGCTCAACCCGCCCGAGAACATCCTCCGGACCTACCGAGGCGTCGGACCGCAGCGCATTGTCGCCGCGCATCGTGATCCGAATCCCATCATCGCGATCGCGAATTCGCACGATGCGATGCGCCGTCAATCCGCGCTCCGTCATCGCCAGAATGACATCGCCCGGTCGAAGTTCCGAAACGTCGCAGGGCGCGATATCGACGTAATCGCCGCTTCGGATCGCAGGATACATGCTGTCTCCCGACGCGCAAAAGCGCGCTGTGTTGCCGGCCGCCAGCACGTCGCGCAGCGTCGGCTCGAATTCGCTCACGCCGCACCACGGACGCAGTCGATGACGCTGCGATCCGGCAGGAAACGGAGCGCGCGCACCGGCAGATCGCGCACGATGCGGTCGAGGCACTCCAGCGTGAAACTCAGCGCCTCGGCGTCGTAAAACGGCGGGAACGTGCAGCCGAAAAGTGCGGCCGCCGCCTGTGCCGGCGGCAACGAAACGAGCTCCGTTCGCGCCGCCTGCACCAGGAGATGAATCGCCGCCAGCGGCGCAGACTGCGGCGACGACAGCTCGGCCTCGCCATGCCACGGCGTACCGAACATCCGCCACTCTCCATCGACGAAACGAACGATGACGCGGTCGTCGCTGACGATGTCGTAGTGTGCATCGGCCAACCAGACTCGCGCCGTGGTCGTTTTTCCCGCGCCCGACTGGCCGACGAAAAGCTGTCCACGGCCGTCGCGGTCGATGATGCCGCAGCCGTGCAGCTCGACGCCGCGTCCGCGCCCGAGCAGATGCGCGATCAGGACCTCGTCCAGCGGATAGTCGAGAGGGCCCATCGTGTCGGCCAGGTACACGTCCGGACGCACGAGAATGCGACCTTGACGCAAGTCGCGATCGAACAATGCCGTTTTGTAGGGAACGTCCCCGAAGAGATCGCTCCAGCAATCGATGCGGAAACCGCCGTCGTCGTCGTACGCGCGCCAGACGGCGCCGGACTCGAAAAGGAGTTTGCCGGGAGGCGGAAGATCATCCGGCATCGCCTCAACCGTGATCACGATATCGGGCTCCACGCTTTCGGTCACCACGAAGCGGCTCACCGTCTCGGAAAGCGGCCGCCGCAGCGCCTCGTCGGCGTAGCGAATGGCGATCGCGATGTTCGCAATGCGAACGATCTCGCCGGTGGAGTTCGTCATTCGCAGAACGGAGCCGTCACTACGAGCCGGGGGCGCTGCACGCGCTGCTGCCTCGGCATCCGGAGACGGCCGACGGTCCGCTGGCCGCGTTCGTCTTGCAGAAGCCGAGGACTGCTTCGTCCGGACGAAGCGGAAAACGCTTCGCTTCCGGCTTCTCGTACTTTTTCTTGTCGTTGTTGCTGCTTTGTTGTTGCATCGTTCTCCCCTAACGAGCGACGTCGCTCGTAACCGAACAACTACCACAACTTCCCGTACCGCATCCGGCCGCCGCGGGCTGCAACGGCTCGTACGGAATTGCCGCAATCCGTTCCGCCTCACCCGACTTCAACGCCTCGGCGGCAGAGCTCACGAGATGGTGTCCCGACCCGCCAACGCAGTATTCGCAATCGCCGTGTGGACGGACCGGGATGTCGAGCGTCTCCGCGCGGAGGTGCGCCACCTGACACAAAAAATCGACCGGCGACTCCGCGTCGCCGTTTTCGAGCTCGCCATTCGCGGCGCACATTCCGCACATCGACTTCAACCCGCAGCCGGTGCACTTCGTCGGCCGCGTGATCTCGCGCATCCGAACCGCCAGCAGGTATTTCTCCCACCCTTCGCGGAAGCCGCCATCGCGCACGTTGTACTTATCGACATGCGACAAAACACAGATGGAGAGATCGCCATACGGATCGATCGCGAACGAATTCACGCCGCCGCCGCATGAGTAGACCTGACGGCTCTCGCCCTCGACGTACTCCGGCGATCCATGATTCCGCGCCAGACGCCGCCATTCCGAAACGCGGTCGGCGTTCTCGAGATCGAGCTCCACGATTTCTGACGGCTTGAGGCGCACTGCCAACGGACTCGACGAGCAGTCGATCCGTGGATTAATCATCGCGTCGAACGTGAACTCCACGCCGCGGTCGGCGGCCATCTGCCGCATCATCGGAATCTCGTGCTTCGTCAGCGAGAGCGCCACCGTCTTCAATTTCAGCGGCAGTTTCCGCTCCAGCAGCAGGTCGATGCCGCGCAGACAACGCTCATACGATCCTGGGATGCCGGTGAGTTTCTCGTAGGTCTCTTTCGTCGCGCCGTACAGCGTGATCTCGATCGTGAACGGCCGGAGATCGGCGAGGAAATCGGCGATCTTCTCCGTGATCATCGTTCCGTTCGTGAAGAGCGTGATCAGGAAACCCTTCCGTTTCGCGTACGCGTAGATGTCAAGGAAGTCGCGCCGCGCGAAAATCTCGCCGCCGGAGAAAAGCAGCCAGAGGCAGCCGAGGTCCGCCAGTTCATCGAGAAGCTTCTTGTAGTCGTCGAGCGTCAGTTCCCGCGCCCGCGCCACGAAGTCATTCATCGGCAGGTTGTTGTAGCAGTGCTGGCACTGCAGCGGGCAGCGGTGAGAGACCTCGATCGTACCGTTGACCGGAACGCGCATCGGCTCGGCCCGGCCGTGAACGGTCATGCTGAAATCGGTGTAAGTGCCGGTCTCGATTGAGCTCATGATTTTGTCTCGATCGCCGCGCCGATTAACGCGGCTCCTTCGAGAGAGCCGAGGAGCTCTTCGAGGTCGGCGCGGGCGACGTCGGGCTCCGCATCGTACTCGTTGCAGATCGTGGTCACGATCGAATCGACGTCACGAGTGCCGTCGATGAGCGACCAGATGCGCGCCGCCACGGCCGTAAATACGTACACGGAATCGAGATCGCCGACGTGATTCCGAACGGGAACGAGGATGCTTTCGGTGCCTACCTGACGCAACGCGAACTCGCCGCGATGTGCGAAAACTCGATTATCCATAGTTGATTGCCGCTCGGCCGGCTCCGGGCATTGTCACACGCTCATGTGCGCGCGGCAACTCCGAACGCCGTCGGCCGTATCTGCATGATGCGTATTATTTGACCCGCCGTCTACAATCGAAAACAGATGAGCACGAATCCGTTCCCTGTCGCGCCGGTGCCTGCTGACGACATCGTCGAGACTCCCGTCATCCCGCCGCGTCCACGTCCTTCGAACGAAGAAATCGCGGCGTGGGTCATCTTCGCGGGCCTCTTTCTCTTCGTCATGTTCCGCCACCTCGTGCCCGGCGTCGTGGGTGGCCTGGTGCTCTATCTCGTCCTCGACCGCCTCTCGCGATCGTTCTCGAAACGGATGCCCGGAACCGCCGCCCGTCCGCTGGCGCTGATCCTGGTCACCCTCGTCGGCGGCGGCGTGATGGTCGGAGTCATCGCGCTGCTGGTCTCGTACCTTCGCCATCACGTCGACAACATCCCCGCCATCATGACGAAGATGGCCGACATCCTTCAGTCGACGCGCGCGTGGCTGGGCGGCTACGGCGAGGATCTCATCCCCGAAGTCATGACGGATGCGGACACGATCAAGACCGCGCTCGCCGACTGGCTGAAACTTCACGCCGAAACGCTCAAGCTGGCCGGCAGCAGCGTCAGCATCGGACTCGTGCACATGCTGATGGGCATGCTGCTGGCGGTGCTGGTCTTCTTCCGCCACGTCACGCACCATCCCAACCGCGTGCCCGGCACGCTCAGCGCGGCACTCGAGCAGAAGGTGGATCGCTTCGCGCACGCGTTCGGACGCATCGCCAGCGCGCAGATCAAAATCTCGCTGCTCAACACGGCGCTCACCGCGCTCTACGTCCTCGTCGCGCTGCCGCTGTTCGGGCAGCACATCCCGTTCGCGACCACGATCGTCTTTGTGACGTTCGTCTGCGGTCTGATCCCGGTCCTCGGCAATCTGATCTCGAACACCGTGATCGTGATCCTCTCCCTCGGCATCTCTCCCGCGATCGCGATCGCCTCGCTCGTCTTTCTGATCATCATCCACAAGCTCGAATACCTCACGAACTCGCGCATCGTCGGCGGCGAGACCGACTCCCAGGCGTGGGAAATCCTGCTCGCTATCCTCCTCGGCGAGACGGCATTCGGCGTGGCCGGCGTCGTGATGGCGCCAATCCTCTACGCCTTCGTCAAGCGAGAGCTGCGCGAACGTGGATTGGTGTAGCCGCTAGTAGTGCACCCGATGCTCGTACACGAACGGCTCCCGCCGTCCGTGCCGTACCGCCGGCGTGAAGAGCGCCGCGCGCAGCGATGCGGCGTTGCGCATCTCCAGCGACATCGAGCCGGTCGTGTTCCGCAGCGTGCGGACGTTCGTGACGACGCCGTCCGTGTTCACGTCCGCTTCGAGCACGATTTCGCCGTGCGCGCCGGGTTGCGTCACCGGCTGCGGATCGCGCATGAAGTGCGGTTTGGTGTTGTCCGCTTCCTTCGTCGCCTCGTCCGCGCCGGCCAGCTCGTTCCCATGCACCCAGCCGCTTCCGCTCGCAATCCGCACCTCGGCCCATTCGCCGCGACGCGATAAGACGGACACCGATTCGCCATGCTGATACGTCGTCACGACCGGCGCGGCATCAGCCGGCTTCGAGTGAATCTTCAGCGCGCCGTCGCGGACGTACTGAACTTCAATCGGCATGCGCGTGTCGGTCGTCGCGGTGCTCGATTGCTCGCTGTTGCACGCGGCGAGAAAGACGACGGCGATCAAGAGGACGCGCTTCATCCGAACACATCCCGGCGCGTGAAGATCGTGTACGAGATCGCGGTCGCGGTCACTGCCCAGATACCCAGGAGTGAGATGCAGAAGAGCATGGACATGCCGTCGTAGGGCGGCGGCTCGCCGGTGTAGTAGTCGGCCAGCGGCAGCGCGCTGACGAAGAGGTACTTGCCAGCGGTCCAGTCGGGGCTGATGCGCGTCAGGATCGTGCCGCCGATCAGCGAGGCGAGCATCGTTCCGATGGCCGCCGCGCTCGATTTGAAGAGCACCGACAACAGCAGCGCGATACACGCGACGGTCAACAGTGCAAACCACTCCAGGCCATACGCGATCAGCGTGTCTTTCCACAGCGGCAGTTGGCGCACCGCGTCGATCTGCAGCGCTCCTTTGGCGATGGAGAACCCGGTGAAGGTCGGCGCCGTCCATCCGCCGCGCGGCAGGAACGGCGCGGAGACGGAGTACGCCAGCAGCGCGCCGGTGGCCAGCGTCAGCGTTGCGAATCCCCACAGCGTGACCAGCTTCGCGGTCAAAACTTTCCATCGTCGGACCGGACGCGTGAGGAGCAGCTTGTCTGTCCCTTCCGCATTTTCGGCCGACACGATGTCGCTGCCGAGGATGCCGACGAGCAGCGGAAGCAACAGAAATCCTGCGACGTTCGCAAATGTCCGCACGAACAGCGGCGCGGTCGGCTTGTTCGGCTCGATGTCGTGATCGAGATAAAACTGCAGGCGATTGATCTCCGCGCGCAGCGAACGCGCCCACGTCTCATTGATCCGCCCACGCCGCAACGTGTTCTGATACGACGCCACCTGCTGCTGCGTCTCCGCCCGCCAGTTGCGATTCCGATTCTCCCGCAGCCGCCGATACTGCGAATACGTAACGAGCGCGATGATCGCAAAGAGAATCGCCGCAACAACGGCGAACCGTTTGCGGCGCAGGATTTTCAGCGTCTCGTTCTGAACGAGCGGAATCAGCATGGGCCGTTAGTCTACCGTCTCGCCGCCGGTCGCTTCGAGGAACATCTCCTCAAGCGATTGCGTGCGGCGCTGGGCGTGGAAGACGTTGATGCCGGCTTCGACGAAGGAGGCGATGAGCGGCGGGGCGTCGGCTTCTTCGATGGCGATCCAGATGCGGTCGGTGTCGATGCGGTAGGTGAGATTGCGATCCGTCGCGATCGCGGACGCGCGGGCGACGTCGTCGACGCGCAACTCCATCTCGCGGCGGCTGGAGATGAGCTCGCGCACCGTACCTGCGCGGAGGATGCGTCCCTTGTGAATGATCGCCACGCGGTCGCAGGTCAGCTCGATCTCGGCGAGCAGATGCGACGAGATGAAGATGCTCATCTGCCGTTCGCTGGCGAGGAGGCGCAGCAGTTCGCGAATTTCGCGGATGCCGGCGGGGTCGAGGCCGTTGGCCGGTTCGTCGAGGATGAGCAGCTTCGGATCGCCGAGCAGCGCCTGGGCGATGCCGAGGCGCTGGCGCATGCCGAGCGAGTAGGTTCCGACGCGTTGCTCGAGCCGGTGCGCGAGCGACACGAGCTCCGCTACGCGCGCGATCTCGCTTCGCGACACGCGCAACATCCGCGCGAAGTGCTCAAGGTTCTCGCGGCCGGTCATGAAGCGATAGAGATCGGGATTCTCGACGATGCAGCCGACGCAGCGCATGGCATTCTCGAACTGATGCCGCTGATCGAAGCCGCAGATCGTCACGTGTCCTGACGTCGGCTTGATCAGTCCGACCAGCATGCGAATCGTGGTGGTCTTGCCCGCGCCGTTTGGCCCGAGGAAGCCGAAGATCTCGCCGCGCTGGATCTCGAACGAAACGTTATCGACGATCGTTTTGTCGCCGATGATTTTTGTGAGGTTGGTTGCGGTGAGCGTTGAGGTCATGCTGTCATCCTGAGCCGCCGGAGGACGGTCGAAGGACCCCCTCAGTGCTTGCCTCGTTCGAATCGGCCGCCCTTCCCTTGCTACCGCGAAGGGGGTCCTTCGACCGTCCTGCGCTGCTGCGGCTTCGCCTCCGCAGCTCCGGCGGCTCAGGATGACATATCGTTCCTTTGAACATGCGCCGTTTCCTGCTCTGGTACCTGCCGCTCACCGCCGCGATCGTGGCGGCGATTCTGTTCGGCGCCGGATTCTACTCATTCCTGCGCGGCGACATCGGGACCTCCGTTTCGATCGCGTCGCCAACGCGCGCCACCGCCTCCGCCCCTCGCCAGCAAATCGCGCCGATCATCCTCGGCGATTCCCTCGGCCGCGGCACGGGCGACGAAACGGGACTCGGGATCGGCGGACGACTGGTCGACGAGCTTCATCGACGCGCCGTGCCGTCGAAGAGCATCGTCAACATCGCCGTCAACGGAGCGCGGACACGCGATCTGATCCAGCAACTCGACAGTCACAACGTGCAGACGCTCATCGCGCAATCGAATGTCGTCATCGTCTCGATCGGCGGCAACGATCTGTGGGCCGACAACAACTGGCGCAACGCGCCGCCGCGCGATCCCGAGGGCGTCATGAAAGGTGTCCTCGATCGCATTGAGGAGAGCGTGAAGGTGATCCGGCGCGCGAATCCGTCCGCGCGGATTTTCGTGATCGGCCTCTACAACCCGTTCATCACGACGCCGTTCGGAAAGATGCTGACGCCGTTCGTCAACCGCTGGAACGCGCTGCTGGTCGAGCGCTTCGGCAACGATCCGAACGTCGTCATCGTCCAGACCTCGGACATCTTTGCCTACCGCGACCGGCTGTCGTTCGACCGCTTCCATCCAAACGACGAGGGCTACTCGCTCATCGCGCGAAGAATCGCCGACGCGATCTGATGATCCATTCGGCGCGATTCCTATCGCTTCGCTGCGCGATGCCGCGTGATGGCCGGGGTGACGGTCACGGTCACTGACTGCTCGCGAACCATCGTCCCGCTCGTGAAGCGAACGATCATGAGGTAGCTGCCCGGTCCCGACGAGGCGCTGATGTTGATATTGACCGCGCCGCCGGCGAAGATCGTCGTAAACGCCGGCGCCGCCGTTCCGTTGAACGTCTTCTGCACGGTCACCGCGGCCGTGGAGCTGAAGCCGTTGATCGGGACGAGGCGGAAGTCGGCGGAGGCGCCGCCGCCTTGCACGACCTGCATGGTGGCCGGGCCGGAGACGAGGAAATCCGTCTGGATGGGCGTCCCGCCGGAACCGGGCGACGGCGGCGTCACGGGCGGCGTGGTCGGAGGCGGCGTGGTCGGAGGCGGCGTCGCCGGCGTTCCGGTGATCACCTTCCACACGTCGGGATCTTCCTGGCCCGCGGCCCAATGCGCGAAGCCGCCGATGCCGGAGTGCTTCTGCTTGAGGAGGTCGAGCTTCTTCGCGTAGCCGGCCGCATCCTGAAAGTAGACGGTGTGGCCGCTGTACGAAAAATACGGCTCGCCGCTGGCAGCGTCGCGCTGCACGGTGGCGTTGTTGGTGAGCATCGTCTGATGCGCGGACGCGAACGTCGCGGTCGCCGCGCCGCCGGATGCGGGCCAGTCATAGCCGTACCACGGAAGGCCCATCATGATCTTTCCGCCTGCGATCGTCTGCTCGGCATATGCGGCGACCTGATCGAGCCAATCGAGCGGCGTGATCGCGCCCGCGGCGCTGGTCGACCAGTGATAGTCGTAGGCCATGATCTTCACGGAATCGGCAGCGCCGCCGATGGCGGTCCAATCCTGCGAGCCCGGTCCGTTCCAGTTCTCCTTGTCGCTCGCTTTCGCGTAGACGGTCACGGAGAGTTTCTTGTTCGCGGCATGCAGCTTCGCGCCGAGGCTGGCGACGAATGAGGTGAATGCAGCGCGCGACGCGGTCGGGACGCGCTCGTAGTCGACGTCGATGCCGTCGAAGCCGTTCACGATCGCAAGTTGCGCGAGTGCCGTCGCATGCGCTTCCCGCGTCGTGGCATTTGCGAGCATGGCCGCGGCGGCGTTGCCGTCAAACGAGTCGTTGACGAGGTTCTGCACGGTCGGAATCAGCAGTCCGCCCATCGACGAGCGCCACGTCGGATTCTCGGCGTTCCACTGTTTCGCGATGGAGTAGTCGGCGTTCCACGCATACCAGACCGGATTCGATTCGGTGATCGCGCTGCCATTCGCCTGGATCGAAGTCAGCGCGGCGGCGCTCCACGGCGGAATCCAGACCGACACTTTGTACGCGGCGAACGACTGCGCGGCGATTGTGAACAGGACGGCGGCAACGGCGGCAACGCGAATGCGCAATGGGCGCTCCTTTGTACGATCGCGGTCGCAAAGGAACGCCTTCCGCCATGGAAGGTGGGGACATCAAAAAGCCTGTCCCCGCTCACGTTCGGCAGTTCAGCCGTCTGACGATTCAGACCTGGAACTTTGCGCCCCTCCGTCGCCGGAGGTTTGCCTTTGTCGTGTGATCGCGAATTAACGCAAGTCAAAATAACTGATTCGTGCGGTTTCTTCCAGCTCATGCATTGCGCGGCTCAGCCGTTCGCACGCGGCATAATCGCGCCATGCACCCCTGGCGCGAGCGGCTCGCTCGCTGGTTCACACCGATGGCGAAGCGGATGCCGCTCTCGCCGAACGCAATCACGTTGATAGCTCTCTTTTTGAGCGTGATCGGCGGCGTCTGTCTCGCCTTCGGCGCACGCCGTCCGGCGTTGTTTCTCGTGGCCATCGTCTTCATCGCCATCAGCGGATTGGCGGACGCATTCGACGGAATCGTGGCGCGCGTGCAGGAGAAAAGCTCGCGCTTCGGCGACTTCCTCGACCACTGCGCGGACCGCGCCGGCGACTCGCTCCTGGCCGCCTGCTGGCTGGCCAGCAATGGCGTTCGCATCGAGCTGGCCATGGCCGGCATCATCATGACCATGCTGAACGGCTACATCGGCACGCAGATCGAGGCGACGTACGGCGTGCGCAGCTACGAATCGGTCGGCCGCGGCGAGTTCGTGCTGGCCATCATCGTGCTGCCGATCATCTCGTACATCCTCTTCACGAACGGTTGGAGCGCGATGCACTTCGCGGGATTGACGGTCGCGGAATGGCTTGCCGCACTGCTGCTGGTCGCCGCGATTCTCGGAGTCATCCAGCGGTTCCGCGTCGCTGCCCGGCTGGAGCGTTCGTGACGGAGCGGACGCCAATTACAGGTGATCCGGTGATCGTCGCTCCTGACCGGGAGGAGCGTCCCAACGTGTTCAACGGCGCGCCGTGTCCGTTCTGTCCCGACGCCGAGGATCAGACGCCGCCGGAGATCGCGCGCGATGGCCAGCCGTGGCACATTCGCATTTTTCCGAATCGTTATCCGCCGACGGAGCACGCCGAGGTGATCGTCGAGAGTGCTTCACACGACGATTCGTTCGACGAGTTGTCGCCCGATCACGCCGCGCGAGCCGTGGAGATGGGGTTCGAACGCTACCGTGCAATCGGAACGAACTACGTTTCGATCTTCAAGAACCACGGACGTCTGGCAGGCGCGTCGATCCCGCACCTGCACTCGCAGATCGTCGGGACATCGTTCGTTCCGTTGCGCGCAGCACGCGAAGGCGACGCATTTGCGCGCGCGAAGCGATGTGCGCTGTGCGATTTGGGCGAGCATCCGCTGATCGCCAAGACGGAGCACTACCGCTGGATCGCGCCGCGCGGCTCGCGGCTCGCCTACCAGCAGTGGATCGTTCCGAAGTCGCACGAGAACGACCTGAACGAACCGCGCGAGCTCGCGTCGCTGCTGCAATCGTCGGTGCGTGCGATGCGCGGCATCAGCGATTCGTTCAACTGGGCGTTCATCACGTTTCCGCACCAGCCGCGCGGACATTGGTACGTCGAGCTTTTTCCCCGCATCGCCATGATCGCCGGCTACGAGCTCGGTACCGGGACCTTCATCAACACGATCGATCCGATCGGCGCCGCGAAAACGCTCAGCGGCGCAAATACGCCGCACGCGGCGGACGGCGTCCGCCGAGGAGCGTGATCAGCGCCATGCCGGCAATGAAGCCGCCGATGTGCGCAAAGTAAGCGACGCCGCCGGAGCGCTGCAGGTCGCCACCCATCGATGCAGCACCGAAGAAAAGCTGCACAACGATCCAGAATCCGAGAAGGAAGATCGCCGGGATTTCGCGGACGGTGATGAAGATGAAGATCGGAATGAGTGTCGTCACGCGTTGCTTCGGGAAGAGCACGATGTACGCGCCGAGCACACCGGCAATTGCGCCGGAGGCACCGATCGACGGCACATCCGAGCCGGGATTCATCACCGCGTGCGTGAGCGTGGCCAGCAGGCCGCAGGCGAGATAGAAGAAGAGGTACTTGCCGTGGCCGAGGCGGTCCTCGATGTTGTCGCCGAAGGTCCAGAGATAGAGCATGTTCCCGCCGAGGTGCAGCCAGCCGCCGTGCAGGAACATGGAGACGAACATCGTGATGACGTTCGGCAGCAGCGCGCCGGGCACGTTCCAGAAACGCGCCGGCACGAAGGCGACGCTGAACAGCGCCGGCTCCAGTTGCGGCCCGAGAGAAACCTCCCAGAAAAAGATCAACACATTGACGATCACCAGGATGATGTTGACGACGGGAGTCGTCCGTCGCGGATTGTGATCGGCAAGTGGAAGCAAGGGAGAATTCTACTCGCGCGGATGGAGCGCTGGCGTCTCGCCGGCTGGCCAGGCTGCGTCTCGCTGTCTGCCCGGCAAGACTCCAAACTTTCGCTGGTAACCGCGGCGGCGAGACGCCGCCGAGCCAGCCGGCGGGACGCCAGCGTTCCGGCCACGCGCACGCGTGGCCGTTACCTCTGAAAGTACTTATCCAGATGCTCGTAAGCCTGCCGCACGCCTTCGCTCTGCGTTTTCAATTCGGCGAACGCGCCACGATAGATGCCGCCGACGCGGGTCACGTTACGTTCGCGAAGCGCGTAGAGCACTTCGCGCAGCGCTTCCGCTTCGGCGGGTGCGAGATCGGTGCGTCCGATCTCGCGCTCGAGCAGCGACTGCGCGACGCGAAGGTGCTCGCCGCTGTCATCGCGTTGCTGGGGAGTCGCGGCAGGGATCCATGCTGCTGCGGGGCGCGTTTCAATCGTCGCTGGCGACGAGAGATCGACCGAACCGGGCAGCTCTTTCAGTTGCGGGCTGAACTTCCCCATCATGAAAAATAGCTCCTTCTCGTTCGAGAAGTTGCCGACCAGGCGCGCGTTCTTGGCCATCTCCAGCTGCTCGGATTCCTGCAGCATGATGAAGGCGCGGGCGCGCTCTTCGAGGGTGATACGTTTCGCGTGAACCTTCCACGCCGTGAGCGTTCCCTGGATGAAGCAGGCCTGGCCCGCGCGAATCGTCACCGCTTCGACGGTGACGTTCTCCTCGATGCGAATCGATCCGTTCGTCGACTCGATGTCGGAGTACGTCCCGGAGTTCTGAATGACGAGATTGCCCGGCGTCTTGATCGAAAGCTGGCCGTTGGCGTTGACTTTGATCTCGGTCCCGCGCGGGATGATCATCGTCGGGAAATTGGCCTGGTCCGCGGCACTGGCGTTGCTGCTCATCACACCCTCCTACGCCCGAGAAACGCCGATGGAAGAGGATCGAAGTCTTTGTAATCCTTGCTCGTTCGCGACCGCATCAGCAAGGCCGCTTCATTGTTCCACTGGTAGTTGAGGATGTAAATGCGCGGATCGATCGGAATGTACGTACCGGGCTGTTCGAGATCGCTGCGCACTTCGTAGTGAAGATGCGAGTTCGTGCTCCAGCCGGTCGAGCCAACGGTGGCGATGATCTCGCCCTGCTTGATCTTCTGGCCGGCCGCGACTTTCACCGTGTCGCAGTGGCCGTAGATGGTGATGAAGCGGTCGGAGTGATTGACGACAACGACGTTGCCGAAGCGCCACCAGGCCACGCTGTCGCGCAGCGGATAACGTCCCGCAAAGCTGACCACGCCGTCGCCGGTGGCGTAGATCGGCGTGCCGGCCGGCGCGGAGAGGTCGAGACCTTTGTGGAAATCGGCCGCGCGCGTGAACGGTGAGATGCGCATGCCGAACGGCGAGGTGAGCACGAACTGATCGGCCGGCAGCGGCAGGATGGACGGCGTGTGGCGAACGAGATCGGAGTTGGCGAGCTCGTAGCGCGCCAGCAGATCGAGTTGGTCCTGCAGCCGCTTCATGGCGTTGCGCAGGACGGCTTCGCGATGATGGGCGTCTTCGATGTGGAGGTCGTTGATGCCGGTCCCCATCCCATGCAACGGCAGCGAGAAACCGCCGACGCCGAGGTTGCGATCGAGGCCGTAGACGGTGATGAGCTTCTCGACGCGGAGGCGCTGCTCCTCGAGGCTCTTCTCCAGCGACGTCATCTGCACGACGTTTTCCTGCAGACGTCCGCGCTGCACGTCGCGCTCATCGCGCATCGTCTTCAGGAAGTTGTCCTTGTACACGCGGCGGATGACGGTCGGCGCCGCGGCCATGGAACCGAGCAGCCCCGCCAGGATCACGCAGAGCGCAACGAGACCGATGACCACCCTGCGGCGGTCAAAGAAAACGTACCGCACGCGGCGACGAATGTCGCTCGGAACGATCTGGATCTCGATCATGGTCGATGCTCCGCTGGACTACGCGGGTCGGGCAATATAACACAGCGGGTGTCGCGGAAGTTGGGCATTCCGGCCTTCCATCGTCCGGCGGAGCGCGCAGGATAAGATCGCGAGACAACTGGAGACCGAAATGCGCCAAGTCGTGATCTATCCCGGTGAAGATGGCTATTGGCTGGCCGAGTGCCCCAGTCTTCCCGGATGTGTGTCGCAAGGGAAGACTCGCGAAGAAGCAGTCGCGAACGCGCGTGACGCGATTCGCGAGTACGTAGCTGCACTCGAGGAAGATCGTCTCCCCGTTCCTGCTGACCCGTTTGAAGCGATGGTGATTGCCGTTTGACAAAGCTGCCGCGCGTATCCGGCCGTGAGTGCATCGACGCACTGCTCCGCGCCGGATTCGCGATCCGCCGCCAGGAATCGAGTCACATCGTCCTTCGCCGCAGTGATCCCTTCACGCAACTCGTGGTTCCCCGATCATCGAGAGCTCGATCGCGGAACGTTGCGCGATCATTCGTCAGTCGGGACTGACGGTCGAAGAGTTCGTCAAACTGCTTCAATGACACGCCGCCGGTTCGATTAGCATTCCCCGTCCTTCCAAACGTCACATCATCAGAGAGAGGTCATCGATGGCCAAGCGGCTTACCTGCATCCTTGCGGTCTTCATCTCCTTCGCGGTTCTCGCTCAGCCGGTCAAGAAAGCGGACGACGCGAAAGAGAAGGAGGGAAAGTACGGCGAGAAAACCTTCGCCGGCCTCGCCCTTCGCGAGATCGGTCCTGCCCTCACCTCGGGGCGCATCATCGACCTTGCCGTCGATCCGAAAGACGCGCGAGTCTGGTACATCGCCACCGCCGGCGGCGGCGTTTGGAAAACGACGAATGCTGGGACGAGCTTCGCGCCGGTGTTCGACGATCAGAAGTCGTTTTCGATCGGCTGCGTGACGGTCGATCCGCATGACTCGCTGGTCGTTTGGGTTGGGACGGGCGAGAACAACAGCCAGCGCTCGGTGTCGATGGGCGACGGAGCTTACAAATCGATCGACGGCGGGAAGAGCTGGAAGAACGTCGGGCTGGAGAAGTCGGAGCACATCTCAAAGATCGTCGTCGATCCGCGCGACTCCAACGTCGTCTATGTCGCCGCACAAGGTCCGTTGTGGGCGCCGGGCGGCGATCGCGGACTCTACAAAACGACTGACGGCGGCAAGACGTGGAAGGCCGTGCTGACCATCAGCGAGAACACCGGCATCACCGACGTCATCGTCGATCCGACCAATCCCGAGATCCTCTACGCCTCGGCATACCAACGCCGCCGGCACGTCTTCACGCTCATCGACGGCGGCCCGGAATCGGGCATTCACAAATCGACCGACGGCGGCAAGACGTGGACGAAGTTGAAGGACGGTCTGCCGAAGGAAGACATGGGGCGCATCGGCCTGGCCATGGCGCCGCACAATCCGAAGATCATCTACGCCGTGATCGAGTCGACGCGCAAAGCGGGCGGCTTCTTCGTTTCGAAGGATGGTGGATCGTCGTTCAAGAAGGTCAACGACTTCAACGCGCAAGGGCAGTACTACGGCGAGATTTTCGTCGATCCGAATGATGACGACCGCATCTACGGCGTCGACGTCTGGATGCGCGTCTCCGACGATGGCGGAAAGACGTGGCGCAAGCTCGATGAGAAGTGGAAGCATCCCGACAACCACGTGGTCTGGATCGATCCCGCTACGAGCGATCACCTGCTCATCGGCTGCGACGGTGGACTTTACGAATCGTTCGACCGCGCCGAAACGTGGAACTTCAAAGCGAATCTGCCGGTCACGCAGTTCTATCGCGTAAGCGCCGACGACGACCTCCCCTTCTACAGCGTCTATGGCGGCACGCAGGACAACTTCTCCCTCGGCGGTCCCGCGCGCACGACCGATGCGAAGGGCATCGTCAATGCCGACTGGTACGTGACGCAGGGCGGCGACGGCTTCCGCTCCGTTCCCGATCCGAAGAACTCGAACATCATCTATGCCGAGTCGCAGAACGGCGGGCTCGTTCGCTTCGACAAACGAACCGGCGAGGCGCTCGACATCGAGCCGCAGCCGACCGGTAACATGGATCCGCTGCGCAAGAATTGGGACTCGCCGATCATCGTCAGTCCGCACGACAGCAATCGCCTCTACTTCGCCGCGCAGTACGTGTTGCGTAGCGACGATCGCGGCAACACGTGGAAGGCGATCAGTCCTGATCTCACCCGCCACATCGACCGCAATACGCTTCCGGTCATGGGACGCGTCTGGGGCGTCGACGCTGTGGCCAAAGGCGCCTCGACGTCGTGGTACGGCAACATCGTGTCGCTGGCGGAGTCGACGCTGCAGGAAGGTTTGATCTACGCCGGAACCGACGACGGTCTGGTTCAGGTCACGGAAGACGGCGGCGCGCACTGGCGCAAGATCGATCACATCGTGGGCGTGCCGGACCTGACGTACGTCTCGCGCCTCGAAGCATCGCAGCACGATGCGAACGTGGTCTACGCGGCCTTCGATAACCACAAGACCGGCGACTTCAAACCGTACGTCGTCAAGAGCAGCGACCGCGGAAAAACGTGGACGTCGATCGCCGGCGATCTGCCATCTCGCGGCAGCAGCTACGCACTCGTCGAAGATCGCGTCGATCCCAATCTTCTCTACCTCGGCACGGAGTACGGCTTGTTCGTTTCGCAGAACGGCGGATCGTCGTGGATTCCGCTGAAGGGCAGCTTCCCGACCGTGGCTGTGCGCGACCTCTGGTTCCAGAAGCGGCACGATGATCTCGTCATCGCCACCTTCGGCCGCGGCTTCTGGGTGCTCGACGACGTCAGTCCGCTGCGCACGATGTCGTCGACGGTCGCTGCCAACGAGGCGACGCTCTTTCCGACGCGCGATGCCGAGTTGTATGTCGAGCGCGCGCAACTCGGATTGCCGGGCAAGTCGTTCCAAGGCGCGTCGTACTTCACCGCGGCGAATCCGCCGTTCGGCGCGATCTTCACGTATTACCTGAAGGACGAATTGAAGAGCCGCCGCAAGCAGCGCCAAGCCGCCGAAGCGAAGATCGATACCGACAAGAGCAATGAGCCGGGACACGCGCAGCCGCCATATCCGACGCTCGACCAGTTGCGCGCCGAGGAGCGCGAGATCGAGCCGGCGGTGGTGATGATCGTGAGCGATGAAGAAGGGAACGTCATCCGCCGCGTCACCGCGCCGAGCAAAGCGGGCTTCCATCGCGTGGCGTGGGATCTTCGCTATCCGCCGCCGTCGCCGATCGAATTGAAGGAGCCGGAGGCCGATGTCTTCGCGCCACCGCCCGGCGGACCGCTCGTGGCGCCGGGCAAGTACACGGTGCGCATGGCCAAGCGCATCGACGGCGTCGAAACTGTCCTCGGCGCGCCGCAAACATTCAACGTCGTTCCGCTCTATCTCTCGATCATGCAGGAGAGCGACCGCGCCGCGGTCCTCGACTTCCAGAAGAAGGCCGCCAGCGTGCAACGGACCTTGATGGGCGCCGGCCGCGCGACGCAGGAGGCGCTCACGCGCATCCAGTACATCCGCCGCGCAGTCGATGAAATCGCTGGGCCCGATCCGAAACTCGTGGCCGAGGTGAATCGCATCGATACGTCATTGCGCGACATCAACGATCAGCTCAACGGCGATCCGATCCTGCGCCGCGCGAACGAGCCGTCGCTTCCGTCGCTGCTCGATCGCGTGAACACCGCCGTCAACGGATTGACGACGACCGCCCCGCCTACAGCAACGCATCGCGAAGCGCTGACGATCGCGCAGCAACAGGCCGGTCCGCTGCTCGATCGTCTGCACAAGCTCATCGAAGTCGATCTCAACGCCGTCGAGAAACAGCTGAACGAGCGCGGCGCACCGTGGACGCCAGGGAGGATTCCGCAGTTGCCGCGGTAGCTGTCACGTCGCTCTCGCAGCCATTCTCTTCTTGATCACGAGCGGAATCGCGATCAGCGCGAGGAGCAGGACGCAGACGATGACAAGGCGGCGTAGTGCGTCGCCTTGCGTCATCGTTCCGTTGACGAGCGAGTCGGCGCAGTAGGTGAAGACGATGTGCGACGGGATGACGCCGATCAGCGTGGCCCAGAAGTAGTCGCGGAAGCGGACGCGGGCGATGCCGGCGGCGTAGTTCCAGACCGCGAACGGCGGACCTGGGATCAGACGGACGACGAGCATGCTGGTGAAGCCGGCCGATTCGACCTGGCGGCGCACGGCGCGGCCGGCGCTGCCGAATTTATCGAGCAATCCTTCGCCGAGGAAGCCGCCGACGAAGTAGGAGGCGATTGCGCCGAGCATGCCGCCGGTGATGGCATAGACGGCTCCGAGTTTCCATCCCCAGATCACGCCGGCGGCAATGACGAAGATGCTGGCGGGAAGGGCGAAGACGCATCCGGCGGCGTAGAGCACGATGAGCACGATCGGCCCGTACCAGAGTCCTCGCAGCCAGGAGATGAGATCGCGCAGATGTTCCTTGGTGAGGTAGGTGCGCGCCGGCGAGAAGTAGAGCGCGGCGACGCCAGCGGCGAGAAGCACGAGAACGGCGAGCTTGATCGCGTTGCGGCGATTCATCGAGGACTGACCGCCACAACGGATCCGGCGTGGGTCGCCGCCAGGCCATTCATTTTCAGGACGGCGTCGAGCGCCGCCTTGCACGGGACGTCGTGGAAGAGGAACGTGCCGCTTCCGGTCACGCCTGGATCGATGACGAGGTTGCGGATGCCGCACTGCTTCTGAATCGATTTCAGAACGGCGTGGACGTCCGCGTCTTTGACGTCGAGCGTGACGCCGCACGGTTTCGCGGGCGCGGGCAACGCCGCGGAACAGAGCAGCAACAACAATGTCGCGAGAAGGACCGGTTTCACGCGTCCGCACAACGACGGCGTGCTCGTCAGGCATTCCGAGCCGTTAGAATCGCCGCACACCAGAGGTTCGGAGGCAGCGATGGCGAGCAACATGTACATCAAGTTCGAGAATCCAGCCATCACGGGGGCGGGCGTTGCGCCGGGCCACGTTGGCGAAATCGAAATCCTTTCGTGGAGCCACGGGTTCGTGCAGCCGACCAGCCCGACGGGGTCCGTCGATCAGTCGACGCACCGGAACCTGTGGTTTACGAAGTACCTCGATCAGGCAACAAACGATCTGCTGAAGTACAGCTGGAGCGGCAGGCAGTTCGGCAAGGCCACAATCACCTGTTACCGCTCGGACGGCGCGGATGGCAAACCGGTCATCTACCTGACGCTGACCATGCAGCACGTGGTCATTTCGAATTACAGCGTCTCCGGCGGTCCGGGCGAGACCCCGGTCGAAAACGTCACGCTCGACTACGGGATCGTTGAGTACACCTACGTCGATCAGAAACACGGCGGCTAAGCGACCGATGACATCAGGGCGCGGACGTCAGCGTCTCCGTCGCGCGTAAGGCGGTCGTGAGCGACGGCGCATCGGAACCTTTCGGATGCGTGACGCCGGAGAGCGTCGTGGTGGTGACGCGGCTCCAGCGTGCGGGGATGTCGACGGTGACTTCGATGGTCGAGGTCACTGCGGCGTCGGCGGGGATGTCGAAGACCAGGGCGCCGATTCGATCGACGCTGCGGACGAATGACACCTCGATGATGGCGACGCGATGGCCGTTGCGCGGCTCGAGAGCGCGCAGCGTGGCGCGTCCTGGGATCGTCTTCACGGCGTGGCCGAGGGAGTCGTAGCAGTCGGCGAGCTGCGCGGCGGGAACGTTCCACGACGCGCCAACGGCGAGCGGGAACGTGGCGATGCAGAGGTTGTTGGCCTCGACGCGCAACGAGCGTTGCACGAGCTCCGTCAGGCCGGCTTTTTCCTCTTCCATGAGCGGCTTGCCGTCCCCCGAGGCGATGTCGATGTTCCTGCCCTTGACATTAAAAAGCAGCGTGCGGCCGTTCATGGCGGTGAATTCGCTCCCGGTCTCGTCGCCGTGCAGCACGCGGCCGTAGACGCGCTTCGATTTCGTCGCCGCTGCATCTCTCGAGACCGTCGTGTCGACGTACTCCTCGCGATCCATCTGCGAGATGCGTTTCGTCGACAGCTCCTTGCCGTCGACGGCGCGGACGACGCTCGTGCCGCTGACTTCGAGCTCGGCCGAACCGTGGATGGTCGTTCCCGCGGGAGGGTTGATGGCGGGATTGATGCGGACGGTTTCGACGGCAAATGCTGATGATGCGAACAGCATCGCGGCGACCATCAACAGTTTGGCGTTTGCCAAAGCACAGACAAGAGTGTCTGTGCCACATTGATTTTGATTGTGTGGCACAGACACTCTTGTCTGTGCCTGGGGCTTGGCAGGATTGATCACGCCAGGCTCTCGACGATCATCGCAATCCCCTGTCCGCCGCCGATGCAGGCGGAGGCGAGGCCGTATTTTTTTCCTCGGCGGCGAAGCTCGTAGAGCAGCGTGATTACCAGACGTGTGCCCGACGCGGCGAGCGGATGTCCAAGCGCGATCGCGCCGCCGTTCACGTTGAGCTTTTCCATGTCGAGGCCGAGTTCTTTCGACACCGCCAGGATCTGACCGGCGAAGGCCTCGTTGATTTCGATCAGGTCGATATCGTTGAGCGACATGCCCGCTTTTTTCAACGCGATTTTCGTCGACGGAACGGGACCGATTCCCATGATGTCGGGATCGCATCCGGCGATGCCCCACGACACGATGCGACCGAGCGGCTTCTTGTTCTTCGCGTTGTCCGCATGCGTGACGACGACCATGGCCGCCCCGTCGACGATGCCGCTGGCGTTGCCGGCGGTGACGAAGCCGTCCTTCGCGAATGCAGGCTTGAGCTTGGCCAGACCTTCCATCGTGGTGTCGGGACGCGGGTGATCGTCGGCGGTGATGGTCTCCCCTTTTCGTCCAACGGGAACCGCCACGATTTCGTCGTTAAATCTCCCCGCCGCGATCGCCTCGGCCGCGCACTTCTGGCTGCGCATCGCAAACTTGTCCTGCTCTTCGCGGGAGATGTCGTACTTGCGCGCGAGATTGTCCGAGGTCTGGGCCATGTACAGGCCGCTGTAGCTGTCGAGCAGAGCCACCATCAGCGAGTCTTCCAGCGCGCCCTGGCCAAGTTTCAATCCCTTGCGCGCGCCGCGAATCACGTGTGGCGCCTGCGACATGTTCTCCATGCCGCCGGCGAGGACGGTGGTCGCTTCGTCGAGGTGAATCTGCTCGGCGGCGCTGATGATCGACTGGATGCCGGAGCCGCAAAGGCGATTCAGCGTGAGCGCGGGAACTTCCTTCGGAACGCCTGCTTTCAGACCGACGTGGCGCGCGCCGTAGATGGCGTCGCCCGAGGTCTGCAACGCGTTGCCGACGATGACGTGATTGATTTCTTCGGGCGCCACGCCGCTGCGCGAGAGCGCTTCTTTCGCGGCGAACACGGCGAGATCGATGGCGGTGATGTCGCTGAACGAGCCGTTGTATTCGGCCATCGGCGTACGCGCGCCGTCGAGGATGACGATGTCTTTCATTGGGCTTGGGTCCTTTCGCTTCTCAAAATGCCTTGGGCAACTTCATGCCGAGGTTCTTCACGAGGAAGGCCATCTCGTCGGTCGTTTCCTCGATCTGCTTCGCGGTCGGCTTGCCGCCGCCGTGACCGGCGCGGGTCTCGATGCGGATCAGCACCGGCGCGGGGCCGGACTGCGCTTCCTGAATCGCGGCGGCGAATTTGAAACTGTGTCCCGGCACGACGCGGTCGTCGGTGTCGGCGGTGGTGATGAACGTGGCCGGATACTTCGTGCCCGGCTTGATGTTGTGGTACGGCGAGTAGGCGAAGAGCGCCTTGAATTCGTCGGCATTCGCAGACGAGCCGTAGTCGTCGACCCAGTAGCGGCCGGCGGTGAATTGGTTGAAGCGGAGCATGTCCATGACGCCGACCGCGGGCAGCGTGGCGCCGAAGAGATCGGGACGCTGCGTTTCCACCGCGCCGATCAGCAGGCCGCCGTTGCTTGCGCCCTGAACCGCGAGGCGCGACGGTTTCGTGTAGCCGTTCTTCGTTAGATATTCGGCGGCGGCGATGAAATCGTCGAAGACGTTCTGCTTGTGCAGTTTCGTTCCGGCGTCGTGCCACGCCTCGCCGTACTCGCCGCCGCCGCGGAGATTGGCGACCGCGTAGACGCCACCCATGTTCATCCAGGTCAGGCGCGAGATCGAGAAGCCGGGCGTCATGGAGATGTCGAATCCCCCGTAGCCGTAGAGCAGCGTCGGATTGTTTCCGTCGAGCTTGAGGCCTTTCTTGTACGAGATGAACATCGGCACCTTGGTGCCGTCCTTCGACGTGTAGAAAACCTGCTTGACTTCGTAGTCGGCAGGATTCATGGCCACTTTGGCGCGGAAGACGAGCTGCTTTTCCCCGGTCGCGAGGTCGTAGCGATAGACGCTCGGCGGCGTGGCGTAGCTGGAGAACGAGTAGAAAGTTTCCGTGTCATCCGATCGGCCGCCGAAGCCGCCGGCGCTGCCGATGCCGTCCAGCTCGACGGTGCGAACGAGTTTCCCGGCCGTGTCGAACAGACGGATTTCGCTGTGCGCATCGCGCAGGTAGGTGGCGACGAAACGGTGGCCGGTGTAGTCGACGCCCTGCAGCGTGGCGTCGCTCTCCGGCAGGATCTCTTTCCAGTTCACGCGCGCCGGATTGCGCAGATCGATAGCGATGAGCCGTCCCTTCTGCGCGTTCAGATCGGTGCGGAAGTAGAGGACGGGACCGTCGTTACCGACGAACGTGTAGTCGTTCTCGATTTTGTCGACGACGGTCACCGGCATCGCATACGGATCCTGCAGATCGCGGACGTGAACCTGGTTCCTGTTCGCGGTCCCCTGCGTCGTTGTGATGATCAGGTACCGCCCATCCTCGGAAACATCCGCGCCGTGATTCCACTCGGGCTGCGCCGGATCGTAGTAGACGACGGCATCGTCCGACTGCGGCGTGCCGAGGCGGTGGTAGTAGACCTTCTGATTGCGATTCAGACTCTGGAACGATTTCTCCGCATCGACCGCCGGGAAGCGTGAGTAGAAAAAGCCTTTGTCATCGTTGGTCCACGAGATGCCGGAGAACTTGACCCATTTCAACTCGTCGGCAAGCTGCTTGCCGTTCGCGACCTCGGCGACGCGGATCGTCTGCCAGTCGGAGCCCGCTTCGGCAACGGCATACGCAACATACTTCGCGTCATCGCTGACGGCGACACCGCCCAACGCTACGGTGCCGTCCTTCGACCAGCCGTTCGGATCGAGCAGGACGCGCGGCGTGTCGCCCCATTTGTCGACGGTGTAGACGACGGACTGATTCTGCAGTCCGTTGTTCTTCGAAAAGAAGTAATGGCCGCCGCGCTTGTAGGGCGTGGAGTACTTCTCGTAATTCCAGAGCGTGGTGAGCTGCTTGCGGATCGGCTCGCGCTCGGGAATCGTGCCGAGGTAGTCGAAGGTGATCTTGTTCTCGGCGGCCACCCAGTCGGCAACGTCCTTCGAGGTGCGGACGTCGGTCTCGAGCCAGCGGTACGGATCGGCGACTTTGGTGCCGTGGTAGTCGTCGACCTGCTCGACCTTCTTCGTCTTCGGATACTCGATCGGCGCGCCAACGGCGGCGGCAGTGATGAGGAGCGCGGTCATGACGGCCGCGAACGTGCGGAGATGCATTGAAATCCTCCCGTTGATTGCATTTCAGGACTGTGGCGGCGCGATTATAGGTGTCCGCCGCCGTCGTAACAGCAGACCAATCCCCGCAAGTTCCACGATCACGATCCAGACGCTCCCTTCGATGCCGAAGTAGCCCCCCGTCAACCAGGGCGAGCCGCGGCCGACGGCGCGCAGGACGCTTTCGCTCGATTCGTAGCCGCTGACGTTGTAGCCGAGGATCGGTCCGGAGAGCAGGTTCCAGGCGAGATGGATTCCGATCGGAAACCAAAGTCGCTCGTAGCGCGCGTACGCGAGCGCGAGCAGGATGCCGGCGAAGAAGAGATTCGCCATCGCCAGCAGCGAGAACGCGTTGTTGCCGGCGTGCAGCGCGGCGAAGACGATCGATGAGAAGAGGATCGCCGCGATGCGATGCGACTTCCAGATTTTCTGAAACGGATAGCCGCGGAAGAGGAGCTCTTCGTGAAAGACGGCCGGCAGATAGACGGCGATCAGCTCGATCCACGGGAAGCCGTTGCCGATGACGTGATGCAAGCGCGTCGTGAGCAGGACCAGACCGTCCGCGGCGCCGATGAGCAGGAACGCGAATCCACATCCGAGGAGGAGCTCGCGCGATGCCAATCGCGGAGGAACGAAGAAGCCGAGGTCCCAGGCGCCGCGCTCGAAGATGGCGATCGTGCCGAAGGTCGCCACCACGACGCTGAGCAGCGCGACCCATTGGTTAAGAAACGAGCCGGCCGCTTCCGATGCGAAACGCGCCACGAAAAAAGTAGCCAGATAGAACGCCACGAAGAGGCTGAGCGCGGCGACGATCTGCGCGAAGCTGCCGGATTGCTTCGTCTCGATGTGATCCTCCGGGCAAAAGAAAACGGCGGCCCGGAGGCCGCCGCTTCGATTATTGCTTTATGTCCGTTTGCTACTGCGCGGCTTCGACGATGATGCCGATGTTCTTGGCGCCGCTGGCGCGGGCCATGTCCAGGAACTTGATCGTGGAGTCGTAATCGACGTCGGGCGAGCCCTGGAAGAAGACCATCTTCGATTGGTTGCCGTGCATGATGTCGTGGATGCGGACCGCGAAATCGCCCGGCGCCACTTCATCCTTGTTGATGAACATGTGATTGTCCGGCATCAGGCGGAGGATGATCTGGTCGTTGACCGCGGACGGAGGGAGGCCCGCGGGCGCCTTGGGCGGAACGCGCACCAGGTAACCCATCTGCACGACCGGCGTGATGACCATGAAGATGATGAGGAGCACCAACACGACGTCGACGAGCGGCGTGACGTTGATGTCCGATTTGATTGTTCCGCTGCCACCTACCTGCATAGTTGACTACCCCTGTCCCGGACCCTTCGTGGGTTGTGCGATCAGTCCGACGTTGTTGAAGCCGACCTCGCGGCAGGCTTTCAGCACATCGAGAACCGCGCCGTATTTCACGAGCTTGTCGGCTTTGACGGCGATCTCGCGATCCGGCGTGCGTTGGTGAATCGTCTCCAGTTCGCCCTGAACCTGCTCTTTGCGTACAACGGTCGAGCCGAGGTAGACGGTGCCGTCGGACTTGACGGAGATCTGAAGCTGCTTCTCCGTGTCCGGCGTGCGCTCGGGCTCCTCGGTTACGGGAAGGTTGATCGGGACGCCTTTCTGCAGCATGGGAGTGACGACCATGAAGATGATCAGCAGCACCAGACAGACGTCGACCAGCGGCGTGACGTTGATATCGGA
>DASYJY010000144.1:0-39922 GCA_035995985.1 Thermoanaerobaculia bacterium | reverse complement strand
AAGGCTCAGATTAAAACGGCAGTACCATTACTTCGTGGGCAGAAGAAAACGCCACCCGAAGAAGATCGTCGAATCACGTAATTCGCCGATAGTCGCTCAATGTGACGTTGTCGTTCACGAATGGCCGCAATTCTTCGCGATGGTGCTTGACCTCGCGAAGATGTTTTGCCTTCTCGGGCTAGCGGTGGTTGCGACCACTTCGGTTCAACTAGTCGTTTTGCCTGAAATCGTGAGGGGGCACTGGCGGGCAGTTCCGAAGCTGATTGTCTTCTGCTATTACGGTATCGCAGCGAGTGTGACGTGGTTTTCTTTTCGACCTTGGGACGAAATCCTCAGCTACACTCGGGACCGTGATGCGGAGGAAGTTGACTTCAAATATGTCGCGCCGCTCCGGAACCAAACGCTGCTTTTCGTGTCCCTTGGCTCTCTGCTTACAGGTTTGCCTGCACTCTATATAAAGGGGATCCTGGGCAAACTTACAACGTTCATCGCAGATTGGTCAGTTGATCACCCCACGTTCTTCCTTGCCGCTGCCTGGAGTGTCGCTGCGGCTGCCGCCGGCGTGCTAGGTAATACCGCAACAGCAGCGTTGAGGTTGCCCGCGGAAGCCCTCAATGAGCGGTCGAAGCATAGCAGCGAAGAGGATCCGAGCCTTGACGGACCAGCCTTGAAAAACAAACAGAATTCCTCTGAAGATCTGACCCGCGCGGCGCTAGCAAGTTTCGGCAGGACGGTGGCGATGCTCGGTATGGCGGTAGTTATCGTGATACTGCAGGCGGCCAGCACGATTCCGGCGATGTTATCCGGTGAGCTCATAGAGCGACTTCCTCGAGTCGCCATTTCTGCTTATTTCCTCATCATGCTGTGCGTTTGGTGGAGTTGTATGAAACTGTTTAATCGCGCCAAGATTGTCGAGTCGAAGTCTCGGCAAAGGCAGGCGGATCGCGATTATCTTGCCAGCCTAGAGCGAAAACAATATCGGCGCGTGGTTTTTGTCTTAGCGATGCAGGTTGCGGCTGTCCTTTACACGGCTGGCGAGATCGACGCTGCAGCCGCGTGGCTGTCGCTCCATTTTCCTCACGTGGAGCTAAGCGGCCCATGTGCGTGGATACTTGCCGCGACGTGTGCTGGTATAACAGGTAATCTTGCGACATTTGCTGCGGCGCGCGTTTTCGGACCGCTAGTCGCTCATCGCACTAAAAAGAGACGGAACACACGAGGTTTAAGCCGTGTAAGGACATAGGCAAGAGGAGCTGAGCTATCGCGTCCGCGTGTCTGATCTGCGGATAACGCCCGCGAAAGCTTGTTGGCGAGGTCACGACCGTGGCCGACGGCGCGACTTGGGCAGGTCGATCTCGAGCTTCACGTGGCCCATCATTACCTTCAGCTCGTCGATCCTTTTGCGGCGAACAAGTTCATGCAGTGAAAGTACGACCGCGTCCGTTTTGGATTCGACACCGAGAAGCGTGCGCGCTTCTCCAGGCAGGGGTTCGGGGATATCGAGCGTTCTACGCATAGAGCAAGCCTTACTCTGTCGTTCTAAGAAGTCAATGCGAGTCGGTGAAATTCAGCCCGAATGGTCTGCATGGCGATCGGCGCGGCGCAGGGATGCACGCGGTTCGTCAGCAGAACCATGATCCGGTCGCGCGCCGGATCGATCCACACGGACGTTCCGGTGAAGCCGGTGTGTCCGTACATCCCGTTCGGCGAAATCTGCCAGCCGAGGCCACGGGATTCGTTTAGGCCGGGCGTTTGATTGCGTGTTGCTGAATCGACGACGTCGTGCGGAAGGAACTCGGCGTTTGCCCACGCTTGCGCAAGGCGGAACACCGCGCGCGCGGTCGCGAAGAGGCCGGCGTTGGCGGCGGTGCCGCCGGCGTGGTGGGAGTTGCCGTCGTTCGTTTCGGCCCACATCAGGCCTTCGCGGTTTGCGGCGATGGATGGCATGCCGGCGAGCTTCGCTTCGAAGCGTTGGCCCCATTCGGTTGCGGCGATGCGCGGGCGGAGCGTCAGCGGCGGGTGGAACATCGCGTCGTTTTCGATACCGAGGGGAGTGAAGATTCGTTGGCGGGCGAGTGATGCGTAGTCCGGCAGCATCGACCAGAGCAGGATGAAGTTGAGATCGGAGTAGACGACGCGCGTGCCCGGCTGGTACTCCGGGCCGTGCTCGCGGATTGCCGTCAGGTAATCGGGATAGGTGTAGAGCGGCATCCAGGCCCGGAGGCCTGAGGTGTGCGTGAGGAGAGGGCGAATCCGATCGATGTCGAGAAGTTGCAGCGCGAGTACCGTCGTGATCAGCGGCTTCGTGATCGACGCGCAGTCGTAGAGCGTGTCGAGCGTCGCGGGGATGCGCAGCGGGACCGCGACCGCGTTGCCGAGGGCGTTCTCGTGCTCGATGCCAGCCGAGGAGCCGATCGCGTAGACGGCGCTGGGGAAACTGCCGAGGGCGATCTCGCGGCGGAGGAAATCGTCGATCTGCATCGACGCGCATTCTACGTGCACAGGAACGGTTGCGCCGCGCTGCTGTCAACGGCGAATTTCCCTTTGCAATGAGCGGTTTACACGCGGCGAAATCGCATCACGGCGCGCCTCGCGATTGCAGTACCATCCGGCGCGTCCAAATCAGAATCGGGTCAGGTGTTCTTCATTAATGTTCCGTCTCGACAAGCTTGAAATTCACGGCTTCAAATCGTTTTACGATCCGGCGCAGCTCGCCTTTCCCGCGCCGATGACGGCTGTCGTCGGTCCGAACGGCTGCGGCAAGTCCAATATCTGCGACGCCATCATCTGGGTCCTCGGCGAGAACCGCGCCTCGCACATCCGCGGCGAGACGATGGACGACGTCATCTTCCAGGGCTCGGCGCGGCGCCGGCCGCTGTCGATGGGCGAGGTGACGCTCACGCTCGCGACGACCAACGGCGACAGCAATCATCCGATGTCGGACGACGGCAAGATCACCATCAATCGCCGCGTCTTCCGCACCGGCGAGTCGGAGTTTCGCCTAAACGGCAAGCGCGTCCGTCTCAAGGACATCTCCGACATCCTGATGGATACGGGCCTTGGCATCCGCAATTATTCGGTGATGGAGCAGGGCAAGATCGATCTGATTCTCTCCAACAAGCCACAGGACCGCCGCCGCCTGATCGAAGAAGCGGCCGGCATCACGAAGTACAAGACGAAGCGCCGCGCCGCGGAGATGAAGCTGGAAGAGACACAGCAGAACCTGCTGCGCATCGACGACACGCTGGCCGAGGTCACGCGCAATCTGAATTCGCTGAAGCGGCAGGCAGGCAAGGCGCGGCGGCACAAGGAGCTGAGCGAACAACTTTCGACCGCGAAGCGCGCGCTGTACAAAGGACGAATCGTGCTCGCGCAGGCGGAGCAGTCGGCGGCCGACGAAGGTGTTTCCGCCTCGCAAGCGAGTGAGTCGGAGCTGGCGGCACAGCTATCAACTGACGAAGCGGAGCTGGCTGAGAATCGCACGTCGCTGACCGGCAAGTCGTCGCGCGCGTCGCATGTGCGCGAAGAAGTTGCGTCAATCTCCGGCGACGTCGAACGCCTTCGGTCGTTCATGCAGCAATCCGAAACGAACCTCGGTGATCTCGTGCAGCGCAGCGGCAACGCGCAGACGCAGATCGCGCAGCTCGAGAGTGAAGGAGCGGAGCAGCAGGCGCTCCTCGATGAACGCGCGCAGGCGCTGGAAGTCGCGCGCGGCGAGCGCAATCAGTTGCGCGAAATCGCCGAGCAGGCGGAACGCGATCGGCAGGAACGCGCGGATGAAGTGCGCCGCCACGAGAAGGCGCTGACCGATGCGCGCGAGACGCTGATGCGGACGATCGCGCGGATTTCGGAAGCGCGCAATCAAGTCCATCAGATCGAAGTCGCTGTCGAAAAATGCGAGTTCTACCTCGGCAAGTTGAGCGAATCGGCGCGCAAAGCCACGGAGAGCCGCGACGGCGCTCGCTCGCTGAGTGCGGAGTGGGATCAGCGGGTTCGCGAAGCCGAGGAGTTGCTCGAAACGACGCGGCAACTGGCGCGCGAAGCCGTCGCGCTGAACGATGAACTGACGACGCGACGCAACGAGCGGCGCGAAACGATGGCCGGCGCGCGCGACCGTGTGTCGCAGATGACGTACAAGATTGATTCGCTGCGGACGCTGCTCATTTCGCTCGAATCGCAGGAAGAAGATGTCCGCCGCGCGATTCTCGAATTGATCCCGAATGCGACGCCGGCCGCCGAGGCTGTACGTGCGACGGAAGGATTCGAGGCGGCGCTCGATACGCTGCTCCGCGATGTGTCGAAAGCGGTCGTCGTCGACACCGCACGCGTCGCGATCGATGCCATCGCACGTCTGCGCCAGCGTGGTGCGGGACGCGGCGCGTTCATCACGCTCGATTACGAAGCGGCCGGCGAAGGCGGACGTCGTGGCGACGCGAAATACGCCGTCGTCGGCGAAGGTCGCGTCGCGGACGCCGTGCGCCGCGCGATGCCCGAGGCATACATCGTCGGCACGCTCGGCGAGGCGCTCGATCGATCGAAGGAGCGGCCGAGCGCGACGTTCGTCACGCTCGAAGGCGACATCGTTCGCGGTCCGCTCGTGGTCGGCGGCAAGTCGGAGAACGCGACGCCGGGCGTCTTCTCGCTCAAGCGTCAACTCTCCGATCTCGAAGCGCTCCTCGGAACCGAGGAGACGCGTGCCAGCGGCATCGCGGCGGAGTTGCAGACGATCGAAGAGGATCTGCGCGCGGCGGACGATTCGCGCATTCTGGCCGAGGAGCGCGCACGCGCGGCGGAGCAGGAGCTGCGCGAACGCCGCAGCAATCGCGAGCGCGCGAATCAGGAGTTGGATCGATTCGAACGCGATCTCGCGGTGGCGTCGGAAGAGCAGACTTTGTATGACGAAGAAAAAGTCCAGCTCATCGCGCGGAAGACGGCGGCGATCGCCGATCTGCAGCAGCTCGAAGCGCAGGAGAGCGAATGTCAGGCTCAGATTCGCGAGCATGAGGAGCAGCTGACGAATCTGCGCTCGACGTTCGAGGCGGTCACCGAGGCGGCGTCGAAGGCGCGCGTCGACGTGGAAGCGTCGGCGGGCAACGTGAACGCGATCCAGCGCGAGCACGAGAACCTCTCGCGCATCGTGATCTCCCTCGGCGCGCGCGCGACGCAACTCCAGCAGGAGATCGAGTCGCTGGCGCGCAAGCGCGAGGAGACGGAAGCGGCTGTGGAGCGCTCGCGCGGACAGCTTGATGAATCGCTGAAGAAACTGCACGACCTGAGCGAGGTGCGCATCGGTCTCGAAGCCGAGGTGGCGGATCTGCAGGTTCGCGTGGAAGAGCTGGAGTCGCGCGCGGTGGCGTCGCGCGAGCTGTGGAACACGGCCAAGGATTCGCTGTTCGAATCGGAACGGCGGCGCGATCGCGCGAAGTCTGCGTTCGATCTGCTGCGCGAACAGATCGCGCTCGATCTGCATGCTGGGATTGATGCGCTCGCGGATGTCGAGCCGCCGTCGAACGACGAAGGCCGCGCGGCGCTGGAAGCCGAGGTCGCGAAATTGTCCGATGGAATCGAGAAGATCGGGCCAGTCAATGTGCTGGCGATCGATGAGCACACGGAACTCGAACAGCGCGAGTCGTTCCTGCGCACGCAGCGCGACGATCTCGTCCAGGCCATCGAGTCGCTGCGCGGCACGATTCGCAAGATCAATCTGACGTCGCGCGAGCTGTTCCGCGACGCGTTCAACGCGATCAATGAGTACTTCACGGAAATCTTTACGTCGCTCTTCGGCGGCGGGACGGCGCGTATGCAGCTGCTCGACGAGGAAGACGTCCTCGAAAGCGGGATCGAGCTGGTGGCGCAGCCGCCCGGTAAGAAGAACCAGTCGATCGCGCTGCTCTCCGGCGGCGAACGCGCGCTGACGGCGCTGGCGCTGCTCTTCGCGATCTTTCGCTACAAGCCGTCCCCGTTCTGCATCCTCGACGAGGTCGACGCCCCACTCGACGAGATCAACAACGAGCGCTTCGTCCGCCTCGTCCGCGATATGTCGCGCGACACGCAGTTCATCGTGATCACGCACTCACGCCGCACGATGGAAGCCGCGGATGTGCTCTACGGCGTGACGATGGAGGAAGCGGGCTGCTCGCGATTGGTGTCGGTGAATTTCGCGGAGGTTGAGGCTTAAGCGGGCGGATCGATCCAAAGCGCAGCGAGGTTGATCTCGACCGCTTCGAACGGTTCCGCACGGACGACGTCATCGCCGCCGTAGTTGGCCGCGAGGAACCAGCGGTCACTCTCCAGGCGCAGAACTTCCAGGGTCCGAGCGATCGGATCGATCAACCACACGTGTTGAACGCCGTGTTCGGCATAAACCGGGAGCTTTTTCACTCGATCGAATCGCGCCGTGCTCGGCGACTGGACTTCGCAAACCCAGTCGGGGACTACATCGATCGTGGCTGTATCGGGCAGCATCGGAAGACGTTCCCGTTGCCATCCTGAGATATCCGGAACTACTGATCGACGTGCGAGCTTCAACTCCGGCTCAACGAGAATCCACCATCCTCCTGGGCCATTAATGCCGCGATGAAATGCGTAGTTCAGGTCAGCAGCAAGCGAGGATGTAACGTTCGCATGGCGAGGCGCGGGGCGCGGTGTCACGAACAACTCGCCATCGATCAACTCGGCGACGAAATTGTCGGGGACCTTCATCAGATCCTCGTACGTAGCCGGTCGCAGCGCGAGTTCCGTCATTCGCGAAATGATACCTCGGCAGTCACTACCGCACGGACCGCGACCGCCGCAAGGATCATCCCGATTGCTGCAGAGGCGAGGACGTCGCTGGTCCAGTGGCGGAAGGCCATGACTCGGGAGACGGCGACCGATAGAGCGAGGAGGAAGGCGATGATGCGCATCGTTCGCGACGGGGAGGCGAGCATCAGTACTCCTGCCAGCGCGAAGGCGCCGACGGTGTGTCCGCTGGGGAAGGAGGTGGCGGCGGCGCGGGCGTGGTGGAAGGGGCCAAGCCAGAGCTCGGGGCGCGTGCGGCCGATCGTGTATTTGACGATCTGGACGGAGACGCCGGCGGCCGCGCCGGCGAGGGCCATCGCGACGCCGTATGCGATCCAGCGGCGGTTGCGGTAGACGACGCCGGCGACGAGGAAGAAGAAGATGACCATCGCCGGGTTCATGCCGCCGCCGAAACGGTTGGCGATGCGGACCGCGTCCTCGACGTTCGACGACTGAATGCGTTCTGCGAATGCGGTGATCGGCGCGTCGGCGAAGCGCCAGACGATGGCGACGAGGATAGCCGATGCGACGACGATGAGCGCATCCATCTTGCGCGAGCGAATCCGCGTTGCGCGGACGAGCGCCCAGACTTCGCGGAAGTCAGCCGGTCTGTAGGCATCGCTCGGCTGAAGAAGAGCCAGGAGAAACAGGCCGGCGATACACCAGAAGGCGACGTCCCACGCCGGAGCTTCGCGTCCGAGGAAGGAGAGATCGTCAACGGTGAGATGGGCGTGGCAGCAGAGCTGATTGATCTCGATCGCCGGTGCTGGCCAGAAGACCGACAACGCGAGCAGGACGATGAACGCCGCGGCGGCGAGGCGGCGTTTAGCGTCGATAGACATAGAACCACTTTCCGATCATGCGGACGGGGTCGACCATCTGGTAGCCGTACAGCGACGGTGCGATTTCGCCGGCGTGCGCACGTGCCGTCACGATCACGGTCGGCCTCGTTTGCGCGAGCGTGTACGGGGTGGCGTACATGACGTGCTCGAAATCGGGGGGCATGTCGCGCGTCCAGAGATAGGGCGCGGCGTAGAGCGCGATCTCTTCGGGTGGGACGTTCTGCTTTTCCAGTGCGGCGACCAGCGGCCGCGTCGAGGAGATGTCATTGATGAACGGCATCAGGGCGATGGCGATGATGATCATCGAGGTGATCGGAACGAGCCCGGCGGCGATTGTGGAACTGACGAGCGAGCGACGCAGCGCGATCACGAAGCCGAGCATTGCGGCGACGATCGTGACGACGCAGAAGATCTTCACTGCCGGCAGTCGCACCAATGCGCCCTCGGGACTCTTGATCATTTGCGGAGTTACGACGAGTCCGGCGATTCCGATGATGGCCATGATCGCGATCGAGATCGCATTCAACCAGCGGGCGGGACGGCCACGTTCCGACGTTACGTACTCCGCGATCAACAACGCGACCGGCGGGATCATCGCCATCATGTAGACATCGAGTTTGCTGCTCATCAACGAGTACGGGACGAGTACCGCCAGGATCCAGTTGACGAGGAAGCGGTGCGTCCGCCAGAGCGCGATGACGGCGGCGGCGGCCAGAAAAAACCATGGGAACAGCGACGCCGGAAGATGAATGACGTAGAACCACGGCGGAGCGTTGTGGACCCATGAGGCGACGGCGCGGCCGACCGTTTGTTTGACGATGATGTCGTGTGTGTAGGCGCTGCCGCCGAGACGCATGGCCGGGATGAGCCAGAGCAGTGGGATCACGATCATCGCCAGAATGGCCGGCAAGTAGTTGCCATCCGGGATTCGTTTGCGGCGCATCCATTCGAGGATGAAAAGCACAATCGCGATCACCGGCGCCATCGGACCCTTGATCAGAACGGCGATGCCGATCGCGATGGCGGACCAGAGCAGCGCGCGGAAGTCGTCGCGGTCGAAGAAGCGCTCCAGTTGCCAGAGCGCGAGGACGATGAAGGCGGTGAAGCTGACGTCCATCCGCGCTGATTGCGCCGAGGCCCAGATCATCAGCGATGAGCCGCAGATGAATGCGGCCAGCGGTCCGCCGATTTTCCACATCAGCCAGAGCAGAAACACGAACGCGGTCAGCGATGGGAGCACGAACGCCCAGGTCGAGTAGACGCCGAGCGGATAGGTGAGGAGGTCGATCATCCAGAAGTGGATGGGCGGTTTGTGCGTGAACGGCGTGCCGTTGAGCGTCGGCAGAAAAAATGCGCCGGTGGCGCGCATCTCGCGGACGACCTGGCCGTACTTTGTTTCATCGCCGACGAAGAGGTCGCGCTGGAGCGGAGTAATGAATGCAGCTGCGATGAGGAAAAGAATCGCGGCGTTGAGAGGGCGGCGCGGCATGCGCGCCGATTGTATGGGCAAAAAAAGGCCGCGGAATCCGCGGCCTTCGTTGATCAGGTGTGTCGTCGTTCCGCTACGCCATCGCGTTCGATGTTTCGTAGGAGCGGATCCGGGCGGCCATCTGGTCCTTCAACTGGAGTTTTCGCTTCTTCAACGTTTTCTCTTCGAGCTCTTCATCGATGGAGACCTCGTTCTTCGTTGTGAGCTCGCCGAGGCGCGACTCGCATGCGTGATGCTCATCGAGCAACTTGCGAAACTCGTCGTCTTCGGTGCTGAGAACCTGTTGAATGTCAGCGATTTGATTCGACATCCTCTATCCTCCTTCGAAGTACCTTCGCCGGTAAATTGTAGCACTCCGCCTGCCAGCTTTCGACCACGCTAAGTGGCGCGTTTGCAGCCGGTTGAGCCTGAGGTGCGACGTTCATTTCCATCGGCTCCGGCTTTGCACTACCATCGCGGCAATGCGGAAAATGCCTTGGGCGCCCGAGGGATGGCTGTTCCTGATTCCGGTTCTGATCCTCACCGCGCTGGCGTTGCTGCTCCAGTACACGGTCGCCGCGATCGTCCTCGGATTGCTCGCGCTGTTCCTGATCAATTTTTTCCGCGATCCGCGCCGCACCGGCTCCGAACATCATGTTGACGTCCTCTCGCCCGCCGACGGCACCGTCGTCGCGATCAAGGATGTTCCGGACGGCGATATCTGGCCGGGCCTGACGCGGCAGGTCAGCATCTTCATGTCCGTGTTCGACGTGCACGTGAACCGCGCGCCGATCACGGGCAAGATCATTCACTACCGCTACAACCCTGGGAAGAAGATCGCCGCGTTTGCGGAAAAGTCGTCGACGGAGAACGAGCAGAATCTGATCGTCGTCGAGGATTCTCACGGCGCGAAGCTGGCCTTCAAACAGATCGCGGGGCTGCTGGCGCGGCGCATCGTGTTCGATAAAAAAGAGGGTGATGAAATCGTGCGCGGCGAACGCGTCGGCATGATCAAGTTCGGCTCGCGCGTGGACATGTTTTTCCCGGCCGATGCGATCATCAAAGTCGGGATGCGCGACAAGGTGAAGGTCGGCCTGACCATCGTGGCCGAGCTCGGAGTGAAGTGATGCAGCGTCCGGACGTCCGCAAGAATCTCCGCCGCGGCGTCTACATCGTGCCGACGCTGTTCACGATCCTGAACATTTTCTTCGGCTTCCGATCGATCGTGAACAGCCTTCGAGCGCGCGAAGCGATGACGGCGGGGCGTCCCGATCTGGCCATTGCCGCATTCGAGATCGCCTGCGTTTCGCTGCTGATCGCGGCGGTCTTCGATACGTTCGACGGCTTGGTCGCGCGCCAGCTCGGCGCGACGAGCGAGTTCGGCAAGGAGTACGACTCACTCGCGGACGTCGTCACGTTCGGCACCGCGCCGGCGGTTCTCGTGTACGCGTGGGGGTTGCATCCACTCGGCAAACTCGGCGTCGGCATCGCCTTTCTCTTCCTCGTCAGCGTTTCGTTGCGGCTGGCGCGGTTCAACGTGATGACGGGGAAAACGGACTACCGATACTTCGTCGGATTGCCGAGTCCCGCCGGCGCGCTGACGATCGCGGCGCTGATCTGGTACGCGCCGGCGCCGGTGCTCGACCGCCGCTTCGCGATCGTGATCCTCATACTCACCGCGTGTACTGCCTTCGCGATGGTGTCGCCGATCCGCTGGCGCGCGCAGAAGGGACTCAACTTCCGGCAGGGGCGCTCGCTGATGTACATCGTGGTCATCGCGGCGATCATCGCCGTCGCCTTCGCCTGGCCGCGGCAGGCCGGCGTCGCCTTCGCGATTTCGTATCTGGCGTCCGGACCCATGGTGCGGCTCTGGTCGATCGCGTTTCCGTCGCGCAAAGCGGATGACGTGCTACAAATCGCGCCGCAATGATCGATCCGAAATCCGCCGCCGGGTACCGCCTCGGCATCGTCAATCCGCTCACGCTCGTTGGCACCGAAATCCAATCGATTCTTCGCGAACGCGCCTTTCCGTTCGACAAAGTCGTGCTGCTCGACAGCACCGGAACCGCCGCTGGCGCGTTGACGGCAATCGGCGATGAGCCGGCCGTCGTCCTCCCTGTTTCGGATGATGAGCTGGAAGATTGCGACATCGTTTTCTTCTGCGGTCCGGCCGAAGGGAACCGCGAGTGGATCGAGCGTTACGACGAGGACCAGTTCGTGGCGATCGATTTGTCGCAGCCGTCGACGGTGGAAGGGAAACTGGCCGTCGCCGGCGTGAACCTCGATGAGATCACCTCGGACGATCGCCTGCTCGTGTCGCCGCATCCTGTTGCGATTCCGATCGCGCTGATCCTTCATCAGATCGAACTGCTCGGCCGTGTCGAGTCGTGTGTCGCTACGGTCGTGCAACCGGCGTCGACATTCGAACAGCTCGGCATCGAGGAGTTGGCGAAGCAGACCATCAGCGTGCTGAATGTTCAGACGGTGCCGCAGGAAGTCTTCGATCGCCAGCTCGCCTTCAATCTCTATCCGGCGGCGGAGCGGAATGAGGAGTTCATCACGTCACAGATTCGCTCGCTCACCGATCCCGACGCGCAAGTGGCGTTGCTGATCACGCAGGGGACGATCTTTCACGGACACACCTTTTCGCTGTTCCTGAAAACGAAAGAAGCGCTCGACGTCGATCGGATTACAGCAACGTTGCGCGCGAATGCCGCGATCGCATTCGCCGAGGGCGATCAGGCGTTCGGCACGATCGACGCGGCCGGGAAGGACGAAGTTCTCATTGCCGAAGTCCGCGCGGACGCCTCCATCCGCGGCGGCTTCTGGGTCTGGGCCGTCTGCGATAATCTCCGCCGCAGCTCCGCGCTCAACGCGGTTCTCGTCGCTGAGAAGGTGCTGTTCGGAGCTGCTGTTAACTAAATCCTGCGCGCTCCGCCGCAGGACTGAAATCACGAGGAGATAAACCAATGCAGGACTTCTACGAGCCGAAGGTCGGCGACATGGCCCCCGATTTCAAGCTGCCGTCGACGCGCGGCAAAGAGATGACGCTGAACGAGAATCGCGGCAAGGACGTGATCCTCTATTTCTATCCGAAGGACGACACGCCCGGCTGCACCGCCGAGGCCTGCAACTTTCGCGATCACGAATCCGATCTCTCCAAAGCGCACGCGGTGGTCCTAGGCGTCTCCGCCGACTCGCTCGAAAGCCACGACAAGTTCCGCGGTAAGTACGAGCTGAATTTTCCGCTGCTCTCCGATCCGACCGCCGACGTGGCCAAGATGTATGGCGTCTGGAAAGAAAAGAACATGTACGGCAAACGCTATTGGGGCGTCGCCCGCACGACGTTCTGGATCGGACCGGACGGCCGCATCAAGAAGATCTGGAAAAAAGTCGATACGAAGCGGCACGCGGAAGACGTTCTCGCGGAGCTCGACGCGGCGCACGCAAAAAAGTAGCGACGTCTACACGGTTGCCGGTTTGAACGCCCGCAACCGCTTGCACGCCTCTGCGAGCGAATCGAAATCCTTCGCGAAACAGAAGCGCAGCATTCTCTTTCCTGCCTCGGAGACGAAGAAGGCGGAGCCGGGGACGGAGGCAACGCGCGTTGCCTCCAGCAGCGTCTGTGCGGCTTCCTTGTCGTCGCGGAAGTCGTCCGGAATCTGCGCGAGCATGTAGTACGCGCCTTGTGGAATCGACGGCGTGAAACCGGCTTCGGAAAGCGCGTCGGCCAGCATGTCGCGTTTCTTCTGATAGTCGCAGGCCATGTTCGCGTAATACTCGTCACCGATTTCCAGCGCGCGGGCGACGCCCCATTGCAGCGGAGTCGGCGCGCAGATGGCGAAGAGATCGTTCATGAGTCCGATGGGACCGGCCACGCGTTCGTCGGCGATGACGTAGCCGACGCGCCACCCGGTGATCGAGAACGTCTTTGAGAATCCGCTGATGGTGATGGCGACATCGCGGCACGACGGGATTGAAGCGACGGAGACGTGCTTGCGTCCGTCGTAGACGATGTACTCGTAGATCTCGTCTGTGAAAATCCATGCGCCGAACTCGCGGCAGAGCGCGCCGATCTTCTCCAACTCCTCGCGCGTGAACATTTTTCCCGACGGATTCGACGGCGTGCAGACGACGATGGCCTTCGTCTTCGGCGTGAATGCGGCGCGGAGAACGTCGAAGTCGATCGTCCAGTCGGGCGCCTGCAGCGGGACGAATTTTGGTTCGAAGCCGAGGACCTTGAACGTGTTGAGATGGTAGCCGTAGTACGGCTCGAAGAGGATCACTTCGTCGCCGACGTTCAGCGTGGCCATGGCCGCGGCGAGGAAGCCGCCGCTCGATCCGACCGTGACCACGATCTCCTTCGCGGGGTCGGCTGTGAATCCGTTGTGACGCTCGACTTTTCGCGCGATGCGCTCGCGAAGGATGTCGATGCCTTCGAACTTCGAGTAGGTCGCCTTGTTCGCGCGGATGGCGTCGCAGGCGCCGTCGATGAGCTCCGGAATCGTGGGAAGGTCGCAGATGCCCTGCCCGAGGTTGATGCCGCCGACACGCTCGCACTCGCGGGACATGCGGCGGATGTCGGACTGCACGAGTCCACGCAAACGATCGCTGATCTGGTTCATAGCGGGCGTAGTGTAAACCGGCCCGCCCACCATTCGCCTTTCGTCCGCTCTTCGATGATTTCGAGGCCGTGTTCTGCACAGGCGCGGACGACGTCGTCGCGCTTGACGACGAGGATGCCGCTGAGGATGAGTGAGCCTCGCACGTGCCGCTTCACATCGGCGAGGAGCGGGATGATGACCTCGGGGATGATGTTCATGGTGACGATGTCGAACGCGCCTCCGCGAAGTGCTTCGAGTCCGCCGACGAAGATCGGTATGCGCTTGCTGTCGATGTCGTTGCGGACGCGGTTGTCGCGGAGTGCGGCGAACGCATCGACGTCGTTGTCGAACGCGATGACGTGATCCGCTCCGAGGCGGCACATCGCGAGTGCGAGGATGCCGCTGCCTGCACCGATGTCGAGTCCGCGTTTGCCGGCGACATCGAGCGTCTCCAGGATTTCGATGCAGAGTGAGGTCGTCTCGTGCGAGCCGGTTCCGAAGGCTTGCTCCTGCGGGACGACCAGCGCGTGGCGCGATGTGTCGCCCGGGATCAGCGATGCGTCGGGCGCGACGATGAAGTGCTCGCCGATGTACAACGGTTGGAGCGATTGTTGATAGCGATCGAGCCAGTCGACGCGTTCGCGATCGTCTGCATGCAGTTCGACTCCGGCGATGTCGCCGAGCTCACGCGCGGCGGCGTCGCGTTGACCGGCGTCATCAAAGTACGCGGAGATCGTAGTCGTGCCGTTCGCTTCGGATGATGAACTGCCGGTCGATGGCGTGAGGTACAGCCGCGACTGCACGAACTCTTCGAGCGCGGTATCGCGCGTGTCGAAAGCGATGTCGAGGATAAAGTCCTTCACGCGTGGGCGCCGAAAAGCTCGGAGTAGTCTTCCATCGCCGCCTGCACAACGTTCGCGGCGTGCGAGTAGCCGTACGAGCCGGAGATTCGAATCCGTGCAGGTTCGTTCGGAACGAGTTTGTACGTGGAGAAGTAGTGCTCCAGCCGCTCGACGAGCACCGTCGGAACGTCGCTCAGATCCTGCGCGTCGCCCCAGACGTAGTCGCCCTGCAGCACGGCGATGATCTTGTCGTCCGCTTCGTCGCGATCGACGAGTTGTAATCCTCCAATGACGCGCGCGGAGAGGAGGATTTCCGATTTCGCAATGGGCCGCTCGCTGAGAACGCAGATGTCGAGCGGATCGCCGTCGCCGCGCTTCGTGACCGGCGTCAGCGCCGCGACGCGCGGACCGCAATACGTACGCGGAATGAATCCGTACAGCGCGGGCGGCTGCGAGGAGGTTCGCTGCGGACGGTCGACGCGCAAATATCCGGATGCTTTGTCGACCTCGTATTTTATGAGATCGAACGGCGTGATCTCGATATACGCATTGACGACGCGCGGCGCATCAGCCCCCGCGCTCAGCCCGTGCCACGGATGCGGGCGCCACTGCGAAAACGTCAGGTCGGCCACAGGCGGCGCATTCTAGCGCGCTCCTCGCTGGCCATGAACGCGGACCGCCGAGGTACGATTCTTAAATAAGCGCCCAACATTTCGCCATCTGCGTCCGCAACCGCGGCTATCGCGCGTCGCTGGAGTTGCGAAAGCTCTACGCGGTGCCAGATGCGTTCGCGGACGAGCATCAGATGATTCGCGTCATCGACGAATCGGGCGAAGACTATTTGTATCCAGCGAAATTGTTCGTCCGTGTGGAACGCCTCCCGCGGAGGCACGCAGCGTAGCGGGCGGTCCGTGCGTCGGCGAGCAACCGCCGGTCACGCATGCGATCCTATTTGGAGCCGGCGGGTCGCGGAATGTGGGCATTGGCAGAATGTGAAATTCGCGCGAGCACCGTACGTGACCGCTGCCGGGGCGGGGAAAATGCGCATTCGGGCCGGTGGCGCGCTTCGCTTGGACCACCGGCTACCGTACGTGACGCCTCCGGCGTCGATGAAAGCCTGGCCAGTTGCGGTTACGGCGTCGTGAAAAAGTCCTTCACCTTGCCGAAGACTCCCTTGTCCTGCAGTGGCGTTTCGCCTTCGGCGACCGCGTAGCGCGTCAGCAACTCGCGTTGCGTATCGTCGAGCGTGGTCGGGATGCGCACCGCTACGTGGACGTACTGATCGCCGCGTCCCGGACCCTGGAGGAACTGGACGCCTTTGCCGCGGAGGCGGAAGACTTGGCTCGGTTGGGTGCCGGGCGGGATGCGCAGCGACTCGGGGCCGTCGATCGTGTCGGTCTGGACTTCGGCGCCGAGGGCGGCCTGGGTGAACGAGATCGTCTGTTCGGAGTGGATGTCGTAATCGCGGCGCGTGAACTTCGCGTGTTCGTGGACGGAGATGAAGACGTAGAGATCGCCGGGAGGGCCGCCGTTAAAGCCGGCTTCGCCTTCGCCGGCGACGCGCAGGCGTGAACCGTCGTCGACGCCGGCGGGAACTTTGACGGAGATCGTTTTCTCTTCGCGAACGCGGCCGGCACCGTCGCAGTTCGCGCACGGATCCTTGATCACTTTTCCGGCGCCGCCGCATTGCGGACAGGTCCGCGCGACGGCGAAAAATCCCTGCGAGTAGCGGACTTGGCCGCGACCCGCGCAGCCGCTGCACGTCACCGGTTGCGTGCCCGGTTTCGCGCCGCTGCCTTTGCAGGTCTCGCAGGTGGCGACGCGCGGGACATCGATGGTGATGTCTTTGCCGAAGACGGCTTCCTCGAACTCCAGCGTCAGGTCGTAGCGGAGATCGTTGCCGCGGGCCGCGCGTGCGGAGCGGCGTTTGCCGGTGCCGAAGAAATCGCCGAAGCCGAAAAGGTCGCCGAGGATGTCGCCGAAGTCGGCGAACTGATTCGGATCGAAGCCGCCTCCGCCGACGCCCTGATGGCCGAACCGATCGTAGCGCGCGCGCTTCTCGTCGTCGGAAAGCACGCCATATGCTTCCGCGGCCTCCTTGAATTTCTCCTCGGCATCGGCATCGCCGGGATTTTTGTCGGGGTGATACTTCACCGCCATCCGGCGGTAAGCCTTCTTGATGTCGTCAACGGTAGCCTCGCGGGCCACAGCAAGAACTTCGTAGTAGTCGCGTTTTTCAGTCGTAGCCATTCGTCATTTTTTACGGGGCGTCGCCCGGCACATTCATTTTTACTGGGTTGTAGAGCATCACGCTCGTGAGGATGCGCGAGGCCGTCTGCAGCTCGAAGATCGCGTCATTCAAACGCTGCTTCTCCTCGGATGCGGCCGATTCTTTTGCTTTTGAAATGCATTGCTGGACCTTGCCGCGATCGTCGTCGCTGAGCATCTTGCCGAACTCGCGGAAGACCTTGTCGTTTGTATAGATCATCCCTTCGAGCTTGTTCTGCAGCATGCGGGTTTCGCGGCGCGTGGCGTCGGTGCGCGAGTGCTCGGCGGCTTCGTTGACGAGGCGGTCGATCTCGTCCTGCGATAGACCGCCGGCGGGATTGATCTGGACGCCGGTCGACTGTCCCGTGGCCTGATCGCGCGCGGTGACGCTGACGATGCCGTTCGAATCGATCGAGAACGTGACCTCGATCTGCGGCACGCCGCGCGGCGCCGGCGGGATGCCGACCAGGTCGAACTTGCCGAGCGACTTGTTGTCGCGCGCGAATTCGCGCTCGCCCTGCAGCACGTGCACCGTGACCTTGTTCTGCTGATCGGCGACGGTCGTGAAGATGAGCGAGTTCTTGGTCGGAATCGTCGAGTTGCGCTCGATGACTTTCGTGAAAACGCCGCCGTGAGTCTCGACGCCGAGGGAGAGCGGCGTGACGTCGAGCAGGATCATGTCCTTGATGTCGCCGCGCAGGATGCCCGCCTGCACCGCGGCGCCGACGGCGACGACTTCGTCGGGATTGATGTTGCGGTTCGGCTCCTTGCCGAAGGCCTGTTGCACGGCCTCGACGACGCGCGGCATGCGCGTCTGGCCGCCGACGAGGACGACTTCGTCGATGTCTTTCGCGGTAACGCCGGCCTGCTTCAGCGCGTCGTTGACCGGATCGATCGTCTTCTGGATGAGGTCCTCGACCATCTTCTCGAATTCGCGGCGGGTGAGTACGCTGTTGAGATGTTTGGGTCCCGAGGCGTCGGCGGAGATGAACGGCAGCGTGACGCGCGACTCGTCGGAAACCGACAGCTCGTGCTTGGCGCGCTCGGCGGCTTCCTTCAATCGCTGCAACGCCATGCGGTCGTCGGCGAGGCTGATGCCGGTGTCGCGCTGAAAACCTTCGATGAGCCAGTCGATGATGCGCTTGTCGAAATCCTCGCCGCCGAGATAGGTGTCGCCGGAGGTGGAGAGCACTTCGAAAAGTCCGTCTTCGAGCTTCAGGATGGAGATGTCGAAGGTGCCGCCGCCGAGGTCGTACACGGCGATGAGCTGGTTGTGTTTGTGATCGAGTCCGTACGCGAGTGCGGCCGCGGTCGGCTCGTTGATGATGCGCAGAACTTCGAGCCCTGCGATTTTGCCGGCGTCGCGCGTCGCCTGGCGCTGGCTATCGTTGAAGTAGGCGGGGACGGTGATGATCGCTTCGGTGACCGGCTCGCCGAGGAACTCTTCCGCGAACGCTTTGATCTCCATCAACACGAACGCCGAAATCTCCTCGGGTGAGTATTCGCGGTCGCGGATTTTCACCTTCATATCGCCGTTGGAGGCCGCGACGATCTGGTAGGGGAGGATCTGTTTCGCGCGCGCGACTTCGCTCGAGTCGTATTTACGGCCGATGAGCCGTTTGATGGCGAAGACAGTGTTGAACGGGTTCGTGATCGCCTGCCGTTTCGCGATCTGGCCGACGAGGCGGTCGCCATCCTCGGTGAAGCCGACCACCGACGGCGTGGTGCGGCTCCCTTCGCGGTTCGCCATCACCTGCGGCGTGGCGACGTCCACCACCGCTACGCAGGAGTTGGTCGTACCGAGATCGATTCCGATGACTTTCGGCATGCGCTAATTGCCCGAGGATCCGTTCTCTTCCGGTCCGCCGACGGCGACCTTGACCATGGCCGGACGCAGGAGACGGTCGTGGAGGAAATACCCTTTCTGAAGGACCGCGGAGACGGTGTGCGACGGCACGGACGGATCTTCCTCGCGGATGACGGCTTCGTGAATGTTGGGATCGAAGCGGACGCCGGACTCGGTGATCGGTTTGAGTCCGTGACGCTGCAGAACTTCGAAGAGCTGCTTGTAAATCAGCGAGACGCCTTTGTGGAACTCGTCGCCTTCGTCGGCGTGCTCGAGCGCGCGATCGAAGTTGTCGAGCACCGGGAGGAGATCGCGAATAACGGAGCCGAGGGCGTAACGCTGGAAGTCGGCCTTCTCGCGCTCGGAGCGTTTGCGGAAGTTCTCGAAGTCGGCCAGCGTGCGCATGTAGCGATCGCGGAAGTCTTCGTTCTGCGGGGCGGCGGCAGGAGTTCCGGCGACGGCTTCCTGCGCGGCGGCTTCCATCTCCTGCTCGATGTCGGCGACGGATTCGCCGGTGTCTTCGATGACGTAGGCGTCATCGTTCGCATCATTTTCGTTTTCGCTCACTGCGGTTGCTCCTGTTCCTCTTCGATCTTGCGGCTGAGGGCGACGCCGAGGTAGTCGACCAGCGGGGCCATGCGCGCGTACTCCATGCGCATCGGCCCGATGATGCCGACCATGCCCAGCGGCGCGGCGTGTGTCCCGTAGCGCCTTGCCACGATGCTGAAGTTGTAGACCTGCGTAAAGTTGCTCTCGGAGCCGATCAGAATCTGCAGCCCTTCTTCAGAGAGACACGAGTTCAAGATCTCCACCAGTTTCTCTTTTTCCTGCAGCGCGAGGAAGGTCTTGCGCATGGAGATGGCGTCGGAGAACTCGGGCTTGGTGAGGATCGAGGCGGCGCCTTCGACGTACAGCTCGTGCTCGAGCGGCGAGACATCGTTGACTGCTTCGATGCCGAGGGTGATCGTCTTCTGCAAAATCGAGTCGTGCTTCGCGCGCTCCTCCTCGGTCAGGCGCACGAGGCGGCGGCGGATGTTGTCGAGCGTGAGGCCGGCGAATTCGATGGTGATGTAGCGTGAGATCTTCTGCAGTTCGTCGCGCGTGTGCGTCTGGCGCGTCTCGATGATCTTGTTCACCACCACGCCGTTCTGGCCGACGATGATGCACATGATCTTGCTGTCGGCTACGGCCACGAAGTCCATGCTGCGGATGGTGAACTGCAGGAGCGTGGGCATGAAGATGACGCCGACCTGATCGCTGAGTTTCGACAGGACGCGCGAGGCGAGATGCAGCACTTCGTCGATCTCGTTGGCGTGGCTGACCTGGTCGTCGATCATCTCGCGTTCGCGCTGCGAGAGCCGTGCGTGACGCATGAGGTGATCGATGAAAAAGCGATAGCCGCGATCGGTGGGGATGCGGCCGGCCGAGGTGTGTGGCTGCATGAGGTAGCCGAGGTCTTCGAGATCGGCCATGACGTTGCGGAGACTGGCGGGGGAGAGCTGAAAGCGGCCGCCCTTCGCGAGCGAGCCCGAGCTGATTGGCTCGCCCGTGGCAACGTGCTGCATGATGATCTCGCGCAGCACCTCGCGGGCGCGGCTGTCGAGATCGTCACCGTGGAGATCAATATGTTGAGGCATTGCGGGTCACGAGCGAAGGGTAGCAGTCTCGCTGTCCGGCCGCTAACACACAGGAGAATGTAGGAATTGCGGCGAAGGGTGTCAAGATTGCTGGTGCCGATGCGCATGATGAAGCGCTTGTTTTCGATCGCATTTGTGCTGGCTGCGCCGGCGTACGCCGTGACCGTCGATCGCATCGCGGCGGTCATCGATCGCCAGGTGTTGACGGTGAGCGAAGTGAACCAGATGGCGGAGCTGCGTTTCTTTCCGCGCGTGGCCGGACGTAATGACGACGACTACCGTCACGACATCCTCGAAGCGCTCATCGCGCAGGCGCTGCGCTACCGCGATGTCGAACGCTTCGGCGCGCAGGACATCCCGAAGGATTCGATCGAGTCGCGGCTGGTGGAAATCCAGCACCGTTTCGCGTCGCAGGCGGAACTAGACGCAGCACTCGCACGTGCCGAGCTGACCCCGGACGAATTGCGCGCGCTGATCAAGCGGCAGTTGCAGGTCGAGGCGTACATCCAGGAGCGCTTCGCGCCGATGGTGTTCGTCGCGAACGAGGACATCGCCGATTACTACAAGGGTCCGTGGCGGCAGCAGCGCGTCGCGCGCGGGTTGCCGGTGCCGCCGCTGAACGACGTTCGCGAAGAGATCCGCACGCTCATCCGCTCGCGCCAGCTCGATCAGCAGATCGAGACCTGGACCACCCAGTTGCGGGCCCGGGCGAATGTTGACGTGTATGCGTGGCGGTAGGTGAAGCAGGGACGAGGGAACGAGCGGTTTCCCGTCGTCCCTCGTCCCTAATCCCTGGCTTACGGAACCGCGTTCGCGTTCTGCGTGTAGAAATCGACGGAGCCGATGATGGTCTTCAGGTGCTGCGAGTCGACGACTTGCACCGTCAGCCGATGCTTAGAATTTCCGAGCTTCGTCGTGTCGATGGTGAAGCGCCACCCTGAGTTCTGCGGGTTTACCAGATACGGATACTGCTGCGCCACGTCGGGACGCGGGAAATTCAACTGCGCGAGCCCTTTGAAATCGCCATCGACGATGATTTCGATCGACGAGATCAGGCTTTCCCCCACTGCCCATCCCTGGAACGTGACCGTTCCCTTCATGAAGTCGGAGGTGTGCGGCACGTCGATAAAGCCGACAGCGGCCGCGACGCGGTCTTCCGCGCATTCGAAGAAGATCGGGATTCCGTCGCGGTTCGGCAGTTCGGTGAAGGTCTGCTGCTGATCGCCGACGCGGACTTTCAGCACGTGATTGCCGGGACGCACGCCCGAGGCCAGCAGCGCGCCGACATCCATCGTGAAGAGGAACCCGGCGCGCGGCGCGTCGGGATAGCCTGGGTAGTAACGCTCCACGTCGAAACGCGGCAAGCCATAGCAGTTCACGTAGTTGCTGAAGATCGGGCTGAATGCGCAGTCATCGGTCGAATACCAGCGGCGGCCGTCGATCATCAGCTCCGCGTAGGCGACGCGGCCGGTGTCAGTGCGCGTGCCGAGGTCGAGAGCCCAGCCGCGGACGGGCGTGATGTGCGACTGCGGATTGATGATCGGCGAGACTTGCGGCGGCACCACTCCGCATCGCGTGCCGTAGACGACGGCGTCGCGCTTCGGCTCGTCGATGTAGCCGAACGGCTTGAGGTTCGCGTTCTCGTTGAAAATCTGGATGGTACGGCGGCCGATCAGTTTCGACAGCCCGTTGCGGTCCGTGGCCCGGACGTCGAGCGCGTGGACGCCGTCCTGAATGCGCGTGGTGTCGACGTTGGCGATGAAGGCGCTGTAGAGCGCATCCGGCCAGTCGGCGATCGTGTTGGCGACGTCGGGCCGTGGATCGCCGTACATCGCGTTCTGCACGACACCGTTGTCGATGAGCACTTCCACTTTGGCCACGCCATCGGTGTCGAGAGCCCAACCGGATACGGGGAAGGATCCCGAGGCGTTGTAGATACCGACGGTGTCGGGGATGTCGACGCTGCCGAACGGCGCCTGGACCGCGCTGTTATCGACATTGATCGTGCGCCGTCCGAGCTCTGTCACCGTGCCGTCGCTGTAGAAAACCTTCACGGACAGCGTGTGCGGCCCATTGCTGAAGCGGCTGGCCAGCATTCCGATCTGGAAGCCGGGCGAGATGTGCTGAATGCCGGGATAGTTCGGATAGGCTTCGACGATGTCGATGCGCGGCAGGTTGGTGTTGGAATTGGCGATGAACTGATCATCGACGTAGACCGCCTCGCGCGAGATCGCCTCAGGCGAGAGGAACCATCCCTTGACCAGAATGACGCCCGTCTGCGTGACGGTGGGATCGGGAAAGTCGAGACTGCCGCGCGTTTCGGTCGTTTGTGCCACGAGCATCGGAACGGCGAGCGACGTCAGAACTACGAGAACCAGGCCGCGGGTAACCCTTCTCCACATAAACCCCTCCAACACCCGAAAATAACCCTGCCCGTAACTGCGGAGCCGGCGCCGTTTGCGCCGGTCTGTGATCGGTTTGCCGGAGTTTATACTGCGCCGGTGAATTCTTCAAATATCGATGTGGCCGCCGTCACGATCGACGACATCCGCGCGGCCGCCGCCCGCCTCGGCACATCCATCCATCGCACGCCGCTCCTCGCGAGCCGTTCGCTGTCGGAAGCGATTGGCGTGGAGGTGCGACTCAAGTGCGAGAACCTGCAGCGCGCCGGCTCGTTCAAGATCCGCGGTGCGATGAACGCGCTGCTGCAATTGACTGAAAACGAACGGCGCAACGGCGTGGTGGCCTTCTCCTCGGGCAATCACGCGCAAGGCGTCGCGCTGGCCGCGAAACTGCTCGGTATCAAAGCGACCATCGTGATGCCGGAGAACTCGGTGCAGATGAAGGTGGACGCGACCAAAGGCTACGGCGCCGAGGTCGTGACCGCGGGCGTCACCTCGGCAACGCGCGACACGGTGGCGCGCGAGATCGCCGAGAAGACTGGCGCGGCCGTGATTCCGCCGTTCGACGACTGGCGGATCATCGCCGGCGCCGGCACGGTCGGACTGGAGATCGTCGAGGAGTGGCCGGAGGTCGAAACGATCGTAACGCCCCTCGGCGGCGGCGGATTGCTTTCAGGAGTGGCCATCGCCGCAACGTCGCTGAAGCCCGGCATCGACGTCTACGGCGTCGAGCCGCGCGCCGGCAACGACGGCGAGCAGTCGTTCAAATCCGGCCGCATCGTATCGATCGATCCTCCGAAGACGATCGCCGACGGCGCGCGCACACTAGCCATCGGCGAGCGCAATTTCGCGGTGATCCGCGAACGGGTGCGGGATGTAGTGAGCGTCGAGGATGACGTGCTGCTGGCTGCCGTGAAACTCGCTATGTACCGCACGAAGCTGTTGATCGAGCCGACGGGGGCGCTTGGGATCGCTGCGTTGCTCTCGGGTGCAATCAAGCCGCGCGGGAAGACCGCGATCGTGGTGAGCGGCGGCAATATCGACTTTTCATTGCTTTGCTGACGAAATGTTGAATGTTCAATGTTGAATGTTGAATGAAAGCCCGAGTGGTGGCAGACCGAAGGCCATTCAACATTGCACATTCAATATTCGCCTTTCTCATGACCCTCTTCGATACAGCTCCAATCGACCCGCCTGCGAAATCCGACGCTCCGTTGCCCGAACGTCTGCGCCCAAGAACCCTCGAAGACGTCGTCGGTCTCGATGAGCTCCTCGGCGAGGGACGTTTCCTCCGCACCGCCATCGAAAGCGACCGCATCCCATCGATGATTTTCTGGGGGCCGCCCGGCTCCGGCAAGACCACGCTGGCGCGGATCATCGCCAACAAGACCCGGGCGCGTTTCGTCACGTTTTCCGCCACCAGCACCGCCATCAAGGAGATCCGCACGTTGATGGAGGAGGCGCGCAAAGAGCGCAAGGCGCGCGGATCGAAGACCATCGTCTTCATCGACGAGATTCATCGTTTCAACAAAGCGCAGCAGGACGCCTTTCTGCCGTACGTCGAGGCCGGCGACATCATCCTCATCGGCGCCACGACCGAGAATCCGTCGTTCGAGGTGAACTCGGCGCTGCTGTCGCGGACGAAAGTCGTGGTCATCCCCGCGCTCGAACGCGAGCAGGTCATGACCATCCTCCGCCGCGCCGTCACTGACCCCTCGCTGCGCAAGCGCGGCATCGAGGTCACCGACGATGCCCTCGACTTCATGGCCGCGACCTCGGCCGGCGACGCGCGCCAGGCGCTCAATTCGCTGGAGCTCGTCGTCGAGACGGCGACGAAGGAAGACGGCGCGATCGATAAAACGAAAGTCACGCAGATCCTCCAACGCCGCTCGCTGATGTACGACAAAGGCGGCGAGGAGCACTACAACATCATCTCGGCGCTCCACAAGTCGCTCCGCAACGGCGACGCCGACGCCTCGGTCTACTGGCTTGTGCGCATGCTCGAAGGCGGCGAGGACCCGATGTACATCGCCCGCCGCCTCGTCCGCGCGGCATCGGAGGACATTGGGAACGCCGATCCGCAAGCGCTGGTGTTCGCGATCGCCGTCCAGCAGACCGTCCACTTCCTCGGCATGCCCGAAGCGGGCGTCGCGCTGGCGCAGCTCGTCACCTATCTCGCCGCCGCGCCGAAATCGAATGCCGCGTACATCGGCTACGGCGAAGCCGTCCGCGAAGTCCGCCAGGGCGACAATCCCGGCGTCCCGCTCCACATCCGCAACGCCCCGACGCGCCTGATGAAAGACCTCGGCTACGGCGGCGGATATCAGTACGCCCACGATTTCGACGAGCAAACCGTAGCGATGAACTGCCTCCCCGAGGCGTTAGCCGATCGCCGCTTCTACGAGCCCAAGGATGTCGGCGCCGAAGCAAAGATGAAGGCGCGGCTCGACGCCATGCGCGAAGCGCGGAAGAAATGATTTGAACCACAGAGACACAAAGAAACCCTCTGCGATCTCTGTGTCTCTGTGGTGAAACGAATCACCCGCTCAACGCGTTCGCGATCCTCTTGATTGGCGCCGGCTTGCGATCTTCGCCGACGTTCACGTACACCACCTGCGCCTCGGTGACCGTGACTTTCTGCTGCAGGTCGTTGCCGCGGATCGCTTCGCAGGTCACTTTCACGGTGATCGACGACGTTCCGATGCGCAGGGTTTCCGTCCAGAAGCTGACCAGATCGCCGACGAAGACCGGCTCGTGGAAGACGACCTTGTCCATCGACACCGTAACCATGAAGCGGCTGCCTTGCCGGCGCGCTTCGATGGCGCCGGCCTGATCGATGTAGCTGAGGATCACGCCGCCGAAGATGGTGCCGTGCGCGTTGGTGTCGCGCGGCATCATCAGGACGCGGATGGCCGGTTCGTTCCAGCGCGGTTGCGGAGTCTCGCTGTCGCGCGATTCCGCCGTCACCTCGTCATACCCCGGCCTGCTGATTCTGCGCCGGCGTCTCGATCAGCTTCTTGTTGATGTCGATGGTCGACGCCTTGCGCAGCCGCTGCAGCAGTGACGCGCGCAGATTTCGCGACTCCTGCTGGCGCAGATTGTCGGTGTACTGCGCGCGGTTTTGCGCGGTGGCCGGGTCGTCCTTCTTCTGCTCGGTGACCTGGAACAGCACCGCGCCGTCGCCGGTCATGATCGGACCGCGCACGACGCCGACAGGCGAGGAGACAGCCGCGTCGACGAGCGCCGAGGTGTCGCCGCTGAATCCCGCGATGAAGCCCGAACGGTTGACGGTCGCTTCCGCCGGTGTCAGGCCGACCTTCGCGCCGGCCGCATCGACGGTCGCGGCAGGCATCGCCTTCGACAGCGCCTGCTCCGCGAGGACGCGCGCCTTCTCCATGCGCGCATCGTTCTCGACTTTCGCGCGGACTTCCTCGAGCGGCGCCACGCCGGCCGCGCGGATGGCGTAGAGGAACGGGATGATCGGACCGCGTTGCGATCCGAGGATTTCGCCGACGTCGTTCACCTTCGCGGCGAACGCCCACGCCGTGAAGGCCGCGTTGTTGCCCACGCCCGTAACGGCGTCGGTCTTCCCGAACCACTGCGAATCGTTCGAGGCCACGTTGCCGCCGGCCAGCGCGGTGAACTCATCCGCCGTCTTCGGCTTGCTGGCCTTGATGCGCGCCTCGATGCGCGTGATCTCGTCGCGCGCACGATCCTTGGACAGCTGGTCGGCCGTCTGCGCCCGCAGCCGGTCGCGGACTTCCTCGAACGGACGATAGCCCTCGGGACGCCGCTCCAGCACTTTGATGATGTGGTAGCCGAAGTCCTTTGACCGGAGCGGATCGCTGATCGTGTTCAGCGGCATCGAGAACGCCGGGACGTCGAATTCCGGAACGGTCGTGCCCTTGTCCACCCAACCCATGTCGCCGCCCTTGCTCGACGACGATGGATCGCCGGAATTCGCCTGCGCGAGTTTTGCGAAGTCGGCGCCGGCGCGAAGCTGCTTGACGATGCTCTCCGCCTTCGCCTTCGCTTCCGCGTCGGCCGCGGGTGGAGCGCCCGGATCGACTTTGATGAGGATGTGCAGGATGTGCGCACCGGCGGGCGATTTGAATTCTTCGTGCCGCTGGTCGTAGAGCTTGCGCAGGTCGGCGTCGCTCGGATTCAATTGCGCGCGAATCTTTGCGAAATCGGCAATGAGGTACTTGGCGGCGCGCTGTTCGCCGTGCGTGTACTGCGCCTGGTGCATCGTGTAGTACTGCTGCACCTCGGCCGGCGTGACCGTGACGCTGGCGGCCTCGCGCGCGGCGGGGTAGAGGATGTATTTGATCTTGGCGCTCTCGTTGTTGCGGCGGTACTCGGCCTCGGCCGCTTTCGGCGAGACGACGACCGAGGTCTGCAGTGCGCTTTCGATCTTGCCGAGCGTGATCTCGCGCGCCAGTTCTTCTTCGAACTCCGCGGGCGAACTGAATCCCATCATGCTCGTCACGTAGCGCGCGTAGAGATCTTCGCCGACAAACTTGCCGTCCGGATTCAGCGTCGGGATCTCGAGGATCTTGTGGCGGATCTCCTCGGGTGATGCAGAGAGATGAAGGCGGTTGGCCTGCTGCAGGAGGAGGTGCTGATCGATGAGCGACTCGAGCACCTGTTTCGGAAGTCCCATCTGCGCGATTTGATCGGGCGTCAGCGGCTGCCGGTACATCTGCTCGTAGTTCTTCTCCATGTAGTAGAGGGAGCGTTCGTACTCGCGGGTCGAGATCGTCTCGCCGTTGACGCGCGCCGCGTAGGTGCCCTGGTCGGCCGCGCCTCCGCTGCTCGCACCGCCGGCGCCCCAGTCGACGAAGATGAAGAGGATGAAGACCGCAACTATTGCGACCAGGATCCATTTAAGGTGCTGAAAGCTATCGCGCATCAACTTGAGCATTGGGACGAACCTCTGTCTAGACTTTGATTTGGATGGCAACCGCGGCGCAGGACTCGGGAGCCGGGCGATCGCGAAAATCCGTAAAAAACGCGGCAGTGTAGCTATTCCCGCCCGTCGTAGCAAATGAAGCAGGGACGAGGGACGAGGGACGAGGGGTTGCGGAACGAGGGCGAGCGATGGTGCGCCAGCAGCGGGCGGCCTCAGATTCGGAGCGAATTCCCCTCGTCCCTCATCCCTCGTCCCTGGTTCTCGCCATGCTATAAAGCTCGTTTCGACCAATGGCCAGGAAACAGAAACGCGCCGGCCCGGAGATCGATTGGTACCTCGTCTCCGTCGACCGCCTGAAGAGGATCGGCCTGATCATCCTCCTGGTGATCCTCGCGGTGGGCGGCTGGTGGTACTACGGCAATCAGAAGCGGAACCCGCGCAGTTCCGCCGAGGCGACGATCGCCGCAGCGAGACAGGCGCTGAATACGCTGGCCGCGTCGAAAGATTTTCCCAGCCATCGCGGCGATTTCGATCGCGCCCAGCGCAAGCTCGACGAAGCCGGCACGCTGCTCGGCGCGGGCAAGTACGGCGAGGCCGAGGGTGCGGCCATCGAGTCGCAAACGTTCAGCCGCGCCGCGCTCAGCGGCAAAGCGGGAGCCGAGAATGATGCGCAGTTCCTCACCGTCGAGGGTGACGTCCAGTTCCAGAAATCGGCGAACGGCGACTGGGCTCCGGCGGAGACGCGCACGCCGCTGTTCAACGGCGACTGGGTCAAGACCGGCGGCGGCGCCTCGGCGGAGCTGATCTTCTCGAACGGCTCGCTCTACACCGTCGGCTCCAACGCGCTGCTCGAGGTCTACTCGCAATTCAATCCGTCGACGAGCCGCAAAAACAACTCCGTGCAGATGACGATCGGAACGGTGGACGTGGCCACGACTGACGACGTATCGAGCGTCCGCACGCCCGGCAGCCAGGTCACGATCGACTCCGAATCGACCACGCACGTCGGCGTCGACGCCCAAAAGGCCACCGCGGTCGTGGCGGAGAAAGGATCGGCGTCGATCGCGGCAACCGCGGGTGGACCGCCAGTCAAACTTGCCGTCGGCGAGAAGGTCACCGCCACGCCCGAAGGGTCTCTGTCGCAGGTGAAGAAGCTGCTGCTGCCGCCGGCGGTCGTGACGCCGGCTGAGAACCAGGTGTTCCTGGTCGGCGCCGATTCGCGCGTCGATTTTTCGTGGGAGCCGGTGCCTTCGGCGACCGCATACGTGCTGCAGGTGTCGCGCTCGCGGCTGTTCACCTCGCTCGAGATCAACTCGCGCCGGCAGAAGACGTCGGCGTCGGCTCGCGTGACGGCCGAGGGAGCGTTCTACTGGCGCGTGGCCTCGGTCGGCGCGGACGGCGATCCTGGTCCGTTCTCGCCCTTCCGGCGCTTCCGCGTCAGCGGCGGTGCGCACGAGGCGGGCACCGCGTCGCAGGAAGCTCCCGCGCCCGTCCTTCGCATCAAGCGGCCGTATCCGATCGGCGGTCCGTTCTACATGATCGAAGGCAACACCGATCCCGGCGCGACGGTTCTGATCAACGATGAGGAAGCCGACGTCGACGCCAACGGCCACTTCAAGAAGCTGGTCAGCTTCAACAAAGTCGGATCGAATGCCGTGATCGTGAAAGCGATCAACTCCTCGGGCAAACAGACGGTACAATCGGCGACGGTGCTGGTCGAAGAGTAGCTTCCCATCACGCCTCCTGAACGGGGCAGACCTTTTGCACCGTGCCCTCTTGGCCCCCCGGAGCTCTCGTTAGAAGGAAACCATCAATTAATGGCTCTCAAATCTCTGCTCTCGATGTTCTCGAACGATCTTGCGATCGACCTCGGGACAGCGAACACGCTCGTCTACGCAAAGAACAAAGGCATCGTCGTCCGCGAACCGTCGATCGTTGCCGTCAATAAGATCAACAACAACGTCGAAGCGGTCGGCAAGGAAGCGAAGGAAATGCTCGGCCGCACGCCCGGCAACATCGTGGCCATCCGTCCGATGAAAGACGGCGTCATCGCCGACTTCGAAGTGACGGAGAAGATGATCAAGTACTTCATCGAGAAGGCGCACGGACGCCGCTTTCTGGTGAAGCCGCGCATCGTCATCTCCGTCCCGTCCGAGATCACGCAGGTCGAAAAACGCGCCGTCAAAGACTCCGCGTTGCGCGCCGGCGCCACCGAGGTTTATCTGATCGAGCAGGCCATGGCGGCGGCGATCGGAGCAGGACTTCCGATCACCGATCCGACCGGAAACATGATCGTCGACATCGGCGGCGGCACCACGGACGTCGCAGTGATCTCGCTGGCCGGCATCGTCTACTCGCGCTCCGTCCGCGTGGCCGGCAACGAGATGGACGACGCGATCATTCAGTACATCAAACGCAAGTACAACCTGCTCATCGGCGAGCGCACGGCCGAACAGATCAAGATGGAGATCGGCTCCGCGTTCCCGCTCGATGAAGAGATGACGATGGAGATCAAAGGCCGCGATCTCGTCGAAGGCGTTCCGAAAACTCTCGTTGTCAGCGATGAGGAAATCCGCGAGGCACTTTCGGAAACCGTTGCCACGATCGTGGAAGCCGTCCGCGTCGCTCTCGAGCGGACGCCGCCCGAGCTCTCCGCCGACATTATGGACAAAGGCATCATCATCGCCGGCGGCGGATCGATGCTGAAGAACCTCGACAGGCGCCTTCGCGAAGAAACCGGCCTGCCGGTAACGCTGGCCGAGGATCCGCTGGCCTGCGTGGCGCTGGGCACGGGCCAAATGCTGACGGACTTTAATCTGCTGCGGAAGATCTCGATTGAATAGGGAGTGGGGAGTAGGGGGTGGGGAGTGGGAGTTGACGGCGGCTCGACGCTCGATAATCGAATTAACTCCCACCCCCTACTCCCTACCCCCCACACCCATGGCAGGAAACCTGCTGAGTACGCGCACGAATCATGGCCGCACCCGCTGACGTAATTCCACGGCGCCCGACGCTGCTGTTCATCGTCGTCCTCGGGCTGCTTTTTATCCTGATGAGCCTCAGCACGAGGACGCGCTACATCGGCGAGACCCGTACGATGTTCGAGCGCAGCGTGATGATCCTCTTCGCGCCGGTCCCGAAGACGGTGAACTGGGCCGGGCAGTCGGTCTCCGACATGTACCACGGCTATCTGGACATGCGGCGTGCCGTTGCCGACAACCTGCAACTGCATCGTCAGCTCGATCAGCTCACCACCGAGAACCTTCGTTTGCGGCAATCCGAGGGTGATCTGCGGAGATTGCGCAGCATGATGGGGTACTCCGAACAGTTCACGATGCCGACCACGATGGCCGAGCCGGTCATGCTTGACACGTCGAGCCGGTTCAAATCGATGATCCTCGACCGCGGCTCGAACAGCGGTATCGAAGTCAACGACGCCGTCGTCAACGCCAACGGTCTGATCGGCCGTGTGGTGCTGACGACGAGGGACATGGCCAAGGTGCAACTCGTCACCGACGGCAACTCCTCGGCCGGTGTGCTGATCGACCGGACGCGGCGCCAAGGCGTGCTGCGCGGCGACGGCGCCACCGGCGCGCAACTGTTCGACATCCCTTCGCTCGCCGACGTACGGCCGGGCGACGTCGTCATGACCGCGGGCATCGATGGCATCTATCCGAAAGGCATTCCGGTCGGCGTGATTACGAAGGCGGAGAAAGGGCAGGACCTTTTCAAGACCATCACGGTCCGTCCCTCCATCGACTTCGGCGCCATTGAAGAGGTGATCGTTCTGCACACGCGCAAAGTTCCGAATGATGTGGTGAGGTACACGCCGTGAGGTGGCTCCGCTTCGCCGTCGGGCTGCTGATCGCCCTCACGCTGCACTCGCTGCTCGACAGTTTTTTTCCGAACGCGCTGGCGTTCTTCAATCCGTACGTGATCCTGGTCGTCTACTACTCGATGGGCGGCAACGTCTTCGGCGCCATCATCGCCGGCGTCATCGCCGGCCTCGTGCAGGACGCCTACTCCGGCGCGATGTTTGGCCTGCACGCGTTCGCGCTCACCGTCTGCGCGTACGCGGTCGCGTACATCAACTCGCGGCTCGTTCTGCGCGGCACGCTGCCGTTCGGCGCCTGCCTCATCGGCGCGGTAATCGTGAACGAGCTCGTGATCTACATCCTCGTGAACATCCTTCTGAAGCAGAAAGTGGAGATGTTCGAGCAGGGGATGGTCGTGAAGACGATCTTCACCTGCCTCTTTGGAATGATCGTGTATCTCCTCCTGACGCTGTTCCTGCGCGAAGAGCCGATTGAGGCCACGCGCCGGCCAGCGGGTTGGTAAGCCCCCATGCGCGTCTATCGAGATGACCAGAAGTTCCTCACCTTCCGCATCAACGCTCTGCTCTGGGCGATCGTGGTCGTCTTCGTTTTCCTGGCCGGCTCGTTCTGGGTCGTGCAGGGCGTGCAGGCAGAGAAGTATCGCAATCTCTCGGAAGCGAATGCGCTCCGCGAGATCGTCACGCCGGCCAAGCGCGGCCTGATCCTCGACCGCACCGGACAGAAAATCCTGGCCGACAATCAGCCGGCCTACTCGCTGTCGCTTGACCGCGTGATCATGCGTCCGATCGTGAAGAGCGATCCGGCCCATCGCGAAAAAATCATCGCCTTTCTCTCCCACGTTCTCGCCGTGCCGCCGCAGGAGATCGAAGCGCGTTTCGAAAAAGGGAAAGTGATTCCGAACGCGCGTCCCATTCCGATCGCCGAGGATCTGACCATGCCGCAGGTGGCCTCGATCCAGGCGCAGGCGGTGGCGTTTCCGGAGCTCAACGTCCTGCCCGTCCAGCGCCGCAACTATCCGTACGCGACGATGGCGGCGCACATCATGGGTTTCATCGGCGAGGTCACGGAAAAGGATCTGACCCGCCATAAGGAGCTCAAGCAAGGCGATCTCCTCGGCAAACGCGGCGTCGAGTTGATGTACGACGAATACCTCCGCGGCCGCGACGGCGCGCAGTACTGGGAGTACGACAGCCACGGCCGCCGGCTCGCCGAATACCGTCCGGCGCGCAAAGATCCGGTGGCCGGCGACAACGTCTACCTCACCATCGACTTCGATCTGCAGCGCCGCGCCGAGCAGTACTTCTCCGAGAACGAATTCGTCGGCGCCGCGGTCGCACTCGATCCGCGCGACGGCGAAGTGCTGGCCATGGTCTCGTCGCCCGCCTTCAATCCGAACGTCTACTCGAAACGATTCACGCCCGACGTCTGGCGCACCATCGCCTCGAATCCGTTCAAGGTCGAACTGAATCGCGCCATTCAGGGGCTCTACTCGCCGGGATCCGTTTTCAAGGCGGTCATGGCCATGGCCGGTTTGTCAGACGCAGCGATCGACACCGGTACATCGTTCTACTGCAGCGGCAGCGCCGTCTTCTTCGGCCGCCGCTTCCGTTGCTACAACAAGAATGGCCACGGCGACGTCAGCGTGGCCAACGCCCTCAAAGTGTCGTGCGACGTCTTCTTCTACAACGTTGGCGCGCGGCTCGGCGTCGACAAGATCGCCGACTACGCGCACAAGTTGACGTTCGGCGAAATCTCGCGCATCGACCTCGATGGTGAGAAGCCCGGCCTCGTGCCGTCGACGCAATGGGCCGCGGTCAAGCAGCACCGCAAGTGGTATCCGTCCGAAACGATTTCGGTCGCTATCGGTCAGGGACCGCTCATCGTCACACCGCTGCAGGTCGCGAACATGATGGCAGCCATCGCTAACGGCGGCACGGTCTACCGGCCGCACGTTGTGAAGATGATCGAGAAAGTGAGTCCGGACGGGAAAGTGGACCGCTTGCAGGTCGCCTCCGAGGTGCTGCACAAAGTCACGCTCGCTCCGAAAGCGCTGGAGACCGTGCGGCTTGGTCTCTGGAAAGTCGTCAACGAAGAGGGCGGAACCGGCAGCAACGCCCGCATCCAGGGACTCAACGTCTCCGGCAAAACGGGGACCGTGCAGGTCATCGCGCAGCACGGATGGGTGAAGACCGAGGGGCTGCCGTACAAGTACAAAGACCACGCGTGGTTCGCGTCGTTCGCGCCGAAAGACAATCCGCAGATGGTCGTCGTCGTTTTCGTCGAGCACGGCGGCCACGGCGGCGTCGACGCCGCGCCGCTGGCGAAGCTGCTCTATGAATCGCGCTTCCGCCAGCAGTTCAACGACGCGAATCTCGATCTCTCCAATCCCGACACGCTCGAAGCGATCAAGGAAGGGCAGGCGCCGATCCCAGGTCAGGTGAAGAAGGCGCCCGCCGCGCCGGCCGGCTCGAATCCGAACCTGGGCCACTGAGGAGACTCGATGGCCCGCGACAACATCCGCACGTTTTCGAAACTCGACTTCAACTTCCTCGGCACGGCGATGGTGATCGCGGCCGTCGGCTGCCTGCTCATCTACAGCGCCACCTACTTCGACGATCCCGGCCTCGGCATCTTCAAAAAGCAACTGCTGTGGCTGGCCATCGGTTTCGTCCTGATGCTGCTCTGCCTCTTGGTCGACTATCACGTCTTCTTCGACATCGCGCCGATCCTCTACGGCCTCGGCATCGTGCTGCTGCTGTACCTGATGGCGTTCGGACGCCTGACCGCGAACGTCCGTTCGTGGATCCACATCGGATCATTTCAATTTCAGCCGTCCGAGTTCATGAAGATTTTCACGGCGATCATGCTGGCGAAATTCTTCGACAATCACGAGCGCGCGTACATGGACTTCAAATCGTTCTTCCGGGCCATGCTGATCATCGCCATCCCGGTCGGATTGATCCTCATGCAGCCGGATTTCGGCACGGCGGCGACGTTCTTCCCGCTCGTTGCGGTGGCGATGTTTTTCGGCGGCATCCGCTGGAGAATCTGGGCTGCGATGATCGTTGTCGTCGCGCTCCTCGGCCTGGCCGGCTACAGCGTGATGAAGCCGTATCAGAAGGACCGCATCATCACGTTCCTCAATCCCGACCGCGATCCGCTCGGCAAGGGTTACCAGGTCACGCAGGCGAAGATCGCCATCGGTTCCGGCGGCATCCACGGCAAAGGATTCCGGCAGGGGACGCAAGCCAAACTCGATTTCCTTCCCGCGCATCATACCGACTTCATCTTCGCCACCCTCGGCGAAGAGTGGGGCTTCATCGGCGTGGTGATCGTGCTCGGGCTCTATCTGTTTTTGATTTTCCAGGCGCTCACGTTCGCGAAAAAAGCACGCGACCGCGGCGGCGCATTTCTGGCGATCTGTCTGATCGCATTCTTCGTCTTCCACATCTTCATCAACGTGGCCATGCAGATCGGCGTGCTGCCGACGACGGGCATCCCGCTGCCGCTGATCTCGTACGGCGGCTCGTCGACGATGATGTTCCTGATGGCGATCGGGCTGATGCTGAATGTGGATATGAGACGATTCGGCGCGACGAGCAACGCGTAAGCTCGCGCGCGAATGAAAGAGCACTGGCTCCTCGACCCCGCCATCACGTTTCTCAATCACGGCTCGTTCGGCGCCGCGCCGAAGGCTGTGCTCGCAAAGCAGAACGAACTGCGCACGCAACTCGAGAGCGAGCCGGTGCGCTTCATGGTCCGCGAGCTGGAGCCGTTGCTCGACGAAGCGCGCAGCGTGCTGGCGACGTTCGTTGGCGCCGATCCGGCCGCGATCGCATTCGTGCCGAATGCCACCGCCGGCGTCAACGCGGTGCTGCGCTCGCTCGACCTCGACCGCCACGACGAACTGCTGGTCACGACCCATGAGTACAACGCCTCGCGCAACGCGCTCGAATACGTTGCGGGCATTGCGGGCGCGAAAGTCGTGGCCGTCGACGTTCCGTTTCCTCTGACATCCTCGGACCAAATCGTCGAGCGCGTACTCGCCGCCGTCACCGACCGCACACGGCTGCTGCTCATCGATCACGTCACCAGCCAGACCGGCTTGATCTTCCCGATCGCGACGCTGATCGAGAAGTTAAACGCGCGCGGCATCGACACGCTCGTTGACGGCGCTCACGCTCCCGGCATGCTCCCGCTGAACCTCGACGCGCTCGGCGCCGCCTACTACACCGGCAATCTCCACAAATGGGTCTGCGCTCCGAAAGGCGCAGCGTTCCTCTACGTTCGCGAAAATCGCCGGCTCGGCATTCGTCCGGTCGTGATCAGTCACGGCGCAAATGCGAAGCGCACCGACCGCAGCCGCTTCCATCTCGAATTCGACTGGCCGGGAACGTTTGATCCGACGGCGATTCTGAGCGTTCCGACCGCGCTGACGTTCATGGCCGGCCTCGCCGGCGGCTGGCCGGAGGTCATGCGCCGCAATCATGAATTGGCGTTGCGTGCACGCGATCTCCTCTGCTCCCGCCTCGGCATCGAAACTCCCGCGCCGGACGAAATGCTCGGCTCGATGGCCGCGGTCCCGCTCGCCGAAGGCAAACCGTACGTGCCGACGCTATACGGCGATTCCCTGCAGGACGCGCTCTTCTACGACTACGCGATCGAGGTCCCGATCCATCCCTGGCCACATCAGCCGAAACGCGTCCTCCGCGTTTCCGCGCAGCTCTATAACGAGATCGGGGACTACGCGAAGCTCGCGGACGCGCTCGGCGAGTTGCTGCCGAAGTTTTGACCGTCGTCGTCCAACGAGTAACCGAGCCGTCGAGGGCGCGCGAAGGCGCGCTCGACAATCCAGCGCCGCGCTTTGCGCGGGGAAAACGAAGGGCAGCTCATTTCGTGGCCGCGGAGGCGGCCACCCAAAAAACGCCATCCAGACTTTGTAGCGCCCGCCTCCGCGGCCGCACCGCGTCGGCGCGCCGAAACCCCGCGCAGAGCGCGGGGCTGGATTGTGACGCGCGCCTCCGCGCGCGCCCTCCGATCTTCGCGCTGCGATTTCAACCGTCCCCTGATCTACTAATCTACTGATCCACCGATCCACTACTTCTCAACACGCCGCTTCGATAATCACCACTGCGGGCATGTGACGGTGGTGCGCGCGGTGATGCAGGAAACGGCCGATGAGGCCGATGCCGAGGCCTGCGCCGGCGGCGATGCCGGCCCATTTCGCCGGATTGCCGTGCAGGCTGTCGTTCGCCTTCATCGTCATCGCATTCACGCGCGGCGTGATGCTGCGCGGGATCGCGGCGAGTTTTTCTTTCCAGTTGCGGTCTTCAGAAGTCGATTGAATATCCATGATTCCTCCGTGGACTGCACTTATTTGGTATTGCCAGCGAGGTGCCACGCGATTTCAAGCGGACTCGGCACGGGACGAGCACAATAGGCCGCTGGGAACCCCCAACGCCGTGAACAAACCGACTGCGGCTGACTACCGCTCGCTCGCAACGCGCTACCTCGCTGCGATTGCGCTGACCGCCCTGGCCACGCTGCTGCAGATGTGGATCGCGCCCGCTCTCGGCGGTGTGCGCTATCTCATTCTGATCGGCTCGATCGTTATCAGCGCCACGTATGGCGGTTTCGGTCCGGCACTGCTCGCCATCGCGCTTGCCTCGTTCTCCGCGACGTATTTCTTCATCACGCCGGATCATTCGCTGCGGCTGACGAATCCGGCCGACGCCATTCAGCTGACGATCTTCGACGCGTTCATGATCGTCTTGTGCTGGGTCATCGCCATGCAGCGCGCCGAAGCGGCAAAACTTCGCAGCGAGCGCGTGCAGGACCTTCAGGAGATGGCCAACCGCATCGAGGATGAGCGGCGGCGGCTCGCTGACATCATCTCCAGCGTTCCCGGCGTCGTGTGGGAAGCGCACGGCAATCCCGACGGGCATTCGCAGAGCATCGACTACGTCAGCGAGCACGTCACGCGCATGCTCGGTTACACGGTCGAGGAATGGCTGGCCACGCCGAATTTCTGGCTGACCATCGTCCATCCCGACGATCGGGAGGCCGCTGCGAAACATGCGCAAGAGCATTTCGCCGCGGGCGACTTCCGCGTCAACACGTTCCGCTGGCTGACCAAAGACGGCCGGGCCGTCTGGGTCGAGTCGCACTCGATGGTGATGAAGGACGACGACGGCATGCCGGCCGGCATGCGCGGCGTGACGCTCGACATCACCTCGCGGAAGCGCGCCGAGGACTCGCTGCGGTTCCTGGCGCGCGTCAGTGAGCTGGTTGCGTCCTCCCTCGACGCCCACGCCACTCTCGAAAACGCCGCCGCGGCCGCGCTGCCGATCCTCGGCGATCTCTGCGTCATCGACGTCGTCGAAAGCGCTGGCATCCGCCGCGCCGTGGTCAAGCACATCGATGCAGCGATGGACGACGACGCCCATCTGCTTCAGAGCTACGCTCCTCGTCTCGACCTGGAGTCTGGCGCCGCCGCGGTGATCCGAAACGGTCAGTCGGAAATCCTGAACGAGATTCCTCCCGAAGTAATCGCGCAGCGCGGCGACGCGTTCCGTGGCCTCCTCGGCCGGCTTCAGTTGCAGTCGTACATGGTCGTGCCGCTCATCGCCCGTAGCGGAATCATCGGCGCGGTGACCGTCGGATCGCGCGAAACGCAACGTTACGGTCAGATCGACCTCGACCTCGCCGCGCTCTTCGCGCGGCGCGTCGCGCTCGCGCTGGAGAACGCGCAGCTGCACACCGCCGCCGTCGAAGCGAATCGCGCCAAGGACGCCTTCCTCGCCACCGTTTCGCACGAGCTCCGCACGCCCATGACCGCCACGCTCGGATGGGTGCGCCTGCTGACGATGACCTCCGTCGACCAGGAGACGATGTCGCTCGCGCTCGAATCGATCAACCGTTCCACGCAAGCGCAGGCGCGGCTCATCGAAGACATCCTCGACGTCTCCAGCATCATCAACGGGAAGTTCCGGCTGACCGTGGCTCCGGTCGATCTGCGCAGCGTGATCACGAGTGCAATCGAGACGCTGCGTCCCGCCGCGACCGCGAAGCAGATCAGCATCGGCGTGCACCTCGACTTCACGCCGATGGTCGAAGGCGACGCCAATCGCCTGCAGCAGATCGTGTGGAACCTGCTCTCCAACGCGATCAAGTTCGTTCCCCGCGCCGGCCACATCGAAGTGCGCCTCGCCCGCGCCGACAACGCGGCGCGCATCATCGTCGGCGATGACGGCCCCGGCATCGATCCGTCGTTCCTTCCCCACGTCTTCGAGCGCTTCCGCCAGGCCGACGCCAGCACCGCCCGCGCCCACAGCGGCCTCGGACTCGGCCTGGCCATCGTCCGCCACCTGGCCGAGCTCCACGGCGGCAGCGCCACCGCCGAAAGCGACGGCCTCGGCAAAGGCGCGACGTTCACCGTCGAGTTGCCGCTCGCGGCCAGCGAGTAGCGCGTTGGCGCAGCCAACCGGAACGCTGGCGTCACGCCGCCAACCCGCTGGCTCCAAACATTCATTCATGACAAAGCGGCGGTGAGACGCCGCCGCGCCAGCCGGCGAGGACGCCAGCGTTCCGGTTAGTGCGGCTTCGCCGCAGGCGCGGGTGGTTGCGCCGCGGTCGTCGTCTGCGCCGCCGCTTGTTGCGCGGCGACAACCTCGGGCGGCGTCACCGCGCCGGGCTCGACGACGAACGTCCGCATCGTCTGCGGATGGCCGTCGAACTGGAATTGCAGATTCGGCAGCGGCAGCTGCTTGTTCTCGTCGGACTGATTGCTCAGATCCGTTACCTCGGTCAACGGAATCGCGGCCGCCGCGGAAACGTCGCGCGCGTTGCGCCGCGTCACGTATTCGTGCAGTCCGGCCAGGATGAGGATCGCCACGAGCACCGCAAGCGCGACGACGACGCCCTGACGCTGGCGCGCGAATTCGAAGACCGTGTCCGACGCCGACGTCTCGCGCGGATGAAACACCTTGTTGAGCAGCGCCTGCGTATCGATCGGCTTCTGTCCCGTGCGCGGATCGGCGCCGCAATACGGACACAGTCTCGCTGCCGCGTCGATGTCGTGGCGGCACGACGCACAGGCGATGCGATCAGTGGAGCTCGGCGGTTCTGCTGTCATTGCGGACGCACGTTTATATCGACCGAAAACGTCGATGTCACGGGTTGGCCGTTTTGCGTGGCCGGCCGGAAGCGCCAATTCTGCACCGACGCGATCAGGCGCGGCATCTCGCCGGGGATCGATTGTGCGATGTCGATGTCATGAACGCGGCCGTCGGTTCCGACGGTGAGGAAAAGCCTCGCGCTGCTCGGCCGCTGCACGCGCAACGGCGGAACCGGCTGGTAGAGCGGGATCGGTTCCGTATGTGGCGGAGCAGCGACGCGGATCACCTGGTTGCGCTGCTGCGGCAGTTGCGGCCGCGCGCGATTGACCGGAACGGCGTGCTCGACACCGCCCGGAATCGAGCGCGGA
>DASYJY010000143.1:0-14602 GCA_035995985.1 Thermoanaerobaculia bacterium | reverse complement strand
CAGTGGGTTAGGCTCGAGTTCGCATCTTGAGATCCTTCGCCGTCCTGCGGCGCTCCGCGCTTCGCGCTACGTGGCTCCGGCGGCTCAGGATGACAGTGACGAGTTTTTCACCCTTCACTCTTTTCTTCACACGTCTTTCATCATCACGACCGCTGCTTCGCCGTCCGGGTAGTAGCCGTTGCGGATGTACTCCGCTTCGAAGCCGAGGAACGCGTAGAACTTCTGGGCTTCGTCGTTGGAACTGCGCACTTCCAGCCAGATCGACGTGACGGCGTGTTCGGCCGCGAATCCGAGACAGCGTTGCATCATCGACAGAGCGATACCGTGGCGGCGCAGGCTGGCGTCGACTGCGATCTTGTTGATGTGCATCTCATCGGCGAACCACGTGGCGAACAGGTATCCAACCACCGCGCCGTCGCGCCGCGCCACGAGGTTGTAGCGGCCATCGTTCGTGATCTCGCTCTCGAAGAATTCGCGCCGCCATGGCGACGGGAAGCAGCGCACTTCGAGCGCGTGGACTTCATGAAGGTCGGCGCTCACCGCCCGCTCGATGGTCATCCCGTCGATGCTCATTTCTGCTGGAGTTTGACCTCGGCTTCCGCGAGCCGGACGTAGATCGGCGTGATATCGCGATACCGCTCGCCGTCGCCGCGCTGTTCGATTTCGCGCGCGCGGCGGGCGCAGGCGACGGCGACGTTGTCGCGTTGCATCACGTCGGCGACGCGGATGACGTGGTCGAGCGCATCGGCCTCTTCGCGCTTTGCCAGATGCGGCGCGATGACTTCGCGGCCGCTCTCGAAGACGGAAACGTAAAACTCGCCGCGGCCGGCATCGTCGACGATCGACGCGCGTCCGTTCGCCGGCGCGATTGCGTCATGCGTCGACATCGCGCACACCGGTTTCCCGAGTGCCAGCGCGAGACCTTGTATGGTCGCCAGTCCTATGCGGACGCCGGTGAAGGAGCCAGGACCGCGCGTGACGGCGAAGAGGTCGATCGACGTCCGCTCGATCGCCGCCTCCGTCAGCAGCCAGTCGATCGCAGGAAGCAGCTTTTCGTTACGCGACGATCGCCCTTCCAACGCCACCGCGCCGAGGAGCGCGTCGTCGAGCACCAGGGCGACGGAAAGGATGGGGAGCGAGGTGTCAGCGGCGAGGATGAGCATCCGGGATCACGACCCGGCCACGGCCGGCATGCCGATGTCGATCAGCTCCATGCCGATCTCCGCCGCCACTTCGCGCGACCGTTCGTCGCGATAAAACTCGCCGTAATAAATACGGCGGATGCCGGCGTTCGCGATGAGCTTGAAGCAGTTCCAGCACGGCGATGCGGTCGTGTAAAGCTCGCCGCCATCGATCGCAATCCCATTCTTGGCCGCCTGCAGAATGGCGTTGGCCTCGGCATGCACGGTCGTGACGCAGTGGCCGTCTTCCATCACGCAGCCGGCATCTTCGCAATGCGGCAGACCGCGCAATGAACCGTTGTAGCCGGTCGAAAGGACGGTGCGGTCGCGCACGATCACCGCGCCCACGTGTTTGCGCTGACAGGTCGAGCGCGTGGCCGCCTGCTGCGCGATGCCCATGAAGTATTCGTTCCAGCCCGCACGCATGTCCCGGATTCTACATGCGCACGAAACCTGCACCAACGCCAAGGCGTGGCCCCTCGGGCGAAGGTGTTGATCGTTGAGGACAACTCCGACGTCCGGAGGTTGTATGCGATTGGTCTGAATCAACGCGGCTACGAGGTCAAGCTCGCCGCGAACGGTGCTGAGGCGGTGGAGAGGATCTCTTCCGAAAAACCGGATGTCGTGCTGCTCGACTGGCTCATGCCGCTGATGGACGGCAGCGAAGTCCTCCGCAAACTCAGCGAAAACGGCAATCGTAGCGTGCCGGTCATCGTCATCAGCGGCCAGCCGGCGCCGGAGGAGCTCGACCCGCGAATCCGCTGCTGGCTGACCAAGCCGGTGTCGATTGAGGAACTGGTTACCGAGATTCAGCGGCCGGCAGTGTAGGGTCGCGAGAGCGGTCTCAGGCAATTCAGCTACAATCCGCGCCATCCATGGCCAAACTCTTTTTCGTCGGGCTCGACGGTACGGAGAAGAGCTACCGCTTGCAGACGCATCGGCCGTTCACGGTTGGACGCGATCCCGGCAACGACATCATCCTGCGCGATCCGAAAGTTTCGCGGCATCACGCGGAGATCGTTTTCGAGCGCGGTTTCTTCGTCGTACACGACCTCACCAGCGCCAACGGGACGTACATCAATGGCAAGCGGATCCGCGTCGCGCCGCTGACGCACTCGGCCAAGGTGCGCATGGGCAACACGTACGGACGCTTTTCTGAGGAACTGCCGACGGAGAGCGACGGTGCTGCGGCAGCCGAACCGTTCGAGCAGCCGCTGCCGGTTCCCGCGCCGCCGGAGCCGGACGTCTTCGCGCAAATGGAGTCGATGCCGACGTCGACGCTGGAGCGATTCAACCTCTCCACGCAGCCGCACGAACAGATTTCGTCAGCCGAATTAAAAAAAAAAGTGGAGTAGTGGATGACGATAGCGGCACGGTAGCGGTTCTCGATCCGCCAACCGAGCCGATGCCGGATTTGCCGCCGTTGCCGGTTGCCGCACCAGCGCCTGCGCCCACTCCTCCGCCGCCATCCGGCGCTCTCGATCGATCGCGTTTCCAGTTCATGACCGGCATCCCGGCAGGGGAGACCGCGTACATCCGCGGCGATGACGGCAACGCGCTTCTGTCGTACCGCAGCTTCGCCAGCATTGTCGGCGTCATCGCGGCGCTGATGTCGTCCGTGGTGCTCGTCGCCGGAGGAGCCGGCGTAATTTTCCTGCTGATCGAAGGGCGTCCATTGCCCGCGATCGCCGCGTTGATGCTGAGTGCCGCCTTTTCCGCGATGATCATCATTCTCATCCCGGCGACGCACGTGACGATCTTCGAAGGCACGGCGCCGGCGATCACGATCGCGCAGCAGTCGAGTGTCAATTTTCCGAGCGTGACGTACGCGATCGGGACCGGCGATGGCAAGCCGGTAGCGCGCATCGCGAAGTCGTTCTTCTCGCGCTTCGGCCGCAATCGCTGGGAGATCCTCGACGCAAACGATTTCCTCGCCCGTGGCGAAGCAATCGAAGAATCCTTCGGCCGCTCAATCATGCGCAAACTCCTCGGCAAGTTTGCGCGCACGTATCAAACCAACATCCGCATCACCTGGAACGGCGAGGACGCGGGATGGATCATCCGCCGCCCCGGCGCGGATCGCCACGCGGACGTGCTGGAGTTGAATCCGGCGACGACGCTGGATCGCCGCACGGCGGTTGCGCTGGCGGTACTGGTGTTGGGATCGGAGCCGTAGTTGCTGCGTTGCTACTTCATCGGCGCGATCTGAATGCCCGTGTAGTAGTGCGTGAGGATCTGTTGCGCGGTCCAGCCGGCGGTGGCCATTCCATACGCGCCGACCTGGCAGAAGCCGACGCCGTGGCCCCACCCTTTACCGTAGAACGTGTAGCGATCCATGCCGTCGGCGTCCTGCGTTTTCTCGTAGACGAAGAGGTTGTCGGGCACATTCAGCGACCAGCGCACCGGAAGGCCGCGCAGGATGAAGGTGCGGCCATTCTCGGCGGTGACTTCCATTTCCGCGATGCGTTGCGAGGCGTCGACGGTGAGCGGACGAATGCCCTGAAGTTGCTTGATCGGATTGCGTTTGTTGATCGACGTCACCAGATCGTCCGCACGGAAACTGCGCGTCCAGCTGGCGAAGTTCGAGCTGCGATCGAATGATGCGCCGTCGAGGTAGGCATTGATCACGAGCGCCACGGGAGTCTTGCTGACGTCCGAGGTGATCGTCGCGCGGTCACCGAGCGTCACGGGCGCGCTGGCGTACTCCTGATAGCGGTCGCCGATTTTGCGAAAGACAGGAAGGTTCGACGGCAGCGTGAAGTGCGCCGGCTTCCCGTCGATCTTCAGCGTGACATCGCGTCCCGTCACGGAGAGGATCTTGCCCGTCGCATCGCTGATCACGTTGTGTTTGCGAATCCACGAGCCGAGGAGCCCGTAAAGTTCTTCGCGCGGCATCGCTGCGTTCATGTCCACTCGATCAATCCCCTCGGCGGGCAGGAACGCGAACTTGATCAGGAACGCTGCGGCGCGATACGGCACCGACTCCCTCGCCGCCGTGTGCGGGAAGTAGTAGTTGCGGTCCGCCGGCATCGTGACGACGGTCGAGTAGCGGTCGAATCCGAGCACCGTGGCGAGGTACGTCAGCACGTCGCCGCGTCGGGACGACGCCGGAGTGGCGGTGCCGAGGGGAGTGAATCGCAGCTTTTGCATCGCCGCGTTCACGGCAGTTTCGACGTCGCGCGCGCTCCATGACGAGCCGCTGTCCGGCAGGCCGGCGATTGCGGAGAAGAGGCGCGCGTTGACCTGCGGCTCAGTCAGCAGGCCGCTGTCGGCGCGGCCGGCGATGGTCAGCACTTCGTCTTCCACGCAGCGGACGCGCTTCAGATACGGCTCGTTGCGGCCGGGGAACATCGTGCCGACATCCGACGTCTCGCCGCCGCACGTGGCGGTGTAGAGCGCATCGATCGGCTGGCCGTTGTACGTGGCCACGAGTCCGGCCGTCTCGCGCACGGCGCGGTCGGTGAGCGGGTCTTCGCCCGAAAATCCGTTGTAGGCCTGGCACGCCGGGCCGGCGCAGATGTCATAGCCCTCGGCTTTGAACTGCCCGAGGTTGCGGACCGCGTAGGTGCGCGCGGCGATGGCTTGCGCTTTGAGCGCCTCGACCTCGTCGTAAATTTTGGGACCCATCTCGGCGGGGACGACGCCGCGAAGGTAATCCTCCATGTTCAGCTCGTTGATGACGTTGTAGGTTCCGCGCGGATTGATGAAGACGCGCGCGGCGGTGCGGTACGGCTTTTCGGTGATGGTGAGCGTGTCCGAGTTGATGGGTATGACGAGGACCGACTGGCCGTCGAGCGTAGTGCGCTCTCCTTCGTCATCGACGAGTTGATGTTTTTTCTCGAATGCCTGGTCGGTCGGCCGTTTGACGATGAGCAGGTTCGTCCCGTAGCCGTTCTGCGTAAGCTGGTCGCGCAGTGGCTGCGCGGCGTTCGACGTGGCGAAGTCGCCCGCGATGACGCGATACGCGGTTCCGGCGCTGTCGGGCAGCACATCGACGCGCTGCTGGGTGTCGGCGCGAAGTTTTCCGGCGAGCGCGTTGGCGCTGTCGAAGTCGGAAACCGTGCTGACCTGCACCGCGTAGTGCGCCGCGGCGTCGCCGACAGGTGCGGTGAACGTGAACCCGCGCCGGATCGTGGCGGAGGTTGTGTCGGTGACGATGTAGTAGCCGCCGGCGAGCCGCGGAAAGGTGACGGTAGTCTGATCATTCACCAGCCCCACGCGAATGCGCGGCTCGGCAATCGCCTTCCCCACGGAGCTAACCGTCGTATACGCATTCGCCGAACGAACGGGCACGGGCGGCGGCGACACGATCGTCGTTGTGGCCGCGGGTGGGTGTGCGGGCGGGGCGGAGGCGCAAGCGGCGAACAAAAGCGACAGAGCAACAGCAGTACGTTTCATTGGTTAGCGTCCTTGCAAGAAGAGAGTCAGCCGGAATGAGTCGTTAGTCTTTCTCAAGCCGCGCAAGCTTCACAAGCACAGACAAGAGTGTCTGTGCCACACGGCTCTCCTCCTTTTCCGAGACTGTCCAAGCCAATCGAAAGTCATCGCGCGGCAGGTCCTTGTCGTGTCGCGCGCTCGTTTTTGCAGGATGTGTGTGGCACAGACACTCTTGTCTGTGCTGGTGGGCTCGCGAGAGGTGCGAAAACTCAGACTCTGGGTCCTCACCTCTTGAAAAACATCGCGATCCCCATCCCTAGCCCGATCACCACCACCGCCCTGCGCACGAACGTGCGGCCGAGGCGGTGGGCGATTCGGGCGCCGAGGTAGCCGCCGATGATGGCGGCGACGGCCATGATTGCGCCATCGCGCCAGAGAACGGCGCCGCCGAAGGCGAAGTAGATCGCGGCGATGCCGTTGATGCAGATCGCCAGCAGGTTCTTGAGGCCGTTCATTTCGTGCAGGTCCGTCAATCCGATCAGGCCGAGTGCGGCCAGCATCAGGATGCCGATGCCGCCGCCGAAATAGCCGCCGTAGATGCCGACCAGAAACTGGAAGAGGAAGACGAACGTCACCCAGCCCGCGCTCGGGTTTTCGTGCGCGCGGGCGACCGTGCCGAGGCGGCGCGTGATCACTTCCTGTGCGGCGAGAAGGAGTGTGGCCCCGAGGATCAGAAACGGCACGAGGCGGGTGAACGTCTTCGTCGACGTGTGCATCAGCAGCACCGCTCCCACGCCGCCGCCGGCGAGTGCAGGAATCGTCAGCAGCAGCAGCCAGCGGCGGATCCGCGCGAGCTCGCGCCGGAAGCCGAACATCGCCGCGAACGAGCCGGGCCAGAGCGCGAAACTGTTCGTGGCGTTGGCCATGACGGGGTTGACGCCGATCCAGACCAGCGCGGGAAACGAGATCAGCGTTCCTCCGCCGGCGATCGAGTTGATCGCGCCGGCCGCGAGTGCGGCCAGCGCGATCACGCTGTCGTGGAGAAGCGGTTCGGTCAGGAGATTTCGTCCTTCAGCACGTCGCGCAGCGTTTCGGCGATGCGCGTGATCAGAGTTTTGTCCGGCCCTTCCACCATCACCCGCACTTTGTTCTCCGTGCCGGAGTAGCGGACCAGAATGCGTCCCTTGCCGTCGAGCTGCGACTGCGCCTCGGCCAGCGCGGCCTGATATTTCGGCAGCGATTCCAGCGGCGGCTTCGATGCGACCGGCTCGTTGAGCAGAAGCTGCGGCATTGGCGTGAACGTGCGCAAATGCGAGAAGGGTTTGTCCGCTTGCGCCAGCAGCTCGCCGAAGACGAGCGCGGTGTGGATGCCGTCGCCGGTGGTGTGCACGGTCAGGTCGATGATGTGGCCGGATTGCTCGCCGCCGATGCTGGCGCCGCGCTCGATCATCATCTCCAGCACGTACTTGTCGCCGACGTTCGCGCGGCAAAGCTCGATGCCGTCGTCGCGCAGCTGCTGCTCGAAACCGAAGTTCGACATAACCGTCGTGACGACGCATCCGCCTTTCAGCGCGCCGTTACGTTTCAGCCGCTGCGCCCAGAGGTAGATGATCTCGTCGCCGTCGCGGATCTTGCCGGCGTCGTCGGCGAAGATGGCGCGATCGGCGTCGCCGTCGAACGCGACTCCGAAATCCGCCTTCTGTTCAACGACGACCTTCGCCAGCCCCTCGGGATGCATCGCTCCGCATCCATCATTGATGTTGCGTCCGTCCGGCTGGTCATTGATCACAACAACCTCGGCGCCCGCACGCCGAAAAACTTCCGGCGCGATGCGAAAGGCCGCTCCATTGCCGGTGTCGAGGACGACTTTGCGACCGCGCAGCGTGTCGGGAGCGACGCCGTCATCGAGGAAGCGTTCGTAGCGCTCGATCAGCTCAGCATTGTCCTCGGTCGCGATCTCCGGAATGGTGACGCTCTCGCGGCGAATCGCACGCAACTCCTCCTCGATCTGCTCCTCGACGGCGTCCGGAATCTTCATCCCGTCATGGCCGAAAATCTTTACGCCGTTGTCTTCGAACGGGTTGTGCGAAGCGGAAATGGAGATGCCGGCCGCGGCGTCCGAGGTGCGGCAGAGATAGGCGACGCCGGGAGTGGGCACGATCCCGATGAAGATCGCCTGACCGCCGCCATGTTCGATGCCGGCAGTGAGCGCGCGCGCGATTTCGGGACCGGACTCGCGCGTGTCCATGCCGAGAAGGATCGTCGGGTGTCGGGTGTCGGGTGTCGGGTGTCGGAGAAGTTGATCGCTTTGGTCTCCGACCCCCGACTCCCGACTCCCGACCCCCGCGGCCCTCAACCGGTGCGCGAGCGCCTCGCCGAGCGCGAACATCGTCGGACCATCGAACGGGTACTGGTGCGCTTTGCCGCGGATGCCGTCGGTGCCGAAGAGAGTCCTCATCGATCGTTAGTCGCCTTTGCCTTTTGGTTTCTTCTCGGGCGCCGCGGTCTCCGTCGCCGTCTCGGTCGTGGTGGTGACCGGCGCGGCCGGGCCGATCTCCGGGCTCACCGGCACCGTGGCCTGCGTCGTCAGCGGCTCGATGATGCGGATCAGCGACGAGTCCGAAACGACGGTCACGTTCTGCAGAAACGTGTCGGTGCGGCCGGTCATGATAATCCGTTCCGTGGCCACCTCCGTGACGTTGCGGATCTGCGAGGCGGGGCCGGAGATGAGGGCGTGGTCGGGGACGAGCGTCGGATCGCCGGCGTTGTATCCCGGCGGCGGCTGGCCGATCAGGAACGGGCGGATCGGGACGACTTTCTGCCGCAGCGGCTCGACGTGGAAGCGCAGTTTGGTCGGCTCCATCGCCACGACGTCGATCTGCGGCGGGACGCTCATAGCCTGTGGGCTGAGCGTGATAACTGCGTCGCCTGGTGTGACCCAACTCACATCCAGTGTGACCTCGAGGTTTTGCGACGACAGCGAACGGAGGTCGGAGACGCGGCCACGCAGCCGGACGCTGACGGTGTCGGGGACCGGTGTGGTGATGGCGAGGTCGCGCGGCATCCGCACCAGCGACACCGGCGCGGCGAACGCGCGCTCCGACACCGGCTCCCGCCGCGGCGCGGAGACTGCGAACCACACCACGAATGCGAGAAAGACTGAGAGCAGTTTGATCGGGAGGTTGGCGGTCATTTGCGAATCGCCCTCAGCCTCTCCGTCATCAGCTGCAAAAGTTGATCGCGGTCGAGATGTTCGTACAGGATGCCTTCGCTGGCCGCGGCGATCGATCCGTTTTCCTCCGAGATGATCAGCACGAGCGCGTCGCTATCCTCGGACAACCCAATCGCTGCGCGATGACGCGTTCCGTGTGCGAGCTTCGGATCGGGCGACGTCGTCAGCGGCAGAAACGCGCCGGCCGCAACGATGCGATTGCCGCGGATGATCGCGGCGCCATCGTGGAGCGGACCGCCGGGAACGAAGATGGTGATGAGCAGATCCGCCGAGACGACCGCGTCGACGCTTTTCGCCGATTCGGCGTACATGCGCAAACTCTGCGCGCGCTCGATCGCGATGAGTGCGCCGATCCGCTGCGCGGAAAGGACGGTGGCCGCTTTCAGGATTTCGTCGAACGGAACCGGCGTCGCGACGCCGGCTACGAGCGACAGCAACGGATTCGAGGCCATCCTCGCCAGCGCGCGCCGGATCTCGGCCTGAAAGAGAACGATTACCGCGAACGGCAGGTAAAACAAGATCTGCCGCGAGATCGCTTCGAGCGCGGGAAGGTCGAAGGCTCGCGCGACGAAGAAGGAGCTGCCGAGAACGACCAGGCCGATCGAGACCTGCATGGCGCGCGTGCCGCGGATGAGCGCCAGAATGTTGTAGATGACGAACGAGACGATGATGATGTCGACGGCATCGCGCCACGTGAATTGAAGCGAGAGGATGCGGTCGTACCAGTTCATGGCCGCCGCCGTCCTTCGATCGCCATCCACACTTTCAGAAAATCGACCGTCGCACGCACGTCATGGACGCGTACGATCGAGGCGCCCGCGCGTTGGGCCGCTGCGACCGCGGCGAGCGATCCAAGGGCGCGGTCGGGGCCGGAACCGCGTCCGGTGATGTGGCCGATGAACGCTTTGCGCGACGCGCCGATCACGAGAGGACCGAGCGTCGTCAGCTCGTTCGCGCGCGCCAGGAGCTCGAGGTTCTGATCGAAGGTTTTCGCGAATCCGATGCCTGGATCGACAAGAATTTTTGTGCGACCGACGCCGGCGGCGAGGGCATCATCGATCATCGACGACAACTCGCGCGCGACGTCGCTGACGACATCGTCATAGTCGGTGAAGTTCTGCATCGTGGCCGGCTCGCCGCGCATGTGCATCAGGATCACCGGCACGCCGCTCTTCGCCACAATCGCGGCCATTCTGGCCGAGTAGCGCATCGCGCTCACGTCGTTGACGAGGTTGGCGCCGGCCGCGATCGCTTCCTCCGCGACGGCCGCTTTGCGTGTGTCGATCGAGATGGTCACGCCACTGCGCCGCCGGATCTGCTCGATCACCGGCACGACGCGATCGATCTCGACCTGCGCCGCTAACGGCTCCGCGCCGGGCCGCGTCGATTCGCCGCCGACGTCGATGATCGTCGCGCCGTCCTCCTCCATCTGCAGCGCGGCGTGGACGGCTTTCGATTGATCGAAGTGCACGCCGCCGTCGGAGAAGGAGTCGGGCGTGATGTTGAGGATGCCCATGACTGCCGGAGCAGCACTGTCAAAGCCGAATGTTGAATATTCAATATTGAATGACACGGGAGTCGCCGCCCTTCATTCAACATTCAACATTGAACATTCAACATTCAACATTTACGAATCTCGCTCTCTCCGAATGCGCGCGCCGAGCGGGTTCAAACGTTCTTCGATCCGTTCGTATCCTCGATCGATCTGATGAACGTTGTGAATCACGCTCTCGCCCTTCGCGCAGAGCGCCGCCAGCAACAGCGCCATGCCGGCGCGGATGTCGGGGCTGGAGATCTCGGCGCCACTGAGCCGGTTGCCGCCGACGATGATGGCGCGATGCGGATCGCACAGAATGATGCGTGCGCCCATCTGAATGAGCTTGTCGGTGAAGAAGAGCCGCGACTCGAACATCTTCTCGAAGATCATCACCGTTCCCTCGGCCTGCGTGGCGATGACGATCATGATCGACAGCAGGTCGGCCGGAAACAGCGGCCACGGCCCGTCGTCGATCTTCGGCACCGCGGCGCCGATGTCGTAGCGCACGCGCAGCGCCTGATCCTTCGGGACGCGAATGTCCTTCCCCTCGATCTTGATGTCGATGCCGACCTTTTCGAGCATGTAGCGGACGGCGTACATGTGATTCGGCACGGCATCCTCGATCACCAGTTCGCTGCGCGTGACCGCGGCCAGGCCGATGTACGAGCCGACTTCGATGTGGTCGCTCGGGATGTGAAACTCGCCTCCGTGCAGCGAGTCGACGCCGCGAATGCGCAGCGAGTTCGTAGCGATGCCTTCGATCTGCGCGCCGAGGAGGTTGAGAAAGCTGCAGAGGTCCTGAACGTGCGGCTCCGCGGCGGCGTTGTAAATCAGTGTCTCGCCGCCGGCGAGCACCGCGGCCATGATGGCGTTCTCGGTCGCGGTCACGGACGCCTCGTCGAGAAACATGTTCGCGCCGCGCAGTTCGCGAACCGACATCCGGTACTCCTGCGCGGATACTTCGATTTGCGCACCGAGCGCTTCGAGCGCGAGCAGGTGCGTATCGACGCGCCGCCGTCCGATAGCGTCGCCGCCCGGCTTGGCGATATTCGCGGCGCCGCAACGCGCCAGCAGCGGTCCGGCTAGCAGGATCGACGCGCGGATTTTTCGCGAGAGATCGGGATTCGGCTCGGAGGAACACTCACCCTTGGTATGAATGCGCACCACGTTCGCTTCGAGTCTTTCGACCGAGGCGCCGATGCCTTCCATGATCTGGAGCATGACCCGGACGTCCTGAATATCCGGCAGATTGCGAAGGACGATCGGCTCGTCGGTGAGAAGGCATGCCGCAAGGATCGGCAGCGCCGCGTTCTTGTTGCCGCCCGGTTTGATGCGGCCTTCGAGCCGCCGGCCGCCCTCGACGATGAAGCGCTCCATCATGCGGCGCGGATTGTATCCGCGAGCCCTGCTACCATGATCGCCAATGATCGTCGCGCCTCTTTCCTCCGGCAGTGCGGGCAATTCGTACTACTTCGAGAGCGACGGAACTTCCATCCTCGTCGACGCCGGCCTCGGGCCGCGCGAGACGCGCAAACGGCTGGAGCAGGTCGGCAAAACGATCGAGCAGCTCCAGGCGATCGTGATTACCCACGAGCACTACGACCACATCCGCGGCGCCGGCTCCATCGGACGCAAGTACGGAATCCCGATCTATCTGACGCAGGGAACGCTCGACGCGAGCCGCATCGACCGCGAGAAGACGCAGACCATCGTCTTCCCAAACGATTCGACATTCGTCATCGGCGAATTGAATATTCATGCGCGCCGCACGCTGCACGACGCCGCCGATCCAGCCTGTTTCGTAATCGAGTCGCGCGACGGTACTCGCGTCGGAGTCGCCAGCGACCTCGGCCACGCCGACGCGCCGGTGATCCGCCATCTCTCCGACTGCGACGGACTTTTTTTCGAAGCGAATCACGACCTCGACATGCTGCGGATGGGCACGTATCCGTGGTCGCTGAAGCGCCGCATCATGTCGCGCTTCGGCCACCTCTCGAACGACGATTCGATGACGGCCGTCCAGCGAATGATCGGTGCAGACCTGAAGAACCTCTGTCTGATCCACCTGTCGCAAAAAAACAATCACGAGTCGATCGTCCGTGACATGGCCACGCACCTCCTCTCCCGCCTCGGCGCGACCAATCAGCTCGAGCTCTCGATCGCGAAACAGTTCGAGGCCACGGGCGTGTACGAGATCGCGCGCCGACGTCCCGCGCGTCCGCGGCTGCCGGCGCTGAACACGCAGATGGCGTTGTTCTAGGCTGCTCGACGCGCGCGCTGCATATACTCGCGGACTGTGTCTGATCCTCGCGTCACTTACGACGAACGCCTCGCAACTCATCGCGCCGAGGCCGCGAAACTGCGCGCGAATGAACGCGCCGTTTCCCTCGGACGCATCGTCTCCTTCATCGGCATCGTCCTTGTCGCCGTCCTCCACGTCAGCGGATGGATCGCGATTCCGGTCGTCGCGTTCGTCGCGCTCATCGTTGCGCACGACCGTCTGATCCGGCGACGCCGCCGTGCCGAGGCCGCGGCGAAGTTCTGCGAACACGGAATCGAACGCGTGAACGGAACGTGGCAGGGGAGGGGATTCGGTGGAAGCAACTTCGCGACCGAGCATCATCCGTTCGCGGCCGATCTCGATGTCTTCGGCAAAGGATCGCTCTACGAGCTCCTCTGCATCGCCACGACCGCCGCTGGACGTTCCACGCTTGCGCGTTGGCTGCTGCATCCCGGCGTGCTGAATGCCGCTGAGGTTCGCGAACGGCAGACGGCGGTGAACGAGTTGCGCGATTGCATCGAACTGCGCGAGGACATTTTCGTTATCACCGCCGAGGTGGCGAATGAAGTGGAGGAGGCTCGTCTCGAGGAATGGTCGCGTGAGCCCGAGCTCCTCGGGCGCGGCGAACGGATCGCATCGTTCGTCATCACCGTGCTCGCCGTCATCGCCTTCGCCATCGGAATCCCGTCGCTGATCTCGCGGCTCGTCAACGCCACGAATCCCGGCGCGATGCCGCTGTACTCGCCGTACGCGTCGCTGCCGCTGATGATCATGATCGTCGCAGTCAGCATCTTCTCGCGGCGGATGGCCGAGCGTGTCGCCAAAGTCGTCAGCACCGTGGAGCGACGCGAACCCGCGCTCGCGTTGCTGGCCGGATTGCTCCGCGTGATGGAGCATCAGTCGTTCGCAGCTCCACGCCTGATCGCGCTTCGTTCGAAGCTGGAGCGAAACGGCGTTGCCGCATCGCGTCAGATCGAACGATTGCGAAAACTCGTCGCTCTCCTCGACGCGCGCCGCAATCAGTTCTTCGCACCATTCGCGCTGCTGTTTCTCTGGACGACGAACATCGCCTTTGCAATCGAGCGCTGGCGGCTCGAATCGGGTGCTGAAATCGTGAGTTGGATCGACGCGATCGGCGAGCTTGAAGCGCTCCTTTCCCTCAGCTCATTCGCCTTCGAGCATCCGACGTTCACGATGCCGGACGTGATCGACGGTGACGCGAATTTCGAGGGTGACGCCGTCGGTCATCCGCTGATCCCTGACGACCGCCGCGTTGCGAACGACGTCCGCATCGGCGGCGATCTGCGCCTGCTCATCGTCAGCGGCTCGAACATGTCCGGCAAGAGCACGCTGCTGCGCGCCATCGGCGTCAACACGATCCTCGGACTCACGGGCGCGCCGGTATGCGCGACCCGCCTGCGCGTAACGCCGATGTCCATTGGCGCCTCGATCAGCCTCAACGACTCACTGTCCGAAGGCGCGTCGCGCTTCTACGCCGAGATCCTCCGCATTCGCGACATCCTGGGCATCCCCCCACCGCTCCTCTTCCTCCTCGATGAAGTCCTCGGCGGCACGAACTCCCACGACCGCCGCATCGGCGCCGCTGCCATCATCCGCGGCCTTGTCAGCCGCGGCGCCATCGGTCTGGCCACGACGCATGACCTCGCGCTCGCCCAAATCGCCGACGACCTCGCCCCCCGCGCCGCCAACGTCCATTTCGAAGACCACATCGAAGATGGCGCGGTGATGTTCGACTATCGCATGCGCCCCGGCGTCGTCACGAAAAGCAACGCACTGGAGCTGATGCGGGCGGTAGGCATTCAGGTGTGACGAGGAATGCTCAGCGTCCGCGCGATGACGTCATTTGTCTCGGAGCGATTTCAGCACGTCACTCCACGATTCGCCGTCATCCGGATTCTGATGAAAATCGATCCATCGCCGCTCCAGCTCTTCGCGCTGTGCCGGTGTGATGTCGTCATCAGGATGTTCAATCA
>DASYJY010000142.1:0-2730 GCA_035995985.1 Thermoanaerobaculia bacterium | reverse complement strand
ACCATCGCGACCATCCGACGCTGCTTTGAATGACGGTGTTCTTCGCTGCGTCGATTTCGAGTGTGTACGCATCGCCGCGTGCGGAAGTGATGGCGATGTGCGCGCCGTCCGCGAAGAAACGCGGCTTCACGTGCAGGTTTTCGTACAGCCGTCCATCGGGACCGGCATACCGCAGGACGTATCGCGCGCGATCGGTCAGCTCGCGATCCGGCTCGGTCATCAGCCATCGCACGTTCAGCCGGTCGAGCATCGGCGTCGAATCGTCGTTCCACTTTTTGTAGTAGTCGTGCGAGATCCAGTCGCCGATGAAACGAACGTACGTGGCCGGCTCCATTGGGTCGTGAATGCGCGCGTCTTCGATTCCGAACATCGCGTTCGTGTTCGGAAAGAGAACGCCGCCGATTCCCGCTACCCGGTCGAAGCCGGGACGGTGATAGCGCAGCACGGCGTCAATGAGCGGCGTGCGCGGGTAGAAGGTGTCGATGGGAAACGCCGAGTTCCAGCCGATCGTGAGCGGCCACATTTCGGCGATGACTGCCGCCACGAGCAGTACCGACGCAACCGTTTGCATCCTCGGCACGAGCGCGGCCGCCGCGATCAGGATCACGATCGCGCTCGGGATGATCGAGACCAGTCCGTCGTGACGTGCGACGGCGCTCGGGAAGGGAGTCCTCATCACGATGATAGCGATCAGCAATGCCGCCGACGCCAGTCCGATGGCGAACGGAATGGTCCGCAATCGATTCAGCGCCGCGGCGATCAGCACTGCCAGGATCCAGGCGAAAAGAAAACGGAGCCGCGCATTGGCGGCCAGTCCGATAACCGCGTGCATCGCGGCCACCGCCGGTTTCACATTCGCGAGCAGCACGAAAATCGCGATCGCAGCGATGACGAAGAAGACTTCGCGATCGCGGAAACGCCGCCGCGCAATCGCATCGATGGCAACGGCGATGATCGAGGCGATGCCGAGGATGCCGGCGAAACCCGTCACGGCCTCGGAGCCGGCGGGCCCCCACGGATTGCCGGGACGCGTTCCGTACAACCGCGGCTGCACGAGCAGCGCGAGCGAGGTCGCATCGGAAAACGGCATCGCGGCCTCGGCCTTTTTCATGTCTTCGAACCGCGTCGACTGATGCACGTTCTCCGCGAACGGAACGATCATCGGCAGTGCCAGCAGAAACGCCACCGCGCCGGCTCCGACCAGCGCCGGCAGAAATGCGCGCTCCTTCTCGACGATCACAATCCACAGCACGTACGCGATCGCGAAGAAGAGGATGTGGACGGCCGTCTCCGGATGTCCGCAGAAAACGACCGTCGCGCCGATCGCGGCGGTCATCACGAATCGCGCGTAGGTTCTTCGCTCGACAATCAGATCGATCTGGTACAGCACGGCCGGAAGAAAACAGGCCGCGGTGCTCTGCGCGAAGTGCAGCCACACCACCACGAACGGACCGAAGCCATACGCGATCGCGGCAATGCTGCTCGGCACCACGCCGTATCGCCGCCGGCAATAGAGAAACGTAAACGTCAGCGCGACGAGCATTTTCATCGCGGCCTCGAACGTCATCGCGTAGCCGAGCGGCAACGGCAGCGCGAGAATCCGCAGCGGCGAAAATGCCGCGCTCTGGGCGTTCGCGAGGAGCGGATAGCCGCAGCCGGCCAGCGCGTTCCACAGCGGTGCGTGCCCGCTCAGCCACGCATTACGCACCTGATGCGCCCACGGGACGAGCTGCATCACCACGTCCTGCGTTTCCCCGTTCATGACCGTGTACTTCGTCATCCCCGGCGCCGACGCCGACCACGGCGGGATGAGTTTCGGGATGTCGGTGGCGATGCAGACATTCGGTCCGGTCATCGCCTTGAACAAGAAGACAAGTACGAGCGCGTAGAACAGAAGGGCGATCCGCTTCGGCAGCGGATTGCCGCCGCGGCGCGCGAGGGCAACCGCGATCGCGTAGATGACGCCAACGTAGATGAAGGTGGGATTCAACGAAAGGGATGGTAGCGCGCCACTGTCATCCTGAGCCGCCGAAGGCGTTGGAGCGCGAAGCGCGGAACGCCGCAGGACGGTCGAAGGACCCCCTCCTTGCTAACCGAGGGAAAGGGCGGCAGTACTTGATCAGGGCGAGCACTTGGGGGGTCCTTCGACCGTCCTCCGGCGCTCCGCCTGCGGCTACGACGCCTCCGGCGGCTCAGGATGACAGTCGCTAATGCGCCGCGTCGTTGTCCATGCCGAGGAACGTGAGCAGCGGCACACCGGCCACCTGCTCGAAACGCTGGCCGTACGACTTCACTGCACCGGACGGCTCGTCGAGGAAGATCCGTTCCACGCGGAAGAGCGGGACGAACATCGTGATCAGGTCGAGGTCGGGCTCCTCGTTGCGCGCGATCTGGTGGATCCAGTCTTCGAACGAATCGAGATTGATGCCGCGCATCGTCACGCCGGCCGGCGAGAGCGCGGCCAGCACGCCGAAGAATTTCTCCTTCGGATTGACGAGATTCAGGATGATCAGCGCGGACGGCGCGAAACCTTCGATCATGATTTCTCGCTCAGTTCGATCAGCACACCGTTGCCCGCGGCGGGATGGAGGAAGGCCACGCGGCAGCCGTGCGCGCCCGGCACCGGCGACTCGTTGATGAGACGGTAGCCGAGCGATTGAAGATTGGCGAGATGGGCCTCGATGTCGTCGACGCGAAAGCAGATGTGATGGATTCCTTCGCCGCGTTTCT
>DASYJY010000141.1:0-5935 GCA_035995985.1 Thermoanaerobaculia bacterium | reverse complement strand
TCGAGACACGGCGCGCGGATCCGATGCTGACGAGCCCCGGCAGCACGGTCGGCACCATCGCCTACATGTCGCCCGAGCAGGTGCGCGGCGAAGACCTCGACGGCCGCACCGACGTCTTCTCGCTCGGCGTAGTTCTGTACGAGATGGCCACGGGACGCAGGCCGTTCGGCGGCGAGACGATCACGGAGACGATGACGCAGATCATCCGCGACGAGCCGGCTGAGCCGGTGTCGGTGAATCCGGGGATTTCGCCGTCGATGAACGAGATCATCCAGCGCTCTCTTCGAAAGAATGTCGCCGAACGATTCACAGCGACGGAGCTGGTGACCGCTCTGGACGCGCAGCTCGGTCGCGCGAAAACGGCGCCGTACACGAACGCGAATGCAGTGACTGCCGCGACCCCGACGCTGCTCACTGGATCGCAATTGAAGACGGTGCAGGAACCGGCGCAGCCGCGCCGCCGCAGCGCAGTGCCCGCGGTGATCGTCATCGTCGTGATTGCGATCGCCGCCGCAGCGGCGGTGATTGCCACGCGTCGCCCAGCGCCTCGTCCAATGCCGCAGACGATGACGCCACCGAAGCCGCAGCCGGGGGTTTCGTCGACGATGTTAGTCACTGCGCCGCCGGCCGTCATCGAAGAGCGGAAGCCTGACGTCGCGCCCGTTGTCTCCAGCTCTGCTCCGGAACCCAAGCACGTGGAACCGGCAACGACGACGACCGAGGACGTGGCAGCAATTCCTCCGGAGCCACAACCGGCTGCCAGCGAGCCGAGAGCGGACGCCCTCTACGCGACGGCGATGTCCGAAATCCTCAGCGGCGACTCGCAGCAGGCGCGAAAGACGCTGCATCGCGTCCTGAAGCAGGACCCGCACTACGCGAAGGCGCACTTTCGCATGGGCGAGATCGCGCTCCTCAATCGCAATCTGATTCCTGCCGCGCAAGAGTTGAACCTCGCGCTCGCCGACTCCGATCGCCTCAATCCGCGCGAACAGCAACTCGCTCGCCTCGGCGCCGCGCTCGCGGTCCGCAATCGCACCGGCATCCAACGCCTCGCGGCCGAAATCTGGCAGCAATGGCCCGACGATCCGGACCTCAACCGCATGCGCGAAACCTTCCCCGGCATGTTCATCGAATTCCCCCGCGAGCGCGGACGGCGGCGGCGACCATAGGCCGCGGAAACAACAGCAGGGGCCAACGCGCGATCAAAGTTTTTTCGCCAGGATTGTGATCACGGTCCGCATCGCCTCGGCGTCCATATTGACCGCGAGGATCACAAGCATCTCGGTAGAGCTCTTTGTCCGCCAGAAGCGGAACATCATCAGGATCAGCCCCGCGCTGGAGATCCCGAACGCTGAGAGAACGGTCTTGATCGTGCCCGGCTGATCGATATGCATCACCGTCACAACGACGGACACGACAAAGAGCAGGAGGACCATCGTTCCACACAAGGCGAACCATCGCTTATTGTCGTCACGCACAGCGGCGAGATCTTTCCGCAGAGCTTCGCGATCAATTGACACGGGTAGCGCCGACGCCCTCGCTGTTTCCGTCGTTTCGTCGGCGCCGAGCGGCGCGCTCGGCGCCGAGGCTGGCGCGGTATATCGGGAGAGCACGTTTTTGAGGTCTTTCATGGATCACTAGCCCTTTCGTTGATTGGTGAGGACATCGATGTAGGGAGCGTTACGCCTCGCGAGTGATTCGACGGCGAGTGCATAGAAGGTCATCCGCACATGCATCTCGGCGGGGTAGCGATTCACCGCGACGAGGCAATCCGGACGCGCGCGTTTCACAGCGGCGCCGACAATCACCGAATTGCAGACGGTCATGTCCAGGACGCCATCAAATGACCGTGGGATTGCTTCGATGAACTCAGGGACGGTATGCATGCCATCGGCAAGCTCGATGGCAGGGGCAGGACGGATAGACGTAGGAAACGCCTCCTCGACCGCAACACGCGTTACGCGGCGGAGATCCACCGGCCGCGGCTCGCCGACGCTTTCAGCAACAGGTTTGTCAGGTCGTCGATAGGCCGCGTGCGCAGCTGCAATGACCGGCGTGATCGCTGCGGCAATCCGTTCGCGCAGCGCATCGTAGGTTGCTGCCGCGCAATCGTTCAGAAGCTGAGGCGACTGTTCGAGGATTGCGCCGGCTACACGCGCCTGCAATGGATTCGCCGGCCTCTCAATCGTGTCCAGAAAGTGACGTGGCTCCACTACGTCAGAGGCTGTCACTCTTGTGAATCTCCAGTGTGCAACCAAGGTCAGGACCTTCTTCTTTGCGAATAGCGACGGCAGATCGGCAAACATGATCCGCTGCCGGACGTCGACTCCCAATCGCGCGGCGGTGACGCACGCCCGCTCGACAGTGGCGGCGATCGGCGCATATACCGACGACCAGTAGAACTCGTCCGCCGCGCCTGCGAGGCTGTTGACGCGGCGGACATGCTGCACGAAGTCTTTCCGTTCCGGCGCGGCGAGGTCCGCAAAGAAATCCTCGCGCGTCAGCGGTACTGCGACGCACAGCGCGCAGTCACGCGGGCCGACGGCCGCTATCGAGGCGTGTTGCGATGCCGTCATGTCCATCCTGTCGTTGAGCGAAGTAGATGTCGCGTTGGCCGGCGCGAAACTGATGCCGAACCAGACGGATGTCCACGCCGCTCTCGGTGCTGATGCGCTTGATCGCAGCACTGAGGCGATAGTTGAATACCACGGCGTCGAAATGCTGCCCGAGGTCGGCGACGATGTCGTTGACTGCCGACTTGATCGCTTCACAAATCCGGCTGATGACTCCCGGAGGCGTTTCTTTGACGAAGGCGAGATCGATCACGCCGTGTCCCGGATCGCCGCCGTCCATCCTCGGCACCTCTACAGTCATCGTTTGGCGAAGCTCAGTGGGCAGTTCTTCCAGCGTGCCGGCCTCAATCTTGACTTTCGAGAAGTCGAACTTTTCTTGACGCAGCGCCCGTAAGGCGTCGTCGCCGAGCGATTTGTCGCGCACCAGTGCGGTCACTTCGGCGGGCATGTTTTCGTCGCCCACGCGAACCTGACACGACCGCAAAAAGCCCTGCCCGTCCTCCTGCTGGAAGCCACGCAGTTCGATGTGCAACTCGCGGCCGCCGGCTATGTCGCGGCGGAGCAATGTCACGAGTGCGTCGGTTGCGTCTTCGACATTGAACGCTTCGATTGGCGCCTCGTCCGGCGAGTGCCGAACGTAGATCGCGTCGGCGCGCCGCTCCACGACGACGGCGGCAGCGCTGTCGGCATCCATGTGTGCGATGTCCTTCGGGATGGCCCCAGTCCGTCGGCGGCCCCATCCGACGAGCCGCAGCGATCCGCGTTCCGCGGCGCCAGCGACGGGCGTAAATCCCGGCGGTTCATGGATGGGCGTCTCGGCAAGCTCGAGCGCCTTCTCGATCGCCCGCGGCGGAGTTTTCGGAACGCTTTCCAGAATTCTCTGCAGCCGCGCTTCGAGCTGGGCGGGCGACTCGTCTTTGAAGCGGCCGGCGGTTCGGATCAGAGAGCGCGCTTCAGGTCCGAGCTCCTGATTCAGTTGGATCGAGCCGTCCTCCGCCACTTTCACCGTGGCGACGTCGCGCGAGAGTGCGACGTTTGTGACTTCGGCGTCGAGGTTGTGGCCGCCGATGGCGATGCCAGTCGGGTCTATGTCGTTCCACGAGACGACGACGGCGGGCGTATGGATCCATGCGGACGATTTCGCCGCCACTTCTTTCGCATACGTCTGGGGAATCTCTCGCTTGTCCGCGTAAAGACTCAGAACGATGTCGCGAGTGAACGGATCCAAAGGTTTTTCGTCTGCGCGATACCCTGTCAGCTCACGCTGCACGACCATCTCGGCTGTTTCGTCAAATCCGATCAATTCTTCCGGATAGCCCGGCGCGATGTCGTGTGCGATTCGGCTCAGTTCCTGGTCCGACGCGTTCTTCAATTCGCCGGCGAGCTGGTTAGTCAGCTCTTCGAGGCGCGTTGATTGGAAGCTGCTCTTCTGTTCGGGGATGTTCCGGTTCTGGACGCCGAAGGCGCTGAAGATCTGATAAATCGCCGCGTACTGCACCACGCGGACGAGGTTCGGATCGCTCATCCGGCCGAAATAGTCGTACGCGGCGTCCTCCGCCGCCATCACCTGCGGGCCTGCAGTGTTGACGTCCATCCCTTCCGGAATGTAGGTGACGGGAAGCGCGCCGGCGCGGTTGATGGCGAAGACCTTCGAGTCGTCTGCCGCCACGACATATCCGGCGCCCTTCGTGTTCCAGTTGTAGACGAGGGTGCTTGCGCCGAGCGTGTCAGATACCGCCTCGCTGCCGAACGGGTAGTGCCCGGGAATCGCGTACTTGAAATTCGCGTAGTGGGTTTGCCCCGCGTTCGACCACCCTTTCAACAGCTGGTCGGTGATGTTGAGGAGGCTGCCGTATTCGGTATCGATCAGCTCGGGGCTGAGAAGGATAGGCGCCCAGTCGCGGCCGTTGCTAAGTCTTCCCGCAAACGGGTGCAGTCGCTCATAACTCTGGGCGAGCTGGCCTTTGCTGCCGTGCTGCACCGCCGCGAGGAGCTCGACGGTCTCGTACCGAAGCGGCGGTAGAAGGTCGACGGGGACTTGGCGTTCGCGTCCGAGGATGATCAGGCCCGTTGGCTTTGCCGCGGCGCCGATTACAAGATCCGAGTCGATCGCGAACTGGCGCACCTGCACGCGACAGTCGGTCACGGACACAGTTTTCGGAAGCCACCACGCCACGAGTCCGCGCGAGCGGCTCACGTAGACCTTCGAACCGGACGCCTGCACGATCTCGGAAGCCGTGACAGCATTCCCTCCCTCGACCGGCAGAAACGTGGCGCCGTTCGCGAGCCACTGCTGCACTTCGGCCGGCGTTACGCTGAGGTCGAGATTCGATCCGGAAGCCGAGCGCTTTGCAGGTAGCGGCAGGACGTAACTCTTGTAGGACGTGCCGAAGATGCGCCGGCTCTCGGCACTGAGCGCTGCCGAAATATCGGCGTCGGAGCCGGAGATCGATGCTGCTACGTCCTGTACCCACCCGTCATAGCCGACCTTCGTTGTAACCACGCTGTGGTTGCGCAGAACCTTGGCGAGCGGCGCGAGAACCTCGCCGATTGTGAAGTAAGGCGGAGGCTCACTGATGATGAGCGTGCGGCTGCTGTCTGATGCTGGATCCGAAAGCGCCAGTACTTGGGTGTGAAACGGAAACGTGTCGCGGAACCCCCTGGCCAGCGTGTCGCGCGGAGTCGCCACGCTGTCCGTGCGTGCCTCGAGGACCTTCTGCAGGTCTGCGGTGGAAGCTGTCCTCGCCGCCGCCTCGCGGTCTTTCTCCGTTTGTACCGCTGGATCTTGCGCGAGGTCCGTTTTTACCGGTCTCCTCCACAACGAGAACGCGACGATGGCAAGAAGGACAACCACAACCAACACGATGCGACGGCGTTTCATCACAGTCTCCTTATGTGTGTAAGGATTAGATGGACACGGTCGCGTCTTTCTCCAGCCGCGCAGAAAACTATCTCGCCGCCGGGAAGTGAGATCGTGTGGCCGAGCTTGGACAACGCATACGGCCGTGCCGGTACAATCCGCTCCCTATGTTCGACGCCATTCGTTTCGCGAAGCGGCTCATCGACATCCCGTCGCCGACTGAAAACGAGTTCGACGCCGCTGTTTTTCTTCACGACGAACTGGCGGCGCTCGGTTACGCGTGCCGGCGTCACGAGGTTAGCGAGCGGCGGTTTAACGTTTACGCCGCGGCGGGCGGGCAGCCGCGCGTGGTCATCAACTCGCATATCGACACCGTGCCGCCGTGGTTCGCGGCCTCCGAGGATGACGAGTTTTTGTATGGCCGCGGCGCGTGCGATACGAAAGGGATCATCGCCGCGATGATTGCGGCGGGGGAGCGGTTGCGCGCGGATGGGATGAACGA
>DASYJY010000140.1:0-15680 GCA_035995985.1 Thermoanaerobaculia bacterium | reverse complement strand
CAAACCAGAAACCAGAAAGCAGAAACCAGAAAGAGCGAGCCACCGTTGCTGCCTTCTGATTTCTGGTTTCTGATTTCTGGTTTCTGGTTTTCTTTGCCTCCTTCTTGCACACATCCCCACGCAGGAGGAACAACCAATGAGCGACCTCAAAGGGAAGCGCGTGGCCATCATCGTCACTGATGGATTCGAGCAGATCGAGATGACCAGTCCGCGCGAGGCGCTGGACAAGGCCGGCGCGAAGACGGTGCTGGTCTCGCCGAAGGACGACAAGGTGCAGGGGTTCAAGCATCACGACAAAGCGGATTCTTTCGACGTCGATCTGCCGCTATCGAAAGCGGATGCGTCCGAATTCGACGCCGTCGTTCTGCCGGGCGGTGTGATCAACGGCGACGCGCTGCGCGTCGAGAAGCGCGCGCAGCAGTTCGTGCAGGAGATGGATCGCGCCGGCAAACCGATCGCCGTCATCTGCCACGGCGGCTGGCTGCTCATCTCCGCCGGACTTGTGAAGGGCCGCCGCCTCACCACGTGGCCTACACTGCAGGACGACATGCGCAACGCCGGCGCGCAGTGGGAGGACCGCGAAGTCATCTCCGACCGCAATCTCGTCAGCAGCCGCAAGCCCGACGATCTTCCCGCGTTCAACCGCGAGATGGTTCGCGCGATCGGCGATGTGCGGCCGCGGAAAGCGGCCGGCGACCAGCAACGCGACTCGCTCGAAGTGCGGCAGTAAATGACGCCTTCAGGCAGCGAACTTGCTGATATAGCGCGAGATGCTGACGAACGACAAACGCGTGCTCATCGTCGATGACGATGACGCAATCCGCGCGCTGCTGTTCACGATCCTGCGCCGCCGGCGCTTCGCCGTCGACGGTGCGCGCAACGGACTCGAAGCGCTGGCCCGTCTGCGGACGTGCGTCTATTCGGTGATGCTGCTCGACCTGATGATGCCGATGAAGAGCGGATGGGACGTTCTCGACGAGCTGAAGAAACTCCCCGTCGGCGCGCGGCCGATGGTCATCGTCCTCACCGCGGGCAACGAGCCGCGCGACCTCGACCCGGGCATTGTGGCCGGCTCGATCCGCAAGCCGTTCGACGTCGAGCTGCTCATGGCCACCGTCACCGCATGCATGAACGCATTGCACGAACGCGCGCAACTTCCCGACTGCCCGCCGCCCGACAGCGCCGCCGTACCGGCCGACAAGGTGAACTGAACTGGCATAGCTCTTGACATTGTCTATCTGCAAAAGGACGAATTACATGTCAGCAACTGAAGCGAGAGTTCTCATCATCGAAGACAACGATGCCCTTCGCGCCATGCTCTTCGCAATCCTTCGCCACCAGCCCCTCGGCGTCGATACGTCGGCCGGTGCGGAGGAGGCGCTCGAGAAAACGCGCCAGTGCGACTACGCGCTGATCCTCATCGACATGAGCCTCGCAAACGGTGAAGCGCTGACCTTCCTGACACGCTTCCGCGAAGAGCGCCCCGAAGCCACGACATTTGTCCTGGCGGTACGCGATCCGAATAGTGAGGCGTCCATCGATGCGGCGCTCGTCAGCGCCATGGTGAACAAGCCGCTCGAGATCGACACGCTGGCTGACGTCGTCCGCGAATGCGCGCTGGTCGTGCCGCCACCCGACGATCCGCTTCCGTGTCCGCCGGCGGAGAGCGAGTTCCGCTCACATTTCGACGACAGCGGCGCCTTCTACAACTGAGCGCGACGTGATCGACGCGATCGGCTGGGCGAGCTCCGTCATCCTCGTGCTGACGATCGCGAATCAGATTCGCAAACAGTGGCAGGCCGGCACGAGCGAGGGCGTCTCGACCTGGCTCTTCATCGGCCAGCTCGCCGCTTCCGCAGGCTTCACGATCTACAGCCTCCTCCTCCGCAACTGGGTCTTCGCGGTGACGAACGGCGTGATGCTGCTGGGGGCATTGCTGGGCTACGCGATCACGGTGAGGCAGAAGCGGCGGGGGAGTGGGGGGTAGGGTGTGGGGAGTGAGAGAAAACCAGGAGGTTCCGTTTGAATCGTTTGCTTTGCTCCCACACCCCACTCCCCACTCCCCACCCCCTACAATCCCCGCATGACCGATCGCACGCGCGGCACACTCTTCATCGTCGCCGCGTCGATCCTCTGGTCGACCGGCGGCATCGGCATCAAAGCCGTCGCCGACTCCGGCCTGAAGGTCACGTTCTACCGCTCCCTCTTTGCCGCCATCGCGCTGATGCTCTTCCTCGGCCGCAACGTGTGGGGACGACGGCAGTGGAAATCGACGCCGGCGTTCGTCTTCGGCATCATCAGTTACGCGGCGTGTCTGACCGCGTTCGTGATCGCCACCAAATGGACGACGGCGGCGAACGCGATCTTCCTGCAGTACGCAGGCGTGGTCTGGGTGCTGCTGCTCTCGCCGGTCGTGTTGCGCGAGCCGATGCGCACGCGCGACGTCATCGCCATCGCCGTCGCCATGAGCGGCATGGCGCTCTTTTTCGTCGGCCGTTTCGAAACGCGCGGGATGGCCGGCAACGCCATGGCCCTCGTGTCGTCGATCTTCTTCGCGGCGCTGATTCTCGTCCTGCGCCGCGAGCAACGCGCCGCGCAGGCAGCAGTGACGTGGGGCAACGTCATCTGCGCGCTGGCCGTGCTGCCGTTCATCAGCCACGATCTCACGCTCACCCCGCGCTCATTCGCCGTCCTGGCCTTCCTCGGCGTCTTCCAGATCGCGATCGCCTACGGGCTCTTCGTGCGCGGCCTGGCCTACGTCACCGCGACGCAGGCATCGCTGACCGGCATGCTCGAGCCGGTCTCGAATCCGATCTGGGTGTTCCTCTTCCTCGGCGAAAAACCTTCCGCCTTCGCAATCGCCGGCGCGCTCGTCGTGCTCGCCGCCATCGCCGGCCACACCCTCGCGGGAGAGCCGGCAGTCGATCTGCCGGCTCCCGATTGAGCGCAGTTACGCGATTCCGAACAGCGCTACCGCGAACTGGATGTTCGGATCGTTCGTGATGTTGTCGGTCGTCGCTCCGTAGACGACGGCGCTTCCGCCGCCGACGGTGATCGAGATCGACTGATTCGGGCCGATCACCGTACCGGCGAAGAACGACGTCGAATCGACCTGCTCGAAAAAGTTCGGCAGATAGGTCTTCGATACCGTCTTCAGCGCGGCACCGTTCGTGTCGCGCAGAACGGCGGTAATGGTCGCGCCGGAGAAGAACGTGCGGACGCCGATGTTGAAGCGCGTCTTCGTCGGATCGACCGGCGTGACCAGGAATCCTGTGAAGCCGGCCTGGATCACGCGCGTATCGGCTGGATCGATGACTTCTTCCGTCAGCCCGGCCGAGCCGAGTGCGCCTGCGTCATTGAAGACTCGCGTGATGATCACCGGCTTCGTGGCGGTCGGCGCGGTGATCAAATCGACACTGCCGAGGCCGGAGCGGCCGAACGCGGCCACGACGTCGGGGAACGTCACCACCTGTCCCGCCGCGACGGTGTAGCTCAACGACGGATCGGAGGAACTGCCGCTTGCGCCGGCGGGATGGAAGACGAGTCTCCCGGTAATCGAGCCTGTCGATCCCGGCGCGCCGAACAGGAGCTGCATCGACGTCTTGAAGTTCGATCCGAGGCCGCCGGCGGTCGAGCCTACGACCGGGATGTAGCCGCGGACCTGTTCTGTCGCCGCCGGTCCGCTGCCGCTGAGCGCGAGCGGCGCGCCCGTTGTTCCCGCGGAGAGGTCGACGCTGGTGGTCACGTCGGACGCAAATTCGACGTGCCCGGCGCTTGTAAAGCCGAAGAACGTCCCAGGATTGCCGCAGTTGGCGACGCGCGCAACGCCGATCAGATCCCCCTGCTGCACGGGAACCGCGGGCGACATCGCAAAGTTGTTGTCCGCGCCCACCGAGCTGAATGGCCCGCGCTCGGCCGTCATCGTCAGAGTATTGCCGCTGCGCCGGAAGAACTTGATCTTGATCGCATTCGAGCATCCGCTTTGCGACCAGTAAACGTGTACCGAGGTCACCGTCCCCATACCGCTGGCGGGACCGGTCAGGTCGATGTCCGTGCGGACGGGGGCGATATTCAGATCGCTGGCATTCGGCGACCCTGAAAATGCCGCACCGATGTTGAGCTGCGCAAACAGCGGCGCAGAGGTTAGAAGCAGTACGGCGAAAGAACGGACGATGTGTCTGGGCATGACGATCTCCTCAAAGTGATCCTACGTCGGGATAGTGCCGTGGACACCGGCGTTTCATCAAGTCACTTAACAACAACTACGGATCACTTCACCACTGGCACTCCTGCCGCCAGCTTGTTGAACGCCGGCAAATCGGTGTCCCATATTGCTTTCAACTTCGCGAGCTCGATGTTGATCTTCGACACCAGCTCGTCGCGTACCGCGATCTGCTGCGCTGTTGGCGCGTACGGACCGGTCGCCGCGGAGTCGCCGACGCCGGCCAGCTTGTCATTGAGCCGGATCGGATAGTTCAGCGGATCCTGCGAGCTCTTGTTCTTCGTCTGATACAGCGCCTCTTCGACCGCCGTCATCTTCTTATCGAGATCGTTCGCCGCGGCGACGACCGCTTTGTTGTCGGCGACGCGTTTCTTCACGTCGGTGAGCTGCTTCCGCACCTCGCGAATCCTCGCCACCTGCTCATTAACCTCGGACAATTTGTCGTGGACGCTGGTCACGAAATCGAATTGCGCTTTGAGATCGGCAGCGGTCGAGGTGCTCCGTAGGTCCTGTCGGATTTCGAATGACGTCGTGACCGGCGGCTGATCGCCGACCGTGAGTTTGGCCTGATACGTCCCCGGAATGACGCGCGGTCCAAGCGTGCCGCCGCTCCACATGATCAGCCCCGGGAATCGCTTGGCCTCCGCGGTGCGCAGGTTCCAGACGAAGCGATTGTGGCCGTTGACCACGTCGGTGAGTTTGTTCGAGTCGCGCCCGCGACGGCCGCCTTCATCGCCGCCGCCTTCTTCCTCCGCCGCGTCTCCTTCCGATTTGACCGCTTCCTTCGGTTGATCCGTATCCGGCATTGCCTGCACGGTTGACGTCCCACCCGCTTCGCGCGGCTTCGCGGCCTCGGCCTGCACGGTTCCGGTGTACTCGCGGATGACTTTTCCGTCGCCCCCGGTGATAGCCATGGAGACCTTCGTGCCGGGCTTTTGATCGTGGATGTAGTAATCAATGATGGCGCCGTTGGGGGGATTCGTTCCCTGCAACCCGCCAGGACGCCCTCCCCCGCCAGCCGTCCGCCAGGTCAGGGCGGGCGTGAAGACGTGGACGGTTTTGCTGCCAATTTCAGGAGTGAGCTGGCGCAGCGGCTCGAGGTCATCGAGCATCCAGAACGAGCGGCCGTGCGTGGCGGCGATCAGCGCGTCGTCGTGGACGAGCAGATCGTGAATCGGAACGACCGGCAGCTTGTACTGCAACGATTGCCAGTGGCCGCCGTCATCGTACGAAACGTAGACGCCGCGCTCGGTGCCGGCGTAGAGCAGGCCGTGCTTCCTCGGATCGGCACGGATGACGCGCGTGAACTCGGTGGCAGGAATCCCGTCGACGATCTTCGTCCACGTCTTGCCGTAGTCGGACGTTTTGTACAGGTACGGATGGAAATCGTCCCACTTGAAGTTCGTGGCCGCTAGGTACGCCGCGCCCTTGTCGGTCGGGCTGGCGTCGATCTCATTGATCATGATCCATTCCGGCATGATCGTTTTCGGCGGTGTGACGTTGTCCCAATGCCCGCCGCCGTCGCGCGAGACGTGCACGAGGCCATCGTCGGAACCGACCCACAGCACGCCCGCTTCGACCGGCGATTCGGCGCCGTAGAAAATCGTGTCGTAGTACTCGACGCTCGTATTGTCTTTGGTGATCGGACCGCCGCTCGGCCCTTCCTTCGACTTGTCGTTGCGCGTCAGATCGGGGCTGATCACCTTCCAGCTCTGCCCCGCATTCGTCGACTCCATCAAATACTGCGACGCGGCGTAGACCTTATTCGGATCGTTGGGCGAAAAGAAGATCGGGAAGTTCCACTGGAAGCGATGCTTGATGTCGGCCGCGCCCGCACCCATCGGATTGTCGGGCCACGGATTGACGTCGCGCTGCTCGCCGGTTTTGTGGTTGTAGATGGTCAGCAGGCCGCCGTACGAGCCGCCGTAGACGATGTCGGGATTCTTCGGATCGGCCACGATGTAGCCGCTCTCGCCGCCAGCTGTCTCCTCCCAATCGCGCGGACCGATCCCGCCGCCGCCGCTGCGATGACGGATGCGAACGGCCGTGTTGTCCTGCTGCGGCCCGAGAAGGCGGTATGGGAAGTCGGTATCGACGGAGACTCGGTAGAACTGCGCGGTGGGCTGGTTGTCCTGCTTGGTCCAGTTCACGCCGCCGTCGGTGGTGACGTTTACGCCGCCGTCGTTGGCTTCGATCATCCGCTGCGGATCGTTCGGCGCGATCCAGAGATCATGATTGTCGCCGTGCGGCGTGTTGATGGCGCTCCACGTCTTGCCGCCATCTTTCGTTTTGTGGAAGCGGACGTTGACGACGTACGCGGTGTCCTCATCCTTCGGATCGGCGTAGATCCGCGAGTAGTACCAGGCGCGCTGGCGAAGATCGGCGGAATCGCTCGTCTTCGACCAGGTGTCGCCGCCGTCGCGCGAGCGGAACACGCCACCCTCTTTCGCCTCGACGATCGCGTAGACGTTCTGCGGATTCGATTGCGAGACGCTGACGCCGATGATGCCGAGCGTTCCCTTCGGCATGCCTTTGTTGCGCGACAACTCTTTCCACGTGTCGCCGCCGTCGGTCGACTTCCACAGCGCCGAGCCTTCGCCGCCGCTGTCGAAAAAGTACGCGCCGCGCCGGAATCGCCACGTCGATGCGTAGAGAATCCGCGGATTCGATGGGTCCATGTTCAGATCGACGGCGCCGGAGTCGCGATTGACGAAGAGGACGCGCTCCCAGTTCTTGCCGCCGTCGCGCGAGCGATACACGCCGCGCATGTCGTTCGGCCCGAAGGCATGCCCCATCGCCGCGACGTAGATCAGATCCGGATTCGACGGATGCACGCGAATGCGCGAAATCTGCTGCGAGTCATCGAGCCCGATGTGCGTCCAGCTCTTTCCGGCGTCGGTCGACTTCCACATCCCCGCGCCCGGCGAGACATTGCCGCGGATGGTCTCCTCGCCAGTCCCCGCGTAAACGACGCTCGGATCGGACGGAGCGATTGCAACCGCGCCGATCGTTCCGCCGAAAAAGCCATCCGACATCGGCTTCCACGACTGTCCAGCATCGGTCGTTTTCCAGACGCCGCCGCCGGTCGATCCGAAGTAGTAGACGTTCGGCTGATCGGCGATCCCGACCACCGCGTCGGCGCGTCCGCCGCGGTACGGCCCGACTTCGCGCCACTGCATCCCTTTCAGGATCGACGCATCCGGCAGCGCGGGTGTGGTTGGTTTAGCGGGCGTCGCCCCATAGGCGACCGGGACCAGGAAACCGGCGACACACAGCAGCCGCAGCAGACGATTCATGCGCTCTCCCTCCGAGTCGCGCATGTTTACCACAAACGATCTTCACGACGACTCAACGCCGGGCCAGCCGGCGAGCCGCGCTACGCGTTTCGCGGGACTTTTGCCGAAAGACTCTGCGGCACGATCGTGATGACCAGTGGGGTGTTCATCGTCGCCACTTCGCCATCGATGCCGAGGTGGAGGTGGTGTTTCGACGACTGGATTTTTATGCGCGACGTGAGGAAGGAGCGGAAGCCGGGGGCTTCGCGCACGCGGCCGGCGAGGTAGTGCGCAACGAAGCTGGTCAGCGCCAGGCGCGGCACGTGCGGCAGCCAGTAGACGGAGAGGCGGCCTTCTTCGAGGGCGCGGCGCGGAGCTTCGATGCCGATGCGGGAGAGGTCGTAGGAGTTGTTCGAGATCATCAGCACGTGCGTGCGGATCACCTCATGGTGGTTATCGGTATCGAGCGTCACGGCTACGTGCGGATACTTCTGCAGCGTCGCGTACGCGGCGTAGAGGCGCGCCTTCCAGCGCGGGTAATCGCGTCCTTTTTCTTCGCGCCGCGCGACGAGCTCCGGGTAGAGGCCCATGGAGACGTTGTTGACGAAGAAGCGGTCGTTGATGCGTGCGGTGTCGATCGGTTTGATCTCTCCGTTCACGACGACGTCGAGCGCGTCGCGCCAGGCGAGCGGGATGCCGAGGTCCTTGGCGAAATGGTTGTAGGTGCCGACGGGGATGACGCCGAGGATCGCGTCCGTATTCACGAGCGGCTGGATGACCGTGTTGATGGTCCCATCGCCGCCGGCGGCGACGAAAAGGCGGCAGCCTTCGCGGAGGCGATCGCGGATGAGCGAAGAGCAATCGAGATCGCGGGTGACGTGGACGACTTCGAGTCCGGCGTCCGAGGCGGATTGATCGAGCGCGGAGAGTTCGGACGGCGAGATCTTTACGCCCGATGACGGATTGAAAAACATGACTCCTTTGGTTTTTCGCTCGGGCAATTTCGGCTCCGGAAGAGGCGTTTGCGAAACGTCAATGAAACGGATCGCTTTCCTACTCGCTCTGCAAGTTTTCGTCCTCCCGCTCGCCGCCGCCGAACCGCCGAAAGAATGCGCTCTCTGCGCCGGCGCGGTTTCGGATCTCCAGGTCGCGCCCGCGTCGCCTGTTCCGCTGCTCGTGAAGCTGCGGCAGGAGGACTTCGCGACGGCTGGAACCGCCCTCGATGCGATGACGCCGGCGGTGCGGGCGAAGATCAGCGTCATCGTCAGCTACGCGGCCGAAAGCGGCAAGGATCCGATGGCCGAGGTCGAAGCGCATACGCAGGCAATCGTCGATTGGGCGAAGCAGCACGGTCCGTTCGAAGGACTTGGCGTCGATGTGGCGAACGTCGATGCAACCGTTGGCGGATATGCGATCAAACGGCTTGCCGTAACGGCGCAGGGACAGAATGCGGCGTCGCGGATGATCCTGCCGCCGGCCACGACGAACGCGCTTACGAAACTGTTCGAAACTGGGGCACAGGCGTATGTCGATGTGCTGCTGGCCAATGCGCCGAATGTGAAATCGACCGCTGCTTGGATCCTTGAAAAAGATCCCGCCAAGAAAATCTGGGCGGTCGTGAATCCGCAATCACCGAATGTGTTTTTCGATCTCGCCCGCGCGCTTGCTGACGGCGCCACGCGCGCGTACGTCAACGCTCCGGCCACGCCGGAGCTGCTTGCGTCGCTGACCAGTTTCGATCGCGCGCTGATCGGCGACTACGCGTACGACGCCACGGCGCGCATCGACATGCTCGACGCGAAGGGCAACAAGATCGACGAGCCGGTCATCGCATTCGTGCGCGGCGAAGATCTGCGCACGGTGATCGTGCCGCGCGGCGATGCGATGGCGTCGACGATCGCGTCGCTGGCGGGCGACTACTACAAAGGTCCGCGGCGCTACGACGCTTCCGGCGACAAGGACGTCACTGACGTCGGCACGAAGGGCGGACGTTTTCTGATCGGTATGCCGCCGGTGAAGCAGCCGTTCGTTTTCACCGTTGAGCACAACGATGCGCCGCGCGCGAACGTGACGAAGGAAGCGATGAACATCAGCGGCCAGCGCGGGATCACGGTCGAGGAGATCATCCGCAATCATCAGGCGTACAAGTCGTATCAGGAGTCGATCCAGCCGCGCTACGTGGCGCGCGACGCAACGAAGTTGCGTTTCACGATGACCGGCGGCGAAGCGATCGAGGCGACGATCGCCGGCGATTACTTCTCCGATCCGCACGGACGTGCCGACTGGGTCTGGCAGGATTTCTACCTCAACGGCGTGAAGTGGAAGTACGGGAAAATCCCGGAGCTGCCGCTCATTCAGCCAGAGAAAGTGACGCAGCTTCCGCTCGATATTCATCTGACGAACGAGTACCGCTACGAGCTCATTCGCGAGTCGGACCTCCTCGGCTACCACACGTACGAAGTTCGTTTTCAGCCGCCGCCGAACGCTGCCGCTGATCTGCCGCTATATCGCGGAACGGTGTGGATCGATTCGAAGACGTGGGCGCGCGTCCGCCTGTCGATGGTGCAACTCAATCTGAAGGGCGAGATTCTTTCGAACGAAGAACGCGTCGATTTCCAACCGTTCGCGAAGTCGACGCATGCGCCGCTGACGTCCGCCGACGTCGCGAAAACCGATGCTCGCGAAATCATCTGGCTGCCGCAGACGGTCAGCGCGCAGCAGGTGGTTTCCGCGGCGGGACACGGAACGGTCGTCCTGCGCCAGACCGACTTTTCCAACTTCCGCATCGAGCCTGCCGACTACGAAACGAGCCTCGCCGAGGCGGAGAAGTCGGACGCGAGGATGGTGCGCGAGACGAAGACGGGACTTCGCTATCTCGAACGGACGAAGAGCGGCGAGCGCGTTGTGCAGGAGGGCTTCCACTCCGCCCGCACATTCCTCCTCGGCGGCATTCATCACGACGCCGGCCTGCAATACCCGGTCGTCCCGCTCGGCGGCATCGACTACTTCAATTTCGATCTGTTCCACAAAGGCATTCAGGCGAACGTGTTTTTCGCCGGCGTAGTCATCGCGGCGAATGCGACGAATCCGAATGTGGCGAACACGCGCACGAACGTCGGCGTCGACTTTTTTGGAATCGCGGTGCCGACGACGCAGTCGATGTATCGCAACGGACGCGAACAACTCGGCGAGGAAGTGAAGCAGTTGCCGACGCGCTTCTCGATCCGCGCCGGACATCCGTTCCTCCAATTCGGCAAGGTCGATTTCACGCTCGGCTTCGAGCACGACACGTACATGCGCAGCGACAACACGGCGTCGTCCTTCGCGGTGCCGGCCGATACGTTTGTGATTTCACCCGGAATCGACGCGCAGTACGCGCGCTGGGGCACGACGATCACCGGCTTCTACGACTACAACACGCGCACGAAGTGGCAGCCGTGGGGCAACCTCGCGGAGTACGACCCGAAGCAGAAGACGTTCACCGATTTCGGCGGCTCGCTGGCGAAGAGTTTCTATCTGCCGAAGTTCCAGCGCATCGGCGTCGAAGTCGATTACATGGACGGGACGCGCCTCGACCGCTTCTCGCAATACGGCTTCGGCTTCTTCGGCGCGCAACGGATTCACGGCATCAAGTCCGGCTCCCTGCTCGCCGACCGCGCCATCCTCGGGCATCTTTCGTACGGCTTCGTTTTCTCGGAACAGTTTCGCTTGGAAGCGTTTTACGACCACGGCCTGATCGACAACAAACTGGCCGGATACCAACGCGAGCCGTTCCAGGGCCTCGGCATCGCCGGCCAAACGGTCGGTCCGTACGGCACGCTGTTGCGTCTCGACATCGGCAAGACGATCGGACGCAATGCCCAACCGGGATTCGTGGCGGATGTGGTGTTTCTGAAGTTGTTTTGAGTGTGGCACAGACACTCTTGTCTGTGCTTTAGCAAGCAGCAGCGGCTGAGATTTCTCAGGCATCGCGAGCACCAGCACAGACAAGAGTGTCTGTGCCACATTGGCCGCTGCCTACATCTGCTTTCGCGCGATCACGATCGCGAATTCGAGGCCGCGGTGGTTCGTGCGCATAATGCGCGGGTCGGCGCAGCCGTGGCTGCGGATGATGGCCAGTACGCGATGGACGTCGTATTGGTTCATCTGCATGTACGGCATCTTCCGTTCGCCGCGTATTCGTTGTAGCAGGCGATGAACGAACGGGAAGCGCGCGCGTACGCGTCGCGCGATGCGGTGGACGAATGATCTGGGACGGCGAAACGTGAAGTGCAATGCGGCGACGCCGTCGAGGTGATCGAGGAGATCGCCCAGAAGCGCTTCGCCGCGTCGGATGGGGATGTGCTGGAAAACGAGCAGCGAGACGATCAGGTCGAATCGCTCGTCCGGAATCGCCGTTGAGAACGTTGCATTCGGCACGTTCTCACGCGCGATGCGCAGCATGCTTTCCGCCGCATCGACACCGGCAACGCGATCCACCCGCTTGACCAACGCCCTGGTTAGACGTCCCACGCCGCAGCCGAAATCGAGCGCCGATTTCGGCGCGATGTCGATCAAGTCGAGGATTTGCGCGATGTCGGCTTCGCCGAATGCGAAGAACGCTTCGCGATCGGCAGCCGACATCTGTTCGGAAAGAAAGCGGTCGTGCGTCAGAACGGCGAAGTAGGGTTCCGCTTCGCCGAAAGTGTTCCAGTCGCGGGTCGCGCGGTCCGTCATGAAACGACGCCGAGAAGCTCCCGCAGATCACGGATTGTTGCGTGCGGGACGATGTCCAATCCGTGATCGACGGGCGGCGCGATAGCGGTGCCGCGCGTGGGCGGATCGAAGTGGACCGCGGTGATGCCGAGTCGCTGGGCGCCGTGAACGTCGACGTAGAGGTTGTCGCCGACGAACATCATCTCGTCGTAATTGACGTTGAGCGCGTCGCGCAGCGTTTCGAAGATCGACGGCTGCGGTTTGCAGACGCCGTGCTCGTTCGAGAAGACCATCGCGTCGATTGAACTTGCGAGTCCGAGTCGGTCGAGGATTTCGCGGAGTGCGTAGCCGGGAGTGCGGCCGGTGTTGCTGATCAAGCCGATGCGAAATCCGCGATCGCGAAGCTCGGCGAGAACATCGGTCGCGCCGGGAACGACCGACGGTAGGACTTCGATCGCTGCATTCGCGTAGACCTCTTCGAGCGCCGCCAGCGACGGCTCATTGAACGTGGACGCATCGAGATCTAGCGCTTCGAGGAAATGTTCGATCTGGACGCGGCAGGCGATGTCTTCATCGCGCGACCAGTACAACTCGAGGCAGCGATGCCAGAGAGCGCGATACGCCTGTTCGATTCGATCTGCGGTCTGCGCAAATCCGCGCTCGACGAGCACGCGTTCCATTCGATCGAGCCGCAGCCGCTCCTGCCGCCGCGACAACTCCGGCGTGTCGGTGAGCAGCGTTTCCCAGAGATCGAAGGAGACGGACTTCAGCATTACTGCAGCTTCACTCTCCCGCCGAATCCTTCCTCGTAGCCGTGGAAGTACTGCAGCGACGGTTCGGGATGCTGCCAGCAGTAGTAGCCGCTGCCGTTGTCGAAATCGATCAGCCAGACGCCTTTGACGTCGATGCCGAGCTCGATGATGGCACCGGCCCAGTCGGTGATGATGCGCTCGGAGTCGGCGGCGGCTTCTTCGCCATCCGGCAGCGAGTCCACCTCGGCCACGGCGGCGGCGGTGATGCGACGCGCTTCGGGCAGCAGAGCGGCCGCCTCTTCGTAGGTGAAGGTCCTGCGGTCGTTCAGCGCTGCACTTCGTCGAGCCATTTTTCGAATTTCTCCTTAACTTTCCGCGCTTCGTCGGCGCGGTTCGAGCGGCGCAGGTCGTCTTCGATCTTCGCCACGCGCGACTTCATCGCGCCGAGGCGGTGATCGAGCGCGTCAGCGCCCTCGGCTTTCCAATCGGGAACTTTCTCTTTCAACTTCGCCAGCTCGGCATCGAGGTGCTTCTCGTCCAGCCGCTCGATCTCGCTGTCCGCGGCGCGTTTCATTTTCGCGATGAGCGGCTCAACCGCCGACGCGTGCTTCGCCAGCCACGAACTGACGCCGTCGTTGTGCGCGCGAAGCACGGCTCCGTCGGCGATCGGCGAACCGACCGCGAACGAATTCGTGACCAGGAGGCGATGGTGATCGATGGCGAAGAGCGAGTCGCTGACGACGTCGCGTCGATGATCGCGATCGATGCGGATCGAGACCGCATCATCGCCGTCGAGATGCGTCACCTTCGTCACGACGCCGATCTGCGCGCCCTCGGCGACGACGGGATCGCCCTTGCTCAGATCGCGCGCGTGGCGAAAAACGACGGTGGCCTTCACCTCGCCGCGATGCACGAGCGCGCGTGCGCCAAACCACACCGCGGCTCCGATCAGCAGGAGCAGGAAGAGTTTTCGCATCATCGTTGCACTGTGAACTCGCGATTGACGATTCGCATTCTGCATTCGTTTGTTTTTGTGCTAAAAAACGCCCTGCATTCCCCCCCACCCAGGTGGAATTGAGGAGGAGAAACCGATGTCCGTTGAGGATCGTGTCAAATCAATCATCGTCGAGCAGCTCGGTGTTGACGCCGAAGAGGTGACCCCCGAGGCGTCGTTCGTCGAAGACCTCGGAGCGGACTCGCTCGATACGGTCGAGCTGATCATGGCCTTCGAAGAGGAGTTCGGCGTCGAGATTTCCGACGACGAAGCCGAGAAGATCAAGAAGGTCAGGGACGCTGTCGAGTACATCGACAAGCGCGCCAAAACTTCGTAATCGCGCCCACCCGGCACGGACCGGCGGTCCGTGCCGTTCGCGGGTGGCTTGACGCCGCCCGCCTGCCGCCACTTCAAAACTCTCATGACCAAGCGCCGCGTCGTCGTTACCGGAATCGGCATGATCTCTCCGCTCGGAGTCGGCAATGAGCCGACCTGGCAGGGACTCGTCGAAGGCCGCTCCGGCATCGGACCGATCACCAAGTTTGACGTCAGCGCCTACCCATGCCGCATCGCCGGCGAGGTGAAGGGCTTCAACGCCGAGGACTGGATCGAGAAGAAGGAAGTGAAGAAGTCCGACACTTTCATTCACTACGCGATCGCTGCCGCGGACCTCGCGGTGAAGGACGCGCATCTCGACTGCGCGACCTGCGACGGCGAACGGTTAGGCGTGATCGTCGGCTCCGGAATCGGCGGCCTGCCGCTGATCGAGGAGATGCACACGAAGCTGATGGAGCGCGGACCGACGCGCGTTTCGCCGTTCTTCATCCCAGGCCTGATCGTGAACCTCGCCGCAGGACAGATTTCGATCCGCTACGGCTGCAAGGGTCCGAACTCTGCGCCGGCCACTGCCTGCGCGACGGGCGCGCATGCGATCGGCGATGCGTTCAAAGTCATTCAGCGCGACGACGCCGACATCATGTTCGCCGGCGGCAGCGAAGCGGTCATCACTCCCCTCGCGCTCGCAGGATTTGCGGCCATGCGCGCGCTCTCGACGCGCAACGATGAGCCGGAGCGTGCTTCGCGTCCGTGGGATCTGAATCGCGACGGATTCGTGATGGGCGAAGGCGCGGGCATCGTCATCCTCGAAGAAATCGAGCATGCGAAGAAACGCGGTGCGACGATCTATTGCGAGCTGACCGGCTACGGGATGTCGAGCGATGCGCACCACATCACATCGCCTGCCGAGGATGGCAGCGGGATGGTTCGCGTGATGCGCACCGCGTTGCGCGATTCGGGATTGCATCCCGAGGACATCGACTACATCAACGCGCACGGGACGTCGACGGCGGTCGGCGATCGCACCGAGACCATTGCGATCAAACAGGTCTTCGCCGAATATGCGTACAAAGTCGCGGTGAGTTCGACGAAATCAATGACCGGCCACCTCCTCGGCGCCGCCGGTGGACTGGAAGCCGCGATCGCGGCGATGACGATCAAAACGAACATCATCCCGCCAACGATCAACTACCAGACCCCCGATCCCGCCTGCGACCTCGACTACGTCCCGAACAAAGCGCGCGAGCAGAAGGTGACGCACGTGATGTCGAACTCCTTCGGCTTCGGCGGCACGAACGCGACGCTGATCTTCAGCCGGTTGTCCTGACGCTGCACCTCAGCCGGCGTTGTTATTCCGAACCGGCGAAGCACGGAGAGGAATCCCCTGCAGAAGATCGAGACTCGCT
>DASYJY010000139.1:0-13261 GCA_035995985.1 Thermoanaerobaculia bacterium | reverse complement strand
GGCGCCGGTCAAGGGATGGTCACGATACGCATGGCCGTCAGAATGGAACATCCGTGCCATAGGGGTGAAGAGTCAGGGGTGGGGAGTGGGAGCGGCGAGTGCTGGTGGTGAGGGCTTCGTTTCCAAGTCGTTTGGCGGTGTGATTTGAGATTCAGTGGAGAGCTGAGGGCGAGATGCGGGTTTGCTCCCACACCCCACCCCCAACTCCCCACACCCAATCTCAGTGAATCGGCGAGCCTGATTCGACCGCCGCATCGGGCAGCTTCTTGACCAGCGGGACGATCGTGCCGTCGAGGGCGTGGATGACCACTTCGTCCATCGACTCGACCAGGTTGAACTCCATCTTGCTGCGGACATCCGAAGGTATGTCTTCGAGATCGCGTTCGTTTTCGGCGGGGAGGATGATGCGTGTGATGCCGGCGCGCGCGGCCGCGAGGATCTTGTCCTTCACGCCGCCGACCGGGAGCACTTTGCCGCGCAGCGTGATCTCGCCGGTCATGGCGATGTCGCGGTGCACTGGGATGCGCGTGACGGCGGAGAGCAGCGCGGTTGCCATCGTGATTCCTGCCGATGGTCCATCTTTCGGAATCGCGCCTTCGGGAACGTGAATGTGGATGTCCATATTGGCGTGGAAGTCGGCATCGAGGCCGAACAGCTCCGCGCGGGAACGAACGTACGACAGCGCGGCGCGGGCGGACTCCTGCATCACGTCGCCCAGTTTTCCGGTGAGGATCAAGTTGCCCTTGCCGCGTGAGATCGCGACCTCGGTCGAAAGGATTTCGCCGCCGACTTCCGTCCAAGCCAGACCCGTTGCCAGACCGATCTCGCTCTTGTCGTGAATCGTTTGCGAGCGGAACTTCGCTTTGCCGAGGAGCTCGCGGACCTTCGGACGGTCGATGGTGACCTTCAGTTCGGGACCCTTCTTCACGACCTGCCGCGCCACTTTGCGCAGCACCGATCCCACTTCGCGCTCCAGGCTGCGGACGCCCGCTTCGCGTGTGTACGAATCGACCAGCTCTTCGATCGCGTTGTCGAGGAAGTCGACCTGCGCGTCTTCGATGCCCTGCTCCTGCTTCTGCTTCGGAACGAGGAACTGCTTGCCGATGGCGAGCTTCTCCAAGTGCGTGTAGCCGGAGAGCGAGATGATCTCCATGCGGTCTTTGAGCGGCGCCGGAATCGTGTGCGTCACGTTCGCGGTGGCGATGAACATGACCTTCGAGAGGTCGTACTCGACGTCGAGGTAATGATCGGTGAAGGCGTTGTTCTGCTCGGGATCGAGCACTTCGAGGAGCGCGGCCGAGGGATCGCCGCGGAAATCCATCGACATCTTGTCGACTTCATCGAGGAGGAAGACCGGATTGATCGTGCCGGCCTTTTTCATTCGCTGAATGATCTGGCCGGGGAAGGCGCCGATGTAGGTCCGGCGGTGTCCGCGGATTTCCGCTTCGTCGCGCACGCCGCCGAGGGAGAGGCGGACGAACTTGCGGCCGGTGGCGCGGGCGATCGACTTCGCGAGCGAGGTCTTACCGACGCCGGGAGGTCCGACGAAGCACAGGATGGTGCCCTTCGGTCCTTTGATGAGCTGGCGAACCGCGAGGAACTCGAGGATGCGCTCTTTGATCTTGTCGAGACCGTAGTGGTCCTCGTTCAGGATCTGCTCGGCGAGGTCGATGTCTTTGATCTCTTTTGTGGTCTTCTTCCAGGGAACGGAGACGAGCCACTCGATGTAGTTGCGCGAAACCGTGGCCTCGGCGGACACACCCGGCATCGCTTCGAGACGCTTCAGCTCCTGCAGAGCCTTTTCCTTCGTCTCCTTCGGCATGCCGGCTTCTTCGATCTTCTGACGGAGCTCTTCGACCTCGTCGGAGCGATCGTCTTTGCGGCCCAACTCGTGGTGGATCGCCTTGATCTTCTCGTTGAGGTAGTACTCCTTCTGCGCGCGCTCCATCTGCTTCTTGACCTTGGAGTTGATGCGCTTGTCGATGTTGATCTTCTCAATCTCGACTTCGAGGAAGTCCTGCAGCTTCTGCAGCCGCTCGTACGGCGAGATGGTTTCGAGGAGCTGCTGTTTTTCGGGCGTGGTGATGAGAATGTGCGAGGCGAGCGTGTCGGCGAAGCGGTCCGGCTCATCGAGCTTCAGCGTCGACATGACGCCTTCGAAGGCGAGGTGGTGCGACATCTTCGCGTACTGCTCGAAGATCTCGACGAGCTTCTGCATGTACTGCGCGACCTCGGACGTCAGCGGCACGCTGGTGTCGATGTCGCGCACGGTAACGGTGACGTAGCCGTCGCTCTCGCCGGTGCTGACGATCTCGGCGCGCGTGAGGCCTTCGACCATCACCTTGACGTTCTGATTCGGAAGCTTGAGGTTCTGGACGACGGTGGCGACGACGCCGATCGGGTAAATCTCACCGATGGAGGGATCGTCGATCTTTGGATCTTTCTGGGTAGCGAGGAAGATCTTCTTCTCGGTGGTGGAGAGCGTCGCTTCGAGCGCGAGGATCGAAGCGCGGCGTCCGACGACGAAGGGCGCCATCATCGCCGGGAAGACGACCATGTCCCGCAACGGTACGAGGGGGAGAGTGGTGGTTTCTGGTTGTTTGGGCATTTAGTTTTGAGTTCGTTATCCGGCTTTGCGGTACAGCGTGATCGGCTGGCTGCGGTTGATGACGACCTCGCGGGTGATGACGCATTCGCTGATCGCGTCCTGCGACGGGATCGTGTACATGATCTCGAGCATCAGCTCTTCGATGATGATCTTGAGGCCGCGCGCGCCGACGTTGCGCTTGAGCGCTTCCTCGGCGATCGCTTCGAGCGCGTCGTCATGAAACTTCAGCGTGACGTTCTCGAAGCCCATGATGGTCTGGTACTGCCGCACGAGCGAGTTCTTCGGCTCGCGCAGGATTTCGATGAGCGTGCTCTTATCAAGCTCGTTGAGCGTGGCGACAACCGGGAGGCGTCCGACAAACTCGGGGATGAGCCCGAACTTGATCAAGTCCTCGGGATGAACCTGCGACAGCAACTCGCCGGTCCTTTTCTCTTTCTTAGTGGCGATCTTCGCGCCGAAGCCCATCGAGGTCGATGACAACCGGCGCTCGATGACGTTCTCCAGCCCGACGAACGCGCCGCCGCAGATGAAGAGAATGTTGGTGGTGTCGATCTGGATGAATTCCTGATGCGGATGCTTGCGTCCGCCCTGTGGCGGAACGTTGGCGACGGTGCCTTCGAGAATCTTCAGCAGCGCCTGCTGCACGCCTTCGCCGCTGACGTCGCGTGTGATCGACGGGTTGTCGCCCTTGCGGCAGATCTTGTCGACTTCATCGATGTAGACGATGCCGCGCTGGGTTTTGTCTTTGTCGTTGCCGGCGGCCTGGTAGAGCTTGAGGATGATGTTTTCGACATCCTCGCCAACGTACCCAGCCTCGGTGAGCGTAGTCGCGTCAACGATGGTGAACGGCACGCTGAGCATGCGCGCCAAGGTCTGGGCCAGCAGCGTCTTTCCGGTGCCGGTGGGACCGATCAGCAGGATGTTCGACTTCTGCAGTTCGACGTCCTGACGGTTGTTCCGCGTCGAGTAGTCAATCCGTTTGTAGTGGTTGTAGACGGCGACGGCGAGCTTCTTCTTGGCGCGCTCCTGGCCGATCACGTAGAGGTCGAGGAACTCCTTGATCTCTTTCGGTTTCGGAAGCTGGCCGGAGCCTTCCATCGTGCCCGGCTCGTCCTTGCGGTCTTCAGCAATGATGTCGAGGCAGATGTCGACGCACTCGTCGCAGATGTAAACGGTCGGGCCCGCGATCAACTTCTTCACGTCGCGCTGGCTCTTGTTGCAGAAGCTGCAACGCAGGACGTCGCCGCTGTTCCCCTTCTTCGACATGGGCTGATTGGATCCTTTAAAGGTCGTTAGATTCTACGCTGCGCCGTCGTGAACGTGAAGCCGTCAGGACAGCATTCCTGCCGGCTTCCACAACAAAGTCCTATTTCACTCCCGTTTTGAGATCACTTGATCGACGAGGCCGTATTCGACCGCGTCGTTAGCCTGAAGGATGTAGTCGCGGTCGGTATCGCGATCGACTTTCTCAACCGGTTGCCCTGTATGGTGCGCGAGGATCTGATTCATTCGCGCTTTCATCCGCATGATGTCCTTCGCGTGAATGTCGATCTCCGAGGCCTGTCCGCCGAGCCCGTGCATGAGCGGCTGGTGGATGAGGACGCGCGAGTTCGGCAGCGCCATTCGCTTCCCCTTCTTGCCGGCCGCGAGCAGCACCGCCGCCATCGAAGCCGCCTGCCCGATACAGATGGTCTGGATATCCGGCTTGACGTACTGCATCGTGTCGTAGATCGCGAGGCCGGCCGTGATCGAGCCGCCGGGCGAGTTGATGTAGATGGAGATGTCCTTTTCGGGATTCTCGGCTTCGAGGAAAAGAAGCTGGGCAATGATCAGATTCGAGACGGTGTCATCGATCGTAGAACCGAGAAATACGACGTTGTCTTTGAGCAGGCGGGAGTAGATGTCGTAGGCGCGCTCGCCTCGGCTCGTCTGCTCGACCACCATCGGGATAAGGACCATTCGGCTATTTCTCCTGGAACCGCAACAATGTTTCGGAGTCTAGCGCCGAAGTCCGCAGGGCTTCCTGACCGTATGGGTAGGTTTGCTACGGAGCGACGATGCGCAGCTTCTGCTCCGCGAGCGCGAACCGAACCGGTGTCGTGGTGATGCGCTCGCCATCCGCATAGACATCCAACGGGCGCTCCGAATCAAATTTGAACGACGTCCCGCGGCCGATTTCGACGAATGGGCTCTTCACGTGCGCGCCCGTGTACGCCTTCGGCAGCGTCTTCAAAAGTTGCATCCGTGACGTGCGGTGAACGATGCAAACGTCGAGGACGCCGTCATCGATTACCGCATCCGGCACAATCTGGATTCCGCCGCCGTATTGCCGCGAGTTGCCGACGGTGGCGAACATGATCTCTTCGCTGCGGGTCTCATTGATCGTCACGCGATGCGGCGTGAATCGTGGCAGAACGCGAATGATGGCGTAGAGATAGACGAGCGAGCCGCGGAGAAACGTCGCGTTCTCGTTGGCATAGCGCGCAACTTCGGAGTCGAATCCGAGTCCTGCGACGCCGAGGTAACGGATGTTGTTGGCAGTGGCAACGTCGACCTCGCGCGCGTCCCCGCGAAGCGCCAGCTCGCATGCCGCGCGAACATGGCGCGGGATGCCGAGCACTTTCGCGAAGTCATCGCCAGACCCTTGTGGGATCAGTGCGAGCGTTCCGCGCGCAAGATCGAACTCGCGGACGGCGAGATGCAGCGTCCCATCACCGCCGCTGACGATGACGCGATCGTATGCGCCACGCGACGCCTCCGCGGCGGCCCGCGTCATGTCCGCGGGACTGCTGCTCGCATGCGCGTCCACATCCGCGCCCAGCTCGCGCAGATGCCGTTCCGCCTCGGCATGATGCCTCGCCGCACGCCCGCGACCCGCGGCCGGGTTGTAGATGAATTTAACGTTCACGGAAGAATCACCGTCCCCTCCCGTCCGGCGAGCGCGTCGCGGAGGTGTTCGACGTCGGTGATGAGGACCTGGCCGCCGCCGCGGGTGACGAATTGGATCGCGGCTTCGATTTTTGGTCCCATAGAGCCGGCCGGGAACTGGCCTTCGGCAAGGTAGCGCTGCGCTTCGGCGACGGTGAGGCGGTCGACGGTTCGTTGCGTCGGTTTTTCGAAATCGATCGCGACTTTCGCGACGCCGGTCAGGACGACGTACATGTCGGCGCGCAGCTCAGACGCTAGCAGCGATGACGAGAAATCCTTGTCGATGACTGCTTCGACGCCGCGCCATTGGCCGTCGCGTCCGCGAACGACCGGGATGCCGCCTCCGCCGGCCGCGATCACGACCGCGGCGCTGTCGAGCATGTGCACGATCGTCTCGACATTCAGGATGCGCAACGGACGCGGCGACGGAACGACGTGGCGCCAGCCGCGGCCGGATTCCTCGCGCATCGTCCAGCCGAGGTCGCGTTCTAGCGCTTCGGCGCGATAGCGGGTGAAGTAGGGGCCGATCGGTTTCGTCGGCCGTTTGAACGCCGGATCGACGGGATCGACTTCAACCTCGGTGAGGATCGTCGCGACTTCGCCGGCCAGTCCGATGCTGTCGAGCCGATTGCGAATGGCCTGCTGCAGCAGAAAGCCCATCGACCCTTCCGTCTGCGCGACGCAGACATCGAGCGATTGCGGCGGGATCTTCGTGGACGCTTCTTCCGCCTGCACGAGGATGTTGCCGACCTGCGGGCCGTTGCCGTGGACGACGATCATGTTGTAGCCGTGGCGGACGATCTCGCCCAGCCAGCGCGCGGCTTGTTTCGCCCGCGCGATCTGCTCTTCCTGCGTGCCGCGGTCCTCGGGACGCAGCAACGCGTTGCCGCCAAATGCAACGACGGCGAGTTTTCGGTCGCCGGCCACGCTACAGCTCCTCGCGTTCCAGCGGCATGGTCATGCAGCGCGGACCGCCGCGTGCGCGCGACAGCTCGTGGCCGGCCATCTGGATCGCGTACTTCGTGTCCGTCCACGTTTCGAGTTCCGTGCGGCCGAGGAGGAGATCGTCCTCGTAGACGATGTGATAGCCGTGCGCGGCCAGCTCCTCGGCCGTGCGCACATTGCGCTCGTAGAGAAGGATGATGCCCGGCGCCAGCGTGAAGGCGTTGGCGCCATCGGTCCACTGCTCGCGCTGTTGATCGACGGCCGTGCGGCCGCCGCAGTAGATCGGCTCGAGATCGAATCCGCGTTTTTTCAGCGCGCCGAGGAGCGACTTCTGCGGCGCGTAGGCGATGCCCTTCTTCGTCAGATCGATCGTCGTCACGGTCGCCGCCTGACTGCCGCCGGGGAGGATCACGGGCGGATAGATCAGACATTCGTTGCGGCTCGTGAATGTGAAAACGGTATCGAGATGCATGAACGAACGCTGGCGCGGAAGCTCGACGACGATGATCGTTTTCACAGGACTGTTCGCTTCGCGCAACGACGTCGCCAGCTGCCGCACGCCGGCGCGATTGGTCCGCTCGGTGACGCCGACGAGGAGCAGATCGCGCGACGGCACCAGGATGTCGCCGCCTTCGATCGTCGGCGTGCGGCGCTGCGGCTCGTCGTCCGACTCCATGAAATCGGTCCAGCAGCGGGAGTCGCGAAACAGCGGGTGATAGCGAAAGACGTACTTCGACAGCAGCGACTCGCGCCGCCGCGCCTGGGTGGCCATGCCGCAGATGACCACGCCGTCGCCGATCACGACCTGCGGATCGCGCATGAAAAAGTAGTTCGGCACCGGCAGCAGGTCAAAAGTCGGCAGCTCGCCCTTGCCGTCGCGTTCGTGCGGGATGCCGCCGATCAGCGTCTGCGCAAGAATCGCCGGCGGCCGTTCGAGGAGCTCCGCCGCCAGCTTGCGGCCGAAGATCCGCCGCCTGGCCATGTCGCGGATGATGCGCCGGCGCAACTCCTCATCGTCGAGCACTTCCTCGAGCAGATCCTGGATGTCGTAGATGTCCGGCGCGATGAAGCGGATCAGCTGCTGGAACCGGCGATGCTCCTCGCGCGCGACCTGCCCATAAAGAATGTCGTCGAAAAGGAGTTGATTCATCATGGGCGGGATCATCACGTCGATCTCGCGCCCCGGCAGGTGAACCAGCACGCTCTTGAGCCTGCCGATCTCACTCGTCACGTTGAGCCGCATTCGGGCGGCATTCTATCGCGGCCGATTTTTCACATCCGGTATGTTGGATGGTGCGTAGTCCCCACGTTGAGTAAAATCCGAACACCATCATGAAATCGCGATTCTTTTTCGCCGCAACGCTGGTTTGCGCATCGGCCGCCTTCGCGAATCCGCCGCGGATCACGTTCACGCGCACGATGGCGCCCGCGCACGATCTCGCGCCGGCGGAGAGCCTGGCCGTCATCTACGCGATCGGCGACAGCAACAAGATCGAGGCGTTTGTCGAACACTTCGTCGATCTGGTTTCGCGCGCCGGCCTTCTGCGCATCGCGAACGCTGTCGAGAACAATCATCATCTGCTTGTCGACGATCGCTCTCTTCGCACCGTCCGCCGCGAGCATCCCGTGGACGCCTACCTCGGCATCAATCGCTTCACGTGCAACGGTACGGAGAGGAGCGCGGAAGGAAGCGAATACCTCGACAGCGGTGATCGCGTGAAGCGGATGCATCACTGGATCGACGCCGTCTGCTCGGCGCGCATCGACGTGCTGAACGCCGAAGGAAAAAAGATTTTGTCGTACACGGCACGAGGCGAGGGGACATCGCCGCGAGCGACGTCGCTGTCGCGGGACGAACGCGATGTGGCGTTCGATCAGGCGGCGCGGTACGCCGCGGTCAGTGCGGCGGAAGGGATTACGCCGAGGTCCGTGCGCGAGACGATCGAGCTGGATGAGAACGCGCCATCGTTCGACGACGGATTCTCGATGGTCACTTCGGAGCGGCTGGAAGACGCGCGCGCAATCTGGCAGGCCGCGGCGGTCCGTCACCGCAATTCCGCGCCGCTCTACTTCAACCTCGGCGCGGTCTCCGAAGCGATCGGAGACCTGAACGCCGCGCGCGACTATTTCGAAAAAGCGGCCAGCCTCTCGCCGAAGGAACGCCGCTACGCCACGGAGCTGCGGCTCTTCCACCGCCGCAATCTCATGGCAAATGAAAAGGCCGCCCGAAGGCGGCCCTGAAACCAGAAACGAATTCGTAATTACGCGTTGATCGCTTTGGAGCCGGCGCCGACGTTGATCTGAATCTGCTTCGGTTTCGCTTCCTCGAGCTTCGGGATCTCGATCTCGAGGATGCCGTCGCGATAGTTCGCGGAGATCGCGTTCGCTTCGACCGTGCGCGGCAGCGAGAACGAGCGGCTGAAGCTGCCGTACGTGCGCTCGATGCGGTGGTAGTTGCGGTCATCCTTCCGCTCGAACTGGCGCTCGCCGCTGACGGTGAGCAGGCCGTCTTCGAAGCTGACTTTGAGGTCACTCTCGTTCATGCCGGGCACTTCGACACGGACGAAGATTTTGTCCTTCTCCTCGGCGACATCGACGGGCGGCGCCCAAACGCCGGACTTCGTCTCGTCTTCGAGGAAGTTGAAGCGGCCGAAGAACGGTTCGAAGAAACGCGCCTGCATGAGGGGATTGGTGGAGCGGGTAATGAATGTCATCGTAGCCTCCTGATGATTTATGTGAGCGGTTCGAACTCACATCGCGCTAAACCTTAGCTCATCGCGCTCATATTCCCAGCGGAATGTTCATCTGGCGAAGATGTTCTAAGAGGCTCATATGACGGCACTTCCGACATCTTCAGCGTCCGCTGAGCTCGGCCGCGAGGTCGCCCGGCGGCGGACCTTCGCGATCATTTCGCACCCCGACGCCGGCAAGACGACGCTGACCGAGAAGCTGCTGCTCTACGGCGGCGCGATCGAAATGGCCGGCGCGGTCCGCGCGCGCAAGGGCCAGCGTCACGCCACGTCCGACTGGATGGCAATGGAGCAGACGCGCGGCATTTCGATCACCTCGACCGCGCTCCAATTCGAATACGACGGCTGCTGCCTCAACCTGCTCGACACGCCGGGCCACGAAGATTTCAGCGAAGACACCTACCGCACGCTCGCCGCGACCGATAGCGCGGTGATGGTGCTCGATTCGGCGAAAGGCATCGAGCCGCAGACGCGCAAGCTCTTCGAGGTCTGCCGCATGCGCCAGATCCCGATCATCTGTTTCATCAACAAGCTCGACCATCCCGGCCGCGATCCGTTCGAGCTGCTGAGCGAGATCGAGAAGGAGCTGCACGTCGGCGCGGTGCCGATGAACTGGCCGATCGGCAGCGGCCCGAATTTCCAGGGCGTGTTCGATCTGCGCAAGCAGCAAGTCCTCCGTTTTGCGCGCGCCGCGCACGGAGCCTCCGTCGCGGCGGTGACGGTCGGAGGTCTCGACGATCCGAAGCTCGAAGACGAGATCGGACCAACAGCATGGCAGGACTTGCGCGAGGCCGCGGAGCTGCTGTCCGGCGCCGGCGTTTTGTTCAACCGCGATGAGTTCAATCACGGACGCGTCATCCCCGTCTACTTCGGAAGCGCGATCAACAACTTCGGCGTCCAGCCGTTTCTCGATGCGCTGCTCGAATTCGCGCCGTCACCCGCGCCGCGTCTCGCGCACGTCGGGGGCGAGGAAACCATCGTCGAAGCGACGAGCGACACCTTCACTGGCTTCGTCTTCAAGATCCAGGCGAACATGGACAAGCGCCACCGCGACCGGCTGGCGTTCATGCGCGTCTGCTCGGGCGTCTTCGAAAAAGACATGCTCGTCCACCACTCGCGGCTGAATCGCGAAGTGCGCATGACCCGCCCGCACCGCCTCTTCGCGCGCGAGCGCGAGACGATCGATCTCGCGTATCCCGGCGACGTGATCGGCTTCGTCAATCCCGGCCTCTTTCACATCGGCGATGCCGTTTCATCCGGTGCGCCGGTGGAGTTCGCACCGATTCCGCGCTTCGCGCCGGAGCACTTCGCCACGCTGCGTGCGAAGCAGGTCACGCGGCAGAAGCAGTTCCAGAAAGGGCTCGCGCAGCTCGAGGAAGAGGGCGTCATGCAGGTGCTCTCGCCGCACGAGGGCTTGCGTAGCGAACCGATTCTCGCGGTCGTCGGCGAGCTGCAGTTCGACGTGATGCAGTCGCGGCTGGAGAGCGAGTACAACGTCGAGACGACCGTCACAGCGCTGCCGTACAAACTGGCGCGCTGGATTGATCGCGACGTGCACGAAGTCGCGACGAAGCTGAACCTCCCCAGCCGTTCGAAGATCGCGATCGATAGCGCCGGCCGCGCGGTCGTGCTGTTTAGCTCGCAGTGGGAACTCGATTACGCCGAGAAAGAAAATCCGGACGTGAAGTTCCTTCTGGCTGCTTAGCGCGACACAGCTTTCACGCAGAGCCGCGGGGACGCGGAGAAACCCGAATCCTCCTCCGCGCCTCCGCGTGAAAAACGTCACCTTCTAAACAGCATCGCGTTGAATCGCTCGCCTCGCCAGATGTTCTCCACGCGATATCGCGCACGAATCAGCGCACCAGCCCGCAGGTCGTAATCGACGCCGAAACCCCGCGCGCCGTACTCGCGCAGATCGCGGCTGACCATCAGCACGCGATCGGGAGGATGCGCCGTCAGTTCGCGCACGATCGCATCCTCCCTTTGCGGCGCATCGACTTCCACCGGCGTGAATGTGTGAAACGAAAGCGTCGTCGGCACGTTCGCCAGATAGTTAATGGTGATGCCTTCCGGGATGACCGCCAGCGTCCCGCCCTGCACCGCGCCGATGACGCTGTTGAGCGTCCGCGCGCGATCGCCGTTCCAGTCGTAAAACGTCCCGCGCGGCGAGACGATCGCGTATCGCTTCTGCGCGTACTGGTCGTGCTCCTGCCACAGGTCGCCGGCGGCATTCGCGACAAACGGCGCCAGCCAGAGGATGCTCATCGCGTTCCGCGGCAGATAGCAGAACAACGTGTATGCAACCAGCGCAATCGTCGGCACGGTGAGAACGAAGCCGTACCAGGACGGCGAAACGTTCAACGGAATCCGCAGCGTACAGGCCACCGAAAACGCGGCGAAGATCACCAGCGGACTCTCGCGATCGCGCAGCAGAGCCCATCCGAGCGCGATCCATTGCAGCACCGCCCACGCGCGAAAGAACGAGTGCCCGGTGAGCAGCAGACCGACGATCACGATGGCGATTCCGGCGATCCAATTCCGCCATCGCTGCAGAAACAGAATCGCCGCGATGCCGGCGATGCCGATGGCAATCTGCACAGCCTCCTCGCGCCAGTTCGCAACTCCCGAGACAACCGAGAAGAATCGCCTGGCGCGCTCGCCATGCTGCCACGCCGCGAAAACGTTCTCGCTCCACCAATGCGTGTCGCGAAAGTAGAAGGCGACCACCACGATCGTCGCGATCATCGCGCCGCAATACGCCGCCAGTTCCCGCCACGTTATCCTCCTCGCGATCGTCAGGATGATCACGATCACCATCGCCGCAACCGCGTACTCGAGCTTGCACCACGACGCGACGACCAGCGCGCCGATCGCGATCGCGTGACGCGCGTGTACGAACGCAGCCAGCGCGATACACAGCAACGTCATACCGATCGTCGCGCCGTAGCTGTAGGGGAAGATGAAATTCGCGCCCCACGTCGACGCGCCGCAGAAGCACGTCCCCGCAAATGTCAGCGTCGCCGCGAATGCCGGCAACGGACGCCGCAGTGCAATCCACAGCGAGGTGGCGATCGTCGCCGACTGCGCAATCCCGATCGCCACATACGCCGCCAGCGAGTGACCGATCACGCCGGTGATCAGCGCCAGCAGATACGGCGCGAGCGGCGGATATTGATAGCGGATGTCGCGATACAACTTCGCGCCGCGCGCAATCTGCTCCGGAATGTACAGATCGCGGCCGGTATCGATGATCGGATCGAGCCAGCGCGCGTACGACTGGATGAACGCGAGCGCGGCGACGGCAACAACGATTCCGATGAAGACGGGTGTCAGGTGTCGGCTGTCAGGTTTCGGAGACTCATCTTCCACCCCCCACTCCCCACTCCCCACTCCCCCGAATCTCACTCCTTCATCGTCTCCGGATCCACGCCCAGGCTCCGGCAAAAATCGACGTAGGCGAAGGGCGAAATCTCGGACGGCTTGATCTCGCTCCGGCCGCCCCAGAACACATTCGTGTACGACACCGGCATCCCGATCTCCGCCAGGTACGCGTCGATCGACGCCTTGTGCGCCAGCACCGCATCCTTCTCCGTCCCGTGCGCCACCGCCATGATGTTCACGTTGCGGAACTCCGAGCCGCCCTCGCGCCAGTAGCAGTGCGTGAGAATGTGGAAGCGTCCGATCTCGCGCCCGGCCTCGATCTCGCGTCCCGGCGGCACGGCCCAGTGAAACAGCGCGTTGAAGCGCGTTACGCGTTCGCCGGTCTGCAGCGGCTTCACGTGCTCGAGGAATGTCGAGAAGCGTCCGATGACCTTGCGCGCATTGAGCGACTCCGCCACTTCATAGAACGTCTCCAGCGGCACGCCGGCTTCGGTGGCGCGCGCACGCCAGAGGTCGCGCGTGAATTCTTCGGGCTGGACCTCGCGCTTGAGCGCGGTCATCACGCGCCAATCGAGATCGCTGAGGACGACCTTCGTCGTGTCCTTCGCTTCGGCCGGGACATCCGATTTAGAACCTGGCTCCATCCCTT
>DASYJY010000138.1:0-9630 GCA_035995985.1 Thermoanaerobaculia bacterium | reverse complement strand
GGTGGCGCGCACGATCAGGTCCGCCGACGCCACCATCTCCTCGGGCACTACCGGGCCGATACGCGAGCAGGCGGAGAGCCCGGCCGTTCGCAAGGTGACGATGGCGAGGATTACTGCTGCGCAGCCGATGACTTTCTTCATCGAATGATTCATCTCACCATTGTCTGCGTAAATCTGCGTCCATCTGCGGATAAGGGTTTATCCGCAGATGGCGCAGAGATTTACGCAGATTAGAACTTGATGCCGAGGATTACGCGGCGGGTCGGTGAGGCGTAGCCGACGACTTCCTCGTATTTCTTGTTCGTCGCGTTTTCGATTTTCACGAAGGGCGTGATGCGGGAGAAGCGGTATTGGACGTTGGCGTCGATGGTTGTGTAGGCGCGGTTGGTAGTGCGGGAGAAGGGGAAGATGGCCAAGGAGTCTTCGCGCTCGCCGGCGTGGAGGATGACGATATTCGTATCGATCGCGCCGCTGCGGTAACCCGTGGCGAGCGAGCCGGAGTGTTTGGGACGGCGGGTCAGGCGCAGGCCGGTGGCCTCGTCTTCGTTGCGGTGCAGGTAGGTGTAGCTGAATGACGTGTAGACGTTCGCGCTCACGTGGCGCGTGATACCGAGCTCGATGCCGTCGCTGCGGACGCGGCCGATGTTTTGCGAAATGAACGTGACCGGATCGAAGGTGATCAGGTTGCGATAGCGGGTGTTGAAGTAGGTCAGCGAGAAAACGCCGTCGCGTCCCATGGCCGCGTCGTACCCGAGCTCATAGCTGCTGTTGCTCTCAGCGCTGAGATTGGGATTTCCGAAGAAGGGGTAGTACAGCTCGCCCAGCGACGGCGCGCGGAAGCCGCGGCCGAAGGCGGCACGCCATTTCGTGCCGCCGCGGACGATGGCTGCGGCGAGGCGCGGCGAGGTTTGTCCGCCGAAGACGTCGAAGTGATCGTTGCGGACGCCAGCGCTCAGCTCGATGTGCGAGTTTTGTCCGAGGTCGTGCGAGTAGCGGTCCTCGATGAAGAAGGAGCGGTCGGTGCGGTGCTGATCGAGGAAGTTCGGGCCGAAGTTGGTGACGTCGCTGACGATGTCGCGCTGGTACTCGCCGCCGGCGACGAGCGTTCCGATCGGCGTGGCGAAGCGCGTGGTCAGGCGTCCACGGCGCGTTTTCGCGTCGGTGGAGGTCGAGGTCGTAAACGGATCGGCGGGATCGCGGAAGTCGTCGCGGCGACGGTTGTCGGAGAGCGTCAGGTCGGTGATGAAGCGGCCGAGTGTCAGCGTGACGGGAACCGCGAGCTGCGTCTCGGTTCCGTTCTGGCGGCGATCGAGACTCGGCACGAGCGCGGTGCCGGCGGCGTTCGTGTTGAAGGGGATGCCGAGGTTGTAGGAGGTGTGGCGGGCGGCGGCGCCGATGGAGAACCAATCGGAGAGCGACCACTTCACGTTGCCGCTGGCGCTGTTCTGGCGGAAGTCGTCGTTCGGATTGAAGCCGTCGTCGGTGCGATGCTCGTAGGTGGCGGCAGCAGCGATCGAGTCGTTCGCGATCGCCGCGTTGAGCAGGGCGTTGCGCAGTCCGTGGCTGCCGCTTTCGAAATCGCCGTGGAAGCCGCTCGTGGTTGGCGTCGTCAACACATTGACCACTCCGGCCATCGCTTCCGATCCGTAGAGCGCGGAGTACGGGCCGCGCACGACTTCGATCTGTTCGACGCCGGCGGTCGAGAATCGTCCCCAGTCGTAGCCGGAAAAGTAGGGATTGTTGAGGACGATCCCGTTCCACATCACCAGTGTCTGCGTCGACGCCGCTCCGCGCGTGAAGAGCGACGTGGCCTTCCCCGGCGATCCGCTGCGCGCCAGCACGAGGCCGGGAACTTCGCGCAGGACGTCGGCGACGTCGCGATCGCCGCGGGCGGTGATATCAGCGCGCGTGATGACGGTGACCGAGGCAGGCGTCGCTTCCACGCTTTCGGGCAGAGATGAGGCGGTGACGACGATCGTGTCGTTGATGGTGGTGGGTGTTTGTGAGGTGGACTGGGCGAAGGCGGGAACAGCGAGAAAAACAGCGAACAGAACTCTCTTCATGACGACTCCTTCCCTCCGAAGAAGGCCGACTAAAAGTGGGTTCCGAGCCAGCCGGTCTCCTGGCTTCCGGGTCCTTCTCGTCGCGCCGCCTTCCCACATCGAGCGATGCAGTGGCGTGTCGTGGCGCGAGTCGTCGCCGGTCACAGTGGCGGGGGCCGCGCCGGCATCACACCGGCTTCCCGTTCACTGACTCAGAGGAAATTGGGAAAGAACTGGGTGGATCTTATCCTGACGCGCCCGCGCAGCGGAAGACGTCAGGATCTCCGGTGAGGCCGCGCGGGTGTGGCGCCGTTTCGTGCGAAGCACTTTGGAGTGCGGTGGCGACCGAATCACGATCCGTTCGGCGCCACCGAAGATCCTGACGTCTCCCGCTTCGCGGTCGCGTCAGGATTAAGGCCTTGAGCGGAACTTCTCGTACAACAACGTCTGATTCGTATCCAGCGTGATCTCTTCCCCGCCGATGAACAGCCGGCGAACATGCGTCACGATCTCGAGCGGATCGCCGTCGGTGACGATGATGTTGGCGAGCTTGCCCGTTTCGAGCGATCCGACCTTGTCCGACACTCCGAAAATTTGCGCCGGGGCAAGCGTGATCGAACGCAGCGCGACATCCTTCGGCAGTCCGAACGCGGCGCAGGCAGCGGCGTTGTACGGCAGGTTGCGGGCGTTGTGCGCGTCCTGCGACTGGATCGCGAACGGGATGCCTGCGTCGTTCAACGTCTTCGCGTTGGAGAAAACGAGATCGTAGGGATCGTCTTCGCGTGGCGGGAGAGAAAGGATTGGCCCGAGGATGACAGGGATGTTGCGAGACTTCAGTTCGGGGATGACGCGGGCGACATCTTCAGCATCCGCGAGGATCACCTTCAACTTGAATTCATCCGCGAACTTCAGCGCGGCGCGGATGTCGCGTTCCAGGTTCGCGTGCATGACCACAGGCTCGCGGCCTTCGACGACGGGGACCAGCGCTTCGAGGATCAGATCGCGGTCGACGCGTTTGACGTGTGCGGCGGACGCCTTCGCGTACGCCTGAGCGTCCTTGAAAACATCGCGCAGTTTGTCGATCTGCTTCGTGTAATTCTTCGCCGCTTCCTTCGTTGCCTCTTCGTCCTGCGGCTGTTCGTCGAACGCGTTCGCGCGCAGGCGCGGGAAGTGGATGTGCATCGCCAGCGGCGCCTTCAGCGTCATCTCCTGCGGCGTCCAGCCGGCCAGATTGATCATCGCTGACGATCCCGAGATGATGCCGCCTTCCGGCTCGGTCACGACGCTGGTAATGCCGTTCACCCGCGTCACCGGAATCACGTTGCTATGCGGATTCACCGCAACCTCGGCGCGCGCATTCGGATTGATGTCGCCCAGCTCCGCGGTGTCGACGGTGCCGGGAACGGCGCTGATCTCTTCGAGTCCGACATGCGAGCCGGCGTCAATTAGACCGGGATAGACGAAGAGGCTCGTGCCGTCGATGACCGTGGCGTTCGCGGGGATGTTGACGGTCGCGCCAACGCCTGTGATCAGGCCATTCGAAAAGACGATCGTTCCGTTCGGAATCGTGGCCGACGAGACCGGGACGATCGTGGCGTTGCGGATGGCGACCGTCCCTTTCTTGCCGGGGCTGTTGATGATGACGGACTGCGCGAAGGCAGATGACGCGACGAGCATCACAAGAACGAAGGCTCTAGTTTTCATAGGTCACCTCCGGCTTCTCGTCGTCCTTCGCGGCCGGTTTCTTCTTGTTCTTCGCGTCGTCGTCGGCTTCTTTCTTCAAGCGATCCTTTTTCTCCTGCGCTAACTGCTTGCGCGCCGCCAGATCTTTCTGGCGATCGAAAAGGATCTCGCCGTCGACCAGAGTCGTCTCGACGCGCGCGTAGGTTGAGAACGGATGGGCCGTCCAGATCACGAGGTCGGCGTCTTTGCCAACGTCGATCGATCCGATGCGGTGATCGAGGCGGAGCTGCTTCGCGCCGTTGAGCGTGCAGAGCTTCAGCGCTTCCTCTTCCGACAAACCGCCATACTTCATCGCCTTCGCGGCATCCTGATTGAGGTGGCGCGCCAGCTCGGCGGAATCCGAGTTGACCGAGGTGAGGACGCCGGCGTTGTGCATCAGGGCGACGTTGTACGGAATCGCGTCATACGCCTCGGCTTTGAATCCCCACCAGTCGATGAACGTGCCGCCGCCGACCCCGTGCGCGGCGATTTCCTTCGCGACTTTGTAGCCCTCGAGCACGTGCTGCAACTCGCGGATTTTGAAGCCTTCCTCGTCCGCGACGTTGAGCAGCATCATGATCTCGTCAGCCCGGTAGCAGTGCGAGTGGACGTCGATCTTCCCTTTGAGGATGTCGACCATCGTCTCCATCAGGATGTCGTGCCGCGGCGGAATCGGATCCTCACCGCGCTTCTTTTTCGCGTCGTAGTCGTCCCAGCGCGCGATGTAGTCCTTGGCGTCGGTGAACGACTGCCGGATCACTTCCTCCACGCCCATGCGCGTCTGCGGATACTGCGCGGGGGTGCCTGGCGGCGGACGGAAGTTGGACGACTTCGGATTTTCGCCGAGAGCGAATTTGATGGTGCGCGGGGCATCGGAGATTGGCCACTCGGAAACCGGATGTCCCCACTTCCACTTCACGATCTGCGACTGCCCGCCGATCGGATTGGCGGAACCGTGCAGCACCAGCGCCGTCGTCGTGCCGCCGGCGAGCTGGCGGTAGACGTCGATATCTTCGTTGGTCAGCACGTCGCGGATGCGCACCATTCCGGTGTTCGGCAGCGAGATCTCGTTGACGCTTCCCTCGACCGCGGTGTGGCTGTGCGTGTCGATGATGCCGGGCATGACGAACTTGCCGGCGGCATCGATGACCGTCGCACTTGCCGGCGCGGTGACCTGCGCGTTCATCCCGACCGCGGCGATTTTCCCGCCATGCACGAGGATCGATCCATGCTCGATCTTGCCGTGCGACACGGTGAGGATTGTGGCGTCGCGGATGACGATGTCCTGGGCGAATGCGGATGCGGCGATCGCGAGCCCCGCCACCGCTGTGATGACAATTCGCGTCTTCATTTCCTGCTCCCCGTGAACGGAAACGTGCCCAGCGTCGTCGCCACCGTTCCGTCCATGTTCGCGCCGTGCAGCGTGCCGTGAAAGACCCAGTCGCCTGCTTCTTCCTGGCCGCGGCCGGCGATCGAGAACTGCACCGTCGTGCCGTCGAAGGTTCCGTTGCCGATGTCGCCCGCGCCGCGATCGCCCGAGTACGTGCCGCTGATCTGGCCGTTCTCGACGTGCAGCGTCGCAGTGATGTTCACGTCGCCGGAAGTTGCCTTGACGGCGAAGCTCCACGTTCCATCGACGCCAGTGCCTATCGATGTCGACGCCGACTTTTTCTTCTCATCCTCGGTCGGCACCTTCGCCTCGCGGCCGTCGACGAAGATGCGCTTCACCTTCGACTCCTTGTCGAAGATCGGCTTGTCGGTGACGACGATGTTGGCGATCTTGCCGCGGTCGAGCGATCCGAGCTGCCGGTCGATGCCGATGATCTTCGCGGGATTGATCGTGGTCGCGCGCAATGCGTCGTCGGCCGAAAGTCCATTCTCGATCGCCTTGCGGACGCCGGGGAAAAAGTCGCTTGTTTTCCCCGCACCGCTGACGAGCGCGAAGAGCACACCGCTCTTCGCCAGTACCGCGGGCGTAGTCGGTTGGAGCTGCCGATCGCGGATCACGCGCAGCGGCTGCTCTTCGCGATCCTCTCTCGCCGCCGGCGCGGTCGCCCACTTCGTCGACACGAGAACAGGCGCGCCGAGCGACTTCAACTCATCGCCCATTTTGTAGCCCTGCCGCGCGCCGGCAATGATCATCCGCACATTGAATTCCTTCGCAATGGCCTCGGCGCGACGGATCATCAACTCGCTGTCGGCGACGAAGACCAACGGCACGTCGCGGCGCAACACGCCGCCGAGGGCATCGAGCGAAGGACTTTCGTCAGGACGTTTGTATCCGGCCGGATTCTTGTCGTAAATCGTCCGCGCCGCCGAGTACTGCTGCGCGTCCATGAACGTCTGGCGGATGTACGAGATCACGCCCATCAGCGAGTCGGGATACGTCCACGCCGGCCGCGGATTGAACGAGATCTGCTGCGTGGCCGGATTGCGGATCACGCGCGACTCCATCGTCCCGTCCCTCAGATTCAGCGCCACCGACTGGCCGTTGAAGATGCCGAACGACGGCGCGGTGACGATGGTGGTGACGCCGGTGGCGCGCTTGGCGTCGATGTCGTCATCCGACAGCTTGGCCTCGCGAAAGGCGAGGAACGACGGCCCCGTCTCCGGCAACGCCTCCGGCGCATTGCGCGCGCCGGCTGCCGCGGGACCGCGACGCCGCGGCGCCGTCGCGCTCGGAAATCCGAGCGACGTCTGCGCGTCGATGAGGCCGGGGTAAACGTGGCTTCCCTTCACATCGATGACGGTCGCGTCAGCCGGGATGGCGGTATTCGCGCCGACCGATTCGATCAGTCCGTCGCGAATGATCACCACGCCGTTCGCGATCTCCGGTCCGCTGACCGGATGCACCGTTCCGCCGGTGATCGCATACACGCCCGGCGCGTCGGCAAGCGCCGGCCACGCGGCCATCAATAGAAGGAGGAAAACGGAAAAACAGAGGAAACGTCTGGACATTCGCACCTCCGCGGCGCGACATGATACGGGATGGGTGTGGGGAGTTGGGGGTGGGGGGTGGGAGTTCGGCATTCCGTTGCTGCGGCGATCGCGCGGTGCTTTTGCTCCCACACCCCACTCCCTACTCCCCACACCCCAGCCAAGTTTGACTCCCTCATCCCCCTTCGCTACGCTCACCGGCTCCCATGGTCCTCTTCAACTACGCCACCAAAGAGATCACCGCGAAGATCGTCTACTACGGTCCGGGGCTCTGCGGCAAAACGACGAACCTGCAGTTCGTCTACGACTCGCTGCCGTCGAACAACAAAAGCAAGATGCTGTCGCTGGCCACAAAGACCGACCGCACTCTCTTCTTCGACTTCCTCCCGCTCGACCTCGGCAAGATCCGCGGCATGCGCACGAAGCTCCAGCTCTACACCGTGCCGGGGCAGGTCTACTACAACTCCACGCGCCAGCTCGTCCTCAAAGGCGCCGACGGCATCGTCTTCGTCGCCGACAGTCAGGACCACGCCATCGACGCGAACCTGGAGTCGCTGCAGAACCTCGAGGACAACCTGAAACGTCAGGGCGTCCGCATCCGCGAGATCCCGCTGGTGATGCAATTCAACAAACGCGATCTGCCCAATGCGCTGCCGATCGCGGAGCTCGACGCCGAAATCAACAAACTCGGCGTCCCGCACTTCGAGTCGGTCGCGACGAACGGACTCGGCGTCGAAGAAACGCTGAAAGGCGTGACGCAGCTCGTCCTCCAGCATCTGATCAAAAAGTACGGGCTGGAAGGATCCGAACCGCTCGACCGCGAGATCCAGATCCTCAATCCGACCGTCATCGCCGAGCCGCGCCCGCACGATTCGTTATGGGACGAAGACGATCCCTTCGCCGACATCCCCCCCGCGCCGGCCTCGGCATTCACGCTCGACAATGCAGGCGACGCCGACGACCTCCCGCTCGTCCCCACTGAACTGATCGCCACCGCACCGGTCGCCACTCCCGAACCGGCCGAAGAGCCGTTCGAAGATTTCCGCGACTACTTCGCGACCAAACCGGAAGAGGACGACGACCCGCCATCGTCCGGCATCGCGGTCCGCGGAATGTCAAAATCCGCGCTCGGCGAGATCCCGAGCGACGTCCCGATGCGCTCGATCGAAATCCCGCTCCCCGAGGGCATCCTGAATTCGCTCCCCGACCTGAGCGCGCCCACCGACCGCCGCGCCACCGACGGCCTGGTAAAGGAAGTAACCGTCCCGCTGAACCTGACGATGGACGAGCTCCGCCAGCACCGAAGACTGCGTCTGAAGATCACGCTGGACGTGAATTTACTTTCGTGAAGGTGTGGCACAGACACTCCTGTCTGTGCTCCCGCGAAATTCAGCTACCGTACGCCGCGTTCGATTTCGCGCCCAAGGAGGGGTGGTCGAGTGGTTTAAGGCAGCGGTCTTGAAAACCGCCGTACCCGAAAGGGTACCGTGGGTTCGAATCCCACCCCCTCCGCCAGCGGCGACGCGCCGCGGCGTTGGTTGGCCCAGCCTCGGCCACCAGTTCCTTTTCTCACGCTACTTTCAGCGAGCATTTGCGGTTCGAAAATCGTCCACACTTCGCGGCCAATTCGGCGAACTACCCGCGCAGCTTGATTGCGGCCGTTACAGCCAATGCGAGGGCGAGGGTCATCAACAACCATCCGGACAATGTGGGCACGGCACCGACCACCGTGAGCGTTCCTGACGCGGCGGTGCCGGGTGGGGCCTCGTTGGATGTGACTTGCGACGTCGTGTTGATGTGCGGGCCGAGGATTGTTCCCGCCACCCTGACGGTAATCGTGCAGGACTGGCCCGCCGCCAGCACACTCGATGTGCTGGAAAAGGTATCCGTCCCTGGATTGATGGAGAACGTGCCTCCCCCGGTTGCGAGCGTGCTGCACGTGCCGCCGGTTTGGGTGATGAGATCGATCCCCGCCGGCATGGTGTCGCTGAACTGAACGTTCGTGAGCGGGACAGCGTTGGGATTCGTCACCGTGATCGTCCCGATGGACGTCCCGTTGAGCGCGACCACCGCGGGAGAAAAGCTCTTTGTGATGACCGCGGAAGCGGTCTGCGCAAACGCCGTGGCTGCGAATGACGCACTGATAAGCACAGTCATGACGATAGAAAGGGACGACGACTTTTGATTCATGGCACTCCTTCTTGACCGCCCTGCGGCCGTTCTCAATCTGGCCATCTACTGCTCTCGCGCCTTGCTGCGAAGGCCTCGAGCAAACTACCGATGTCATTGCACGGAACTGTTGCGAAAGATCTCATCGACCTTCAGCTGGACTTCAAGCGAAGCGATCTCCACCTCGCCACCCCTAATCGCCACGCGGCTATCCCATCCGCCGCCGGCGGCGGCACGCGCGTGGACGGTGATCCGCCGCTCGCGATGCGAAACGATCACATATTCACGAAGCGTCGGAATCGTTTGGTAGTACTCCAGTTTCGCTCCGGCGTCATAGTCTTCGGATGAATCGCTTGTCACCTCGACCAGAATCGTCGGATTGAGCGCCGTCGCTGTCGGGCTGGCCTCGTGTTGCTGCAACGGGCCGCAAATCACCGAGGCATCGGGAAACGTAGCCAGCCCAGTTGCCGCAACGTAGATTCGCAAGTCGGATGTGTGGACGCGGCAGGGACGATCACCCACCGCGTTCACGAGCGCGTGAACCATTGCAGCGGCCAGGGCGGAGTGCTCCTCCGAACCACCGGCCATCGCGTAGATTTCGCCATCGAGAAACTCGTGCTTGCCGGTGGAGATCGTCTCCAGTGCCACATAGTCGGCGTAGGTATAGCGATGCAGCCGTCGTGGTTCACTCATGCGGCGATTCTAACCGCATTCGCGCAATACGCTTCTTCGTCTGGCCGAACCGTCATCCCGCTTACCA
>DASYJY010000137.1:0-9638 GCA_035995985.1 Thermoanaerobaculia bacterium | reverse complement strand
AATTTGCGAGTTATTTGGTGCTGATAGATACTTACCACTGTGATGAGCCTTCAGCGCAATCGTGCCTGTCGATGGTTGTTCCAGATCAAACACTTCCCAGTCGTAAATCGCGGTGCCGTCTGCCAAAACTTCCCCTCCATTGGAAAGCGGGCGAGCGGACAAGAAGTGACCGCTCGGCGTGCGTATTGCGACCTGTCCGCCGCCTAGCGGTACCAGCCCGAGTTCTTCCCAAGCGCCGACTCCTGGACCATTGGCGAAGACGGCACCCCCACCACCTGACAGCGGCGAGATGAAACCTGGCAGAGCCTGCAGCGCAACTAGCGATCGTACCTGTGCCGCCGAACGCGCCTGCGGAACTGCATCTAATCGCAGAAATCGGTAACCAGCGGCGAGAAGACGTGGGACTAGGATGCGAATCATTTCGAACGTGTTATTTACGTCGGAGAGAGCCTGTTCAAAGGAGTTGTCATGCGCTATGACGATTCCGCGGCCGAAACTCTGGATCTTATTGAAGTAGTCGTCTGAGCAGTCCTGTGCCGATTGTCCGTTCTGCCAGAACTGCCAATCTGCACCCATTACTTCACCGAGCACCGGCCCAATCAGGTCGCGTGCGGTCGAAGCATTCAGCGTGGTCGCTACGTCGCCACTCCATCCTCCCCACGGCGCTCGCACAAAGCCGTTATTCGGGTTCCTGGAAGTTCCGATGTTGGCTTCCGTATCCAATATCTGCGAGACGATTTCGCTACTCGAAAGACTCGGTAGCCACGTGTGATCTTCTGTATGATTTGCAATCAGATGTCCCCAATTCGCCAGCTGAGCAACAAGCTCGGAGTGATTTGCCGCGCGCTCTCCGATCACGAAGAATGTAGCAGGAATTCCTTGTAAGAAAAGATATAATCCGAGGTCGTCAGTTCTTGGACCGAGTCCTGGTCCAGAAGTGACGCCAGGTCCGTCATCAAACGTGAGACACAGGGTCCCTGGCTCCATCGCGCTACCAGTGATTGGCGTGCTCAGAAAAAACATGAAACCTCCGTAGCCGCCGCGATCACACAACGCACGGGCTAAGAGTAGTGAGGATTTCGCCCAATATGTTTCATTGCAGAGCGGTCTGCATACCACGCCCGTGCAACTATTCGCTGCATTCGCGTGCAGTTGCGCCGCGGTAGTGGGCATTTTGGCGGGCTCCACAGTCGCCGCTGGGCCGCCAGCGATACGGCAGCCGTTGCGCGGCTACGAACTGCCCGCGGCGATCTTCTTCTGCGCCACTACCCGCATCGAGTGATCGAGGATCCGTTTGCGGATTCGGATCGACTGCGGGGTGACTTCCACCAGCTCGTCGTCTTCGATCCATTCGAGGCATTGCTCGAGGGTCATGATTTTCGGGGGCGTCAGCTGGACGGCCATGTCGGAGCCGGAGGCGCGCATGTTCGTGAGGTGCTTTTTGCGGCAGACCTGGACGACCATGTCGGCGTCGCGGGAGTTTTCGCCGACGATCTGGCCGCCGTAGACCTTAAGGCCGGGCGAGATGAAGAGGACCGTGCGCTCCTGGAGCGGCTCGATTGCGTAGGCGGTCGTGTCGCCGCCTTCTTTCGAAATCAGCGCTCCGCGATTGCGGCCGGCGATCTCGCCGCGGTAGGGACCGTATTCGAGGAACGTGTGGTACAGCAATCCGGTGCCGCGCGTCTCGGTCAGGAACTCGGTGCGGATGCCGAATAGCCCTCGGGTTGGGATCTTGAACTCGATGCGGACGCGGCCGGAGCCGGGATTGACCATGTCGGTCATCTCGCCGCGGCGCGTCTGCAGCTTCTCCATGACCGCGCCGACGTGTGCTTCGTCGATGTCGACGACGAGCGCTTCGTACGGCTCGGACTTGCGGCCATCGATTTCTTTGAGGATGACCGTCGGGCGCGACAGCGCGAACTCGAAGCCTTCGCGGCGCATGTTCTCGGCGAGGATGGAGAGGTGCAGCTCACCGCGGCCGCTGACTTCGAAGCGGTCCGGCAGATCGGTCTCTTTCACGCGCAGCGCGACGTCTTTGCGTAGCTCGCGATCGAGCCGTTCTTTGATGTTGCGCGACGTGACGTACTTGCCCTCGGTGCCGGCGAACGGCGAGTCGTTGACCAGCCAGAACATCGACACGGTCGGCTCGTCGATCGCGATCGGCGTCAGCGCCTCGGGGTTTGCAGCCGAGGCGAAGGTCTCACCGATTTCGACATCGGCGAAGCCGGCGACGGCCACGATCTCGCCCGCGGACGCTTCGTCGATCTCCATGCGCTTGAGGCCTTCGAAGGCGGTGAGCTTGGTGATGCGACCCTTCTTGTGCGTGCCGTCGCGAAGGATGAGCACCACGTCCTCGGCCTGGCGCAGCTTGCCGCGCTGGATGCGGCCAATGCCGAGGCGGCCGACGTATTCGTTGTAGTCGATCGAGGAGACGAGAAGCTGCAGCGGCGCGTCGGCGTAACCGGGCGGCGGCGGAATGCGCTTCAGGATCGCATCGAACAGCGGGCGGCAATCCTCGGTCGTGTCTTCGAGGTTGGTGCGGACAATGCCCTGGCGGCCGATGGCGTAGAGGATCGGGAAGTCGAGCTGCTCGTCCGAGGCGCCGAGCTCGATCATCAAGTCGAAGACTTCGTTGACGACTTCAACGGGACGCGCGTCGTGACGATCAATCTTGTTGATGACGACGATCGGAAGCAGTCCGAGTCCAAGCGCTTTGCGCATGACGAACCGCGTCTGCGGCATCGGACCCTCGGCGGCATCGACGAGGAGGATGACGCCGTCGACCATCGAGAGGACGCGCTCCACTTCCCCGCCGAAATCGGCGTGGCCGGGCGTATCGACGATGTTGATCTTCACTTCGCTCGGATGAATGAAGGTGGCTGGAAGGTCGTGGCCGGACGCGGTGTGCGTCGCTTCGTGATGCACGAGATGGCCTAGCGCGTCGGGCTCATCGACGAGATAGCGAATCGAAGTGTTCTTGGCGAGGATGGTGATCCCGCGCTCTTTCTCGAGGTCGTTCGAGTCCATGACGCGCTCATCCATCTGCTGGTTGGCGCGCACGGCGCCGGACTGACGGAGGAGGGCGTCGACGAGCGTGGTTTTCCCGTGGTCGACGTGGGCGATGATGGCAACGTTGCGGATGTCGTATCGAAACTGCGGCATGTTCGGGGGGTAACGTGTTAACGGAGAATGAATTCCTGATCCGCAGATGACGCGGATGACCACAGATGTACCGCTAAACTAGCCGAATGCCTTGCGACCACGTCGGACCGGCGGAATTGATTGAGATGGCGGAGGCGGACCTCCGTGACCGCGACGTTGCGCCGGCAGACGGAATGCGATTTCGCTGGAGCGAGAATCCGATCGATGGCATGTGGGCGTCGATCGTGACGGAGATCGAGCGGCGCGGTGGGCAGTGGATCGTGACGCGGCTCGATCGGAATCGCGAGCCGCTGCCGGACGGCGAGACGGGATTCCGCGCGCTGTGATTCGAAGTCTCTGCGTTTTCTGCGGGTCGAATTCGGGAGACGATCCGATGTACGCGAACGTCGCGCGCGATTTCGGCGCGTTGCTGGCGAAGTCGAATATCGCTCTCGTCTACGGCGGTGGGCATGTAGGACTGATGGGCATCATCGCGGATGCGGTGCTGGCCGGCGGCGGCAACGCGATTGGAGTGATTCCGCGGATGTTGTGGGACCGCGAAGTCGGTCATCGCAATCTGACGGAACTGCACGTCGTCGAGACGATGCACGAACGGAAGGCGATGATGGCGTCGCTCTCCGATGCCTTCGTCGCGCTGCCAGGCGGACTCGGCACCCTCGAAGAGATCTTCGAAGTGTGGACGTGGGCGCAGCTCGGGATTCATCGCAAGCCGCTCGGCTTTGTCGATGCGAACGGTTTCTACGCGCCGCTGCTGTCGTTTCTCGATCGCGCCGTCGATGCGGAATTCATCCGCGCGCAGTATCGATCGATGGCATTCGTCGATGTCGATCCTGCTTCGCTGCTGCGTCGGTTGTCGGAGTATGAGCCGCCGATGGTGGAGAAGTGGATCACGCCTAACGAGACGTAGCGTCGCCGGCTTCGTACTTCCACGGCGTCATCGCGTGGGCGCCTTCGGCGAATGTTGTGTCGACAAACTCTTCGAAGGGGATGGCGTGATCGAGCACGCCGGTCTGCACCATCAGATTGACGATCGTTTCGAAGTCGGCTCGGCGCGGGGATAGCGGCTCGTATTTGACGCGGTCGATTGGGTTCGTCAGCGCCCAGCGCAGGAGTTTGGGGTCCTGGTGATAGTAGAAGCGGCCGACGAAATCGGCGGCGTGGAGGCGGTGGCGTTTGGCGCGTTCCTTTTCGTCGAGCCAGAGTCCCGAACGCGCGACGCCGTCGACGAGCACTTGCACGGCCTCAGGGCGTTTGTCGATGACGTCCTGACGGACGACCAGGACGCACGAGATGTAATCGGGCCAGTACTGGCGCGCGTGGAAGAGCACGCGGCCAAAGCCGGCCATCTCCGCTTGCGACGGATACGGCTCGCCCATCGAAAAGGCGTCGATGGCGCTCGCCGCCAATGCGCCGGCGACGTCTGGTGGCGCCATCTCGACCATGCGCACATCTTTCTTCGCGTCCATCCCGTTTGCCTGCAGCGCGCGGAAGACGATGAGGCGTTCGTCGGAGAAGCGGCTGGGGATGGCGATGATGCGGCCGCGCAGATCGGACACACGATGGACAGGGCCGTCGCTGCGGACGACTACGGCCGATCCATAGCGGTGGCCGAGGTAAACAATCTTCACCGGAACGCCCTGAGCCCGCAGGGCGATTGCCATCGGCGCGACCATGAACGCCGCCTGCATCTTGTTGGACATCAGCGCTTCTTTAATTTCAGGGAAGCCCTGAAACATGCGCGGGATGAAAATCTGTCCGGACTGCGAGTAGGCGGAGATGTAGTCGGTGACCGGGCAAGCGAGATGTCACGTTACGGGGATATACGCCACATTGAGCTTGCGGTCCGCTTCCGGCAACCGGTCGTTCATCAGCACCTGCCAGTTCACATTGAGCGCGAAATGCGCGGCCGTGATGGCGAGTATCCAGGTGGTGATGGCGAGGGTTAGTTTTTTCAATGGGCCTCCTTTCTGAGTAGTGGATTAATCACTAATCCACTGCTCTATTTTTCGAATCGCTGTATCCAGTAATAATCCAATCAATCCAATCAGCAGCATTCCGGCGACGACGAGGTCGTAGTGTTTGCCGGCGTTACGGGCGTCAATGATTAAGTATCCGAGTCCGGAGTCGACGGCGATCATTTCGGCAGCGACTAACACCACCCAGGCGATGCCGAAAGCGAGCCGGAGGCCGACGATGATGCGCGGCAGTACGGCGGGGATCATGACGCGACGCATTAATTGCGGCGTGGACAGTCCGAAATTGCGGCCGGCCTGAAGGTACATCGGTGGGACGTTGCGGACGCCGTTCATGGCCGCGACGATGATCGGGAAGAGCGAGGCCAGGAAAATCAGGAAGATCGGCGCGGCGTTGCTGACGCCGAACCAGATCACGGCGAGAGGCATCCATGCGAGTGGCGAAATCGGACGGAGCATCTGGATCAGCGGATTGATCGCTCTTGCCAGCGGCGCGTACCAGCCGAGGAGGAAGCCGAGCGGAATGCCGATGACGATGGCAGCGGCGTAGCCGGCGAAGACGCGTGTGAGGGAGTCGGCGATGTAGTGCCAGAGGAGACTCTTTTCTGCGAGCGTTCCAATGGCTTTGGCGACGGCGATTGGAGACGGGAAGATTTTTGTTCCGGACGTTTTCACTGCTGCTGCCCAGATCGCCAGTCCGATCGTCGCAGTGATTAACGGCATTACGAAACTTAATGTCGAGTCTTTGAACCACAGAGGCACAGAGGAAGAGAGAGCTTCCTCTGTGCTCTCTGTGTCTCTGTGGTGATCAAGGTTTTTCATACTTGGTGCGCCAGCCCAATCTCGCCGAAAATGAGATCCCGCAATTCGATATACCGCCGCGAGGACAGATCGCGCGGATGCGGAATGTCGATATCCACCACGCGTCGAATTTTCCCCGGACGCGCGCTCATGACCACGACACGGTCGGCGAGCTGTACCGACTCTTCGATGTCGTGCGTAACGAAGAGCACTGTCTTACGCTCCGCGCGCCAGATGCGGAGTAGCTCGCTGCGCATCTGCAATCGCGTGATCGAATCGAGCGCGCCGAACGGTTCGTCGAGGAAAAGGACGTCGGGATTAACGGCCAGTGCGCGCGCCACTTCGACGCGCTGCTTCATTCCGCCGGAGAGCTCGCGCGGATACGACTTTTCGAATCCTTTGAGTCCAACCAGTTCGATGTACTGCGCGACGCGAGCGCGGCGTTCGTCTTCGGACACGTCGAAGAGTCCAAATCCGATGTTGCCTTCGACGGTCAGCCACGGGAAGACGCCGCGTTCCTGGAAGACGAAGATGCGGCGGCGGTCGGGCGCCGTGACCCGCTCGCCGTCGATCGTGACCGAGCCGCTTCCGGGCGCGAGGAATCCTCCCGCGATGTTGAGCAGCGTCGACTTGCCGCAGCCGGACGGGCCGACGATGCAGAGGAACTCCCCTTCTTCAGCGCCGAGGGTGATGCGCTGAAGAACTTCCATCGCGCCGAAACGCATCGAGACGTCGCTGAACTGGACCTTCATTCCGACGCGTAGCCCCAGCGGACGGAATCGAGCCGTTCCAGGCGGCGCATCAGCAGATCGAGCACGATGCCGACGAGACCGATCAGCACCATGCCCGCGATAACGAGGTCGTAGCGATTGCCGGCGTTGCGCGCGTCAACGATCAGGAATCCGAGGCCGGAGTTGACGGCGATCATCTCCGCGGCCACGACCACGAGCCACGCCACGCCGAGCGTGATGCGCATGGCCACGATGAGCTGCGGCAGGATTGCGGGAATGAGCACGTCGCGCATGCGGGCGCGCAGCGGGATTCCGAAATTGCGCGCGGCCGCGAGGTGGACCGGATCGATGTTGTGCATGGCGTTCATCGTCGCAACCGTCATCGGCAGCAGGCTGGCCAGGAAGATGAGGAAGATCGCGGAGATGTCGCCGACACCGAACCAGAGGATGGCGATCGGAATCCACGCCAGCGGCGAGATCGGCCGGAGGATTTGCAGGATCGGATTCATGGCCATCTCGCCGATGCGCATCATGCCTAACATCAGCCCGAGTGGGATGGCGATGACGAGCGCCGCGAGATAGCCCCACGTGACGCGGAAGAGCGAGGCCACGACATATTTGACGAGCAGTCCGCGCACCGCCAGCTCGCTGATTCCTTGCGCGACGGCGATCGGCCCCGGGATAAGCGACGCCGGCCGGAGCATCACGCCGATTTGCCACGCGGCGAGGGCGGCGACGATGCCTGTCAACGGAAGCAGACGCGAGCGCGACATGGTGGCGGAGAGTAGCAGAAGCAGTGGATCAGTCGATTCGTGATTAGTAGATTCGTGGCGACCGCCCCGCTTACGTCCTGATCGACTAATCTACCGGCCTACTAATCCACTTCGAAAATGAAACGCATCCTTCTGCTCCTCGCTGCGCTGTCGCTTATCTCCGCCGCTCCCGCCCCGCGTCGCGCGGTCGCTACGTTCGCGGGCGGTTGCTTCTGGTGCATGGAGCCGCCGTTCGAGCGGTTGAACGGCGTCGTCTCCATCACGTCGGGATACACCGGCGGACGCGTCGACCATCCAACGTACGAACAGGTTTCGGATGGCTACACGGGACATCGGGAATCCGTGGAGATCGTCTACGACCCAGCGCGGATTTCATATCAGCAGCTCCTCGACGTCTTCTGGCACAACGTCGATCCGCTCGATAACTCAGGGCAGTTCTGCGATCACGGCGGACAGTATCGGAGCGCGATTTTCTTCCACGACGCCGACCAGAAGCGGCTGGCCGAGGCGTCGAAGCAGGCGGTGGGCGTGCGATTTCATCACGACGTTTTCACCGACATTCTTCCGGCGGCGCGCTTCTATCGTGCCGAGGAGTACCACCAGGACTATTACAAAAAGAATCCGCTGCGATACAAGTTCTACCGCTTCAACTGCGGGCGCGATCAGCGGCTGAAAGACTTGTGGGGCGCGGCGCCGGCGCATTGAGCGCGGCTACGGTTCGAGTCGGACCACCGAGGTCGCGATTGCGTGCGATGCCGTCATGACCGCCGGCGCGTCCTGCACGAAAGCCACCTTGCCGTCGGCGCGGCTGGCGTCGGGATTGGTGATGCGCGATGTAGTCGAGGTGATAATCGCTTCCAGTTCCGCCGGCGTCAGGTTCGGACGTTCGCCGAGGAGGCGCGCGGCGATGCCGGAAATGATCGGCGCCGCGAACGACGTCCCCGAGCGAAGGTTCGGTTTCGTGCCGCGATAGTGATTCGTCGCCGTAATCGAAGCGCTGAAAATCCCTTGCGATGGCGCCAGGATTTCGAGGCCGCCGTGGCAGGCGCCGGGCCACCAACTGTTGTCCGAGGTCATGCCGCCGACGGTGATCAGGCCGTCCAGATCCTTGCCGAGCGTGGCGGGGAAACGATCGACGACTCCGGCGCGGCCGCAGCCGTTGTCGACGTTGTTGCCGGCTACGACGAAGAGGAAGCGCTTCCCGTTCGGATCGGGATGGCCGAGGGCATCGACGCCACCGACCATGTCGCGGATCTTTCGCTCGACCGCGGCGAACGTCACCGGCGCATCGTCGCGATTCGCGTTCAGACGCTCCAGCACCCAGCCGCTGATATTGACTACCGCGGTGTGAAATTGCGGCGTGGCCGGATCCCAAGCGTGGCGAATGATGTCGTTGAGGCCGTCGAGATACGTTCGCGTCGTGGCCAGCGCCGATTCGTTCATGACACGCACACTGACGATGAGCGCTTCCGGTGCAACGCCGACATGCTGTCCAGCAACGAGCGAGGCGACGCTCGTTCCGTGCGACGCGCCGACCAATTCGGTCGTCGTCGAGAAGCACGGCATCAGCGCTTTGTTCGGACTGGCGCAGGTCGACGCCCCGACGGTGACCGCCTGCGTGGCGTCGAAGCCGGCGATGACGCGGCTGCCGGCCGGCGTTGCGAACTCGGCGTGCGCGGCCATGACCCCGGTGTCCATGATGTAGACGACCGCTCCTCGTCCGGCGTCGTGGCGGCGATATTCGCCGTCGAGAAAGCCGTCGCGCTGATCGATCCGGTCGAGGTGCCAGAGAAGGTTCTCGGCGTTCGCGTCTCCGCACCCATCGAGTTTCGCGGCGTTGTGCGTTGCGTCGATCACGACCTCGGACTCGCGGCAGCGGGTGGAAGCGAGCTCCTGCGCTGCAGCCGGATAGACGGCCAGCACAAATAGGAAAGCGGCGAAAAAGCTTCGCAGCGGGGTCACCTGATTTTTTCGGACGTCTTGGACGACGCGAAATAAGATTCAGGCATCGCGGCAAAAATGGCAAGACAAATTATTGGGAGTGGGGAGTCGGGAGTGGGGAGTGGGAGAACGTTGTCTGTTTTGTCTCCCAGACCCCACTCCCTACACCCCACTCCCCTCGCAGCAGCCTTCTTCGTCCTCGCACTCGCCTGTCGGCTGCTCAACGCGCCGTACGCGTTCGAGGGCGGCAAGCCGCG
>DASYJY010000136.1:0-14905 GCA_035995985.1 Thermoanaerobaculia bacterium | reverse complement strand
ATCGATTCCCGCATCGGCCGGCGCCGCTTCCATGTGCACGGCCTTGATCAGCCAGAAGCCGGCGTGCGCGAGCGGCAGCGTCACGCGCCCTTTCGCGTCGGTGCGCGCGCGGACCGCTTTTTCCGGATCGCTCTTGCTCATCGCCACCACCAGAACGTTCGCGATCGGCTTCCCGCGAAACGTCAGCGCGAGCGGCAACTCGCCGGCGCTTTTCATCGCGTACGGGTTCCTGCGCGGCACGAGTTCCAGCGTAAATCCAAGCGGCACATCGAACGGGGCGGCGCCCGGCGTATCGAGCAACGCCTTCGCGCAGCGATAGAAACGCTCCCGACCTGGCGCCGCCGACTGTCCGTTCTTCTTCCGCGCGTCGATGATCCTCTCCAGCCCTTCGTCGCGAAGATAGTCCTCGAACTTCGCTCCCTCCAGCGCGACGGGATACGGATTGCTTTGATATCCGATCCAGTGCAGCCCACCTTCGGTGATGAACGCGATGCCCGCCGGATCCGCGCCCGCACGACCAACCACCGGCCGTTCGCCCGCGGAACCGCGCAGCACGAATCGATCGATGAGCGGCGGGATCTTCGGCAGCGGATCGCCCGCGAGCTTCTGACCAACGCGCAAGGCCGCCGTCACGCGATCGCCGACCATGGGATGAAACGTGGACGGCTCGATCCAGAAGTCGTGCGCCGCGGCCCGAACGGCGAGCAGGGCGACGAATATAGCGATCGCGAATCGCGGCATGTTGCCCTACTACGTCGCAGCAACACCGATCGGATGTGCGCCCACAGGAACCCGCCGCCAGTGACATGTCAACCTCACGGTCGGAACGCTGGCGTCACGCCCGCTGGCGCGGCGGCGTCTCGCCGCCGCTTCGGTGGGTAACAGCGAATGTCGAGGGTCTGGCGGATCGGCAGCGGGACGCAGCCAAGCCAGCCGGCGTGACGCCAGCGCTCCTTCTCCACTCAATGCAGCAGTTCCAGCACCGCCAGCGTCATCGCCTTGATTCCGCCGCGCAGCGTCGGGTCGGGCAGCGGCGCGAATCCCGACGAGTGCAGCGACGGCAGCCGTTGGCCGCTGGCAATCTTCGCCGGATCGACCGCGCCGAGGTTGATCATGCAGATCGGGATCTTGCGGTCGATGCCGAAGCGCCCGAAGTCCTCGCTGACCATGAGCGGATCGATGCGGATCACATTCGCGGCGCCCATCCCTTTCGTCAGCGCAGAAGCGATGCGTTCCGTCAGCGCCGGATCGTTGTACGTCGAGTCGACCGACTCCCCCGCCAGCAACTCCACCAATGGCATGCGATCCTCGGGCACGCCGGCCGACATCGCGATCCCGCGAGCGATCCGTTCGATCGACGCTACCACCCGCTTCCGCACCTCGGGCTTATACGTCCGCACGGTCATCAGGAGCTGCACTTCATCCGGAATGATGTTGCGTTTCGTGCCGCCGTGGATCGATCCCACCGTCACGACGACCGGATCGAGCGGCGAGTCTTCGCGGCTGACGATCGTCTGCAGCGCGTTGATGAACTGCGCCGACATCACCACCGGATCCTTCGTCGACTGCGGCGACGCGCCGTGCCCGCCGAGGCCGCGAATGGTGACGTTGATGGAGTCGGCGCTGGCCATGAGGTAGCCGGGCGTGTAGCCGATCTGCCCCGCGGGAAGGCTGGCGTTGTCGTGCAGCGCGATGGCGTAGTCAGGCTTCGGGAAGCGCTCGTACAGACGATCGCGCAGCATTCCGTCCGCGCCCTTCACGACCTCCTCGGCGGGCTGGCCGATCAGCATCAGCGTTCCGTGCCACTGCGATTTCATCTGCGCGAGCATCTTCGCGGTGCCGAGGAGCGTGGTCATGTGGATGTCGTGTCCGCAGGCGTGCATCACCGGCACGTCGTCGCCGGTCTGGCTCTTCGCGCGGACCGTGCTCGCGTACGGCAGGCCGGTCTGCTCCTGCACCGGCAGCGCGTCCATGTCGCTGCGCACGAGCAGCGTCGGACCGTTGCCGTTGCGCATGATGGCGACGACGCCATAGCAGGTCGCGCCGGGCTCCGTGTACTGCCCGACCGGATACGTGACCTCGTAGCCGAGCTCTTTCAGCCGCGAGGCGACGAGCGCGGAGCTGTTCTTCTCCTGCATCGACAACTCGGGGGCGGCGTGGAGCTGTTTGTACGTCGTCAGCAGCGACGGAATCTCGCGATCGATCATCTGATCGAGGTTCTGTGCGGCGACTGACGATGCGATGAAAAGGAGGACGATTCCAATTCGCTTCATGCAGTGATTATGCGGCGATAATCGCCGCATGTCGTGGGAAGCAGTCATCGGCCTCGAGGTTCACGCGCATCTCTCCACCGCTACGAAAATTTTCTGCGGCTGCTCGACCTCCTTCGGCGCCGCTCCGAACACGCAAATCTGCCCGGTCTGCCTCGGCTACCCCGGAGCGCTGCCGGTGCTGAACAAACGCGCCGTCGAACTGGCCATCCGCGCCGCCATCGCCACCGGCTGCACCGTTCACGAGCGCTCCATCTTTGCGCGCAAGAACTACTTCTACCCCGACCTGCCGAAGGGCTACCAGATCTCGCAGTTCGATCGTCCGCTCGCCACCGGCGGCAGCATCGGACGCGTGCGCATCCTGCGCATTCACATGGAGGAGGATGCCGGCAAGTCGATCCATCGCGGCGACGTCTCGCACGTCGATCTCAATCGCGCCGGCACGCCGCTCGTCGAGATCGTTTCCGAGCCCGACATCCGATCGGCCGACGAAGCAGACGCGTACCTGACGCGTCTTCGCCAGATCCTGATGTACACGAACGTCTGCGACGGCAACATGGAGGAAGGGTCACTCCGCTGCGACGCCAACGTTTCCGTCCGCCATCCCGGCGATCCCCTCGGCACGCGCACGGAAGTCAAGAACGTGAATTCGTTCCGCTACCTCCGCAGCGCGATCGATTTCGAAATCGCGCGGCAGACAGCGATCCTCGAATCGGGCGGAACGATCACGCAGGAGACGCGCCTCTACGATCCCGCCGCCGGCGAAACGCGTCCGATGCGCTCGAAGGAAGAAGCCCACGACTACCGCTACTTCCCCGATCCCGACCTGCCGCCGCTCGTCGTCGAGCGCGCATGGATCGACGAGATCGCACGCTCGATTCCCGAGCTGCCGCACATCCGCGCGGAGCGCTACCAGCGCGACTTCGCGCTCAGCGCCGTCGATGCCGAGGCGCTGGTGACGTCACTGTCGCTCGCCGAATACTTTGAAGGGGTGGCAGACGCCAGTGGCAATCCTCGCGCAGCAGCGAACTGGGTTCGCAACGAACTGCTGCGCGTTCTCAACGAACAGAAGTCGGACATCGCCGGCTCGCGCGTCACTCCGGCCATGCTCGGACGCCTGATCCGACTCATCGACACCGGCGCGATCGGCGGCAAGTCGGCGAAAGCCGTCTTCGATGAGATGGCAGTCAGCGGCGACGATCCCGACGTCATCGTCGAACGCCAGGGACTCTCCCAGATCAGCGATCCCGAAATCATCCGCGACGCCGCCCGCCGCATCATCGAACGCAACGCGACACAGGTCGAACAGTACCGCGCCGGCAAACCGCAACTCTTCGGATTCCTCGTCGGCCAGCTGATGAAGGAAACGCGCGGGAAGGCAAACGCGGAGATGGCGAATGCGATTTTGCGCGAGTTGCTGGCGTAACCGCTTTTCTCCGCCCCTCGGCGGCTCCGCGTGAACCCGTCCTCTGTTAGTCGCCAAACGAAGCGACAACATCAACCGCGCGGTGAATATCTTCCGAGTTGTTTGCGAGCCCAATCGACGCGCGCACTGCGCCGATGGCGGTGTCGGTGCATTCCGCAAAACGCTCCGGCGTGAAGTTGGTGCCGAGGTTCGCGAGACACGTCGCGATGCTGGTTGGCTCGAGCGCGAATGCGGCCTCCGATGCACCCGGATTGCAGAAGCAGCCGCCGCGGAGTGACACGTTCGCGCGGCGGGCTCGCGTTTCGACGAGCGAGTACGGAATGGGCGTCCCGCTGCGATCACACACATTGAAGGCGACAGCGCCGCCGCAGCTGTTTCGATCGCGAGGTCCGTAGATACGGACGAGCGGAGGGCCGTTGGCGTGGCGAAGGGCGCGAAGATCGTCGACGAAATCGCGTGCGAGTTGCGAGACGTGCGCGGTGAGTCGCGGCATCCCCACTCCTTCGAGCAGATCGAACCCAGCGTCGAGCGCGGCAATGCTGAGAAAGTCCGGCGTGCCGTCTTCGAAACCTTCGTGACGCGGACGGAGGAGATGCGCGTCGGCGGCGACGGAAGCGTACATCACCGTCCCGCCCGCGAACCACGGTCGGCGCAGGCGCGACAGCGCATCGCGTCGCGCGACCAGCGCGCCGAGGCCGGTTGGATAGCCGAAGAGTTTGTAGAACGAGAGCGCCGCGAAATCGGCGGGACACTGACGCAGACTCAACGCGCGGCTCGGAATGTACGCGGCGATGTCGAGCAGAACGTCGAAGCCGAGGGCGCGCGCTTTCGTGACGAGATCGAGAGGATGCTGGACGCCGGAGAAATTCGACTGCGCCGGAAACGCGACCAGCCCTTCACCATGCAACGACGCCTCGGCGAGCAGCAACTCCGCATCGAGCAGGCGCAGATCGGGATCGAGCGGCAGATAACGAACCGGCGCCCCAGCGCGTCGCGCATATTCGCGGATGCCGTTCACCGAGTTGTGGTTGTCCGCCGCCAGAAAGCATCCGCGCTCGTTCGAAAACGGATACGCCTCGGCCACGAGCTTGATCGCGGCGCTCGTGTTGGCGGTGAAGATGATGTCGTGCGTTGACTCATCGACGTCGAGAAATCGCAGCAGCCGTCGCCGCGCGTCGTCCATCACCTCGGTGCTCGCGCGCGACGGCGCCGAATCGGAGTGCGGATTGCCGAAGATGCCGTCGCGAAGAATCTCGTGATGCGCGCGAAGCTGCGAGTCGCCGTACAACGCGCTGCCGGCGTAGTCGAGATACACGTGATGCTGCGCGTCAAGCCGGCTGAACTCGCGGTCGCGCAGCTCGTCGAAAAACGTGCGCGTCTCGATAGACGCAACGCTCAACATCCACGCCTCCGAACTGAATGCACGGCCGGACGTTTGTCGACGACACGCGGAACGCCGCCGAAGTAGCGGCTGACGATGCTTGCGCGTTCATATGCCGCACGCGCGGACGGCGCCGCGTCCGCGGTGATCGTCGGATTCAACACCTCATCGATCCACGCCTGAACGCCGCCGCGAAGGACGTAGACGTTTCGGGCGCGAACGGAACCGCCTGCGACGAGAACGATCGTGTCATCCAGAGCGAACGTCGTAGCCGGCGTAAGCCGCTCCGCACGCGGCAGGTGGTACTCATCGAACTCCGCCTCGGAGCGAACGTCAATAACCCGCAGGTGCGGTTTGCGTTCACGGATCCATTCCGCCAGCTCGACCGGTGTGACGTTTTGAATCGCCGGCGCCTTTCCCGCGAACAGCGCGAGGATTCCGAGGATCGCGGCAGAGGCGGCAAGAACGCGTCTCACGCCCGTCTCTCCAATCGCTCCGCGACTTGAAATCCGATCAACGCCATCGCCACGATTGCGCAGACGACGACACCGTACGGAATCCGCAGCAACTCCGGCAACGTCAGCGATCCGCGCGACGTGCTCTCGTAGAAATGTTGCAACGGCGCGAACGCCAATCCCGTCGCGAGCACGCCGGCGAACATCCCCAGCATCACCATCGCGCCATCCCCTCGGCCTGTCGCGGCGGCCACGCATGACGTTCCGGGACACAAGCCGGCCACCACGAAGCCGACGCCGAAGAGCAGTCCGCCGGCGAGCTGCGGCAGGAGGAACGTCTCGGGGATGTAGACCTGCGACAGATCGAGGATGCCGAGGCGCGACAGCCAGAACGCGCCGAGCATCGCGGTGACGATCGCGCTGAACATCACTTTGAACACGGTCAAATCGGTCAGGTAAAACTGCCCCGCCAGTTTCGGCGCGCTCCCCAATCCGGCGCGCTCCAGCGTCCAGCCGAAAGCGATTCCGATCAGCGTCGCGATGATCAATGGATTCATCGCCACGCCCTCTTCACGAACGGCGCGAAGACGTACGCGCCGGCGAATGCGGCCATCATGAACAGCCACGCTCCCGCGCTGAGCAGAGCGCCGCCTGTGAGCGCGAGGCCGCTCGTGCAGCCGCGCGCAAGCACGGCGCCGATCCCCATCACTGATCCGCCGCCAAACGCATACGCGAGCCGGGATCCGCGGCCGAGGTTTGGTCCGCGCTCGATCGCTGGACGCAATCGTCCGGCGAAAAGCGCGGAGAGAAATCCGCCGAGGACCACGCCGCCGATTTCGAACAGAAGCCACTCGCGCCACGGTCCGTCGCCGCCGAGGTAGCGCGCGAAGTACGGATTCGCCGCGGCGCGCGACGGCGACGCCGCGGCCACGAGTCCCGCCGCGCTGCTGGCGAACGCGCCCGACGCGCCGAGGCCGCGGCCGGCGAAGACGAACGCCGCGAGCAGCACCAGGCCGAGGCATGCGCCGGCCAGATACGGATCGGCGTAGCGGCGCGGCGTGCTCACTTGCCGGCTTTCTCCGACGGATTGTCGACCGGGTACTCGGTGTGCCGCGACCAGTCCTCGAACGATCCGTCGTACAGCAGCACCGGATGCCCGAGCGTGCGCGCCGCGAAAAGCATGGCCGTCGTCTGCTGGCCGATGTGGCAGTAGCCGATGACGGTGTCGTTCGCCTTGACGCCCGCCTTCGCAAAGATCGCCGCCAACTCAGCCTCGGACTTGATCAGCAGCCGGTCGTCCGTGATCGACGTGAACGGGATGCTCAGCGCGCCGCGGATATGTCCCGTCCGATGCTGCTGCCCATGCGCGCCTCCGGTCTCGACACCATCGTAGTAAGCAGCATCGCGTCCATCGACGACCGCCACGCCCGGCGTCCCGAGGCGCGCTTTGACCGTCGCCGCATCGACGACAAGCGGACGCAGCTTCAATGCAGACAGCGTCCCCCTCTTCGCCGCCGCCACATCCTTCGTCACCGCTCCACCCGCACGGACCCACGCCTCCTGCCCCCCATCGAGCAGCGACGACCGCGCGCCGAGTCCCGCATAGTCGAGCGTGAACATCACCCGCGTCGACGGCGACACCCAATCCTTGCCGTAGTAGACGATGACGCGAGATTTATCCGAAATCCCCAGCGCCTCCAACCGATGCCTCAAATCCTCGGCCGGAAGCATCTCCAGCATCAACCCCTTCCCGCTGTGATCCGAAACCGAGATGTCCTGCTGAGACACGAATCGCGCCCCCGGAATATGCGCCGCCTCGTACTCCTCCTTGTCCCCAACATGCAGCAGGACAAGATCGGGATCGGCGAGATGCGCCTTTAACCAGGCCGCATCGACAACAAGGTTCTGCCGCGGACTGGCGAACGCCCCCACCGCCATCAAGCAAACCAAAAACATCTTTTTCATCGAAGTCTCCTTCGATGATGAGGATGCGTCCAGCGGCCCGCCGCGTCGCCGACTTTGCAGCGAACTGGATCAGCGAAGCGGCGAACGGGAGGAAGAGCGTCCTCGGGAGGACGCTCTGTTCGCACGTGCGCAACACGACTGTCCATGCTGGCGAGGCCCACAGGACGCCGTCAGTTTTCTCACCAGTCCAATGGCCTTAACGTTAGCGGTCGTCGATGCTCGCGACGGAACGCTGGCGTCGCCGCCGAAGAGCGCCAGCGGCCCGCCTGATGGGACGCCCGATCAGCAAGGGACCTGCGCGTCATCCCGATTCGGCCACTCGAAGGCCGAGGCGAAGCCGGGAATGGCAGCAGAAAGCTCATCGGCGTTGGCGCTGGCCACGTCCTCCAATTCGCGCGTGAGGATGTCGCTCACCGTCGTTCGATTCTGCTCGGCCAGGTAATGAAGCATGGCGATCTGATACCGCGGCAAGAGCGCCCGCACCTCGGCGCTCCGCCGACTCTCGGGCAGTACGCGCTCCGCGTCGGCGCCTAACGCCTCTTCGATGACTTCCAGCGGCCACGTATCGAGCGCCTTGGCGATCAACTCTTCCCGCCACACCCACTCCGCAATTTCGGTCTTCGCCACCTCGATCTCCCCCGCCCGAACGGCGTTCGACATCTCGCGCCGGGTCCAACCGAGAAGGGCCGTCGCGGCAGAAATACTGACGTGGGGCCGCTGATGGAGGAAAATGTCCCGGATGCGGACGATGAGTTCTGTTTCGAGCATGGCGCAGCTCCTCTTTGTGATGGTCTATAGACTAACAACGTTCGCGCGAAAAAGCAAGAGGCTCGCCGCGAAATGACAAGACAACTTCAGGCGGAAGGCGAAGTGTTCGGCCAGCGTTTACGAGAGGTGCGACAGCGCGAAGCAGTGACGCAGGATGCTCTCGCGGTCAGTTCCGGACTAACGAAGGCATTCATCAGCGACATGGAGCGCGGCCTGAAGGTACCAAGCCTCACGACGATTCTTCGTCTGGCCAGAGCGCTGGATTGCAAAGTGACCGCCCTCGTAGGCATCTTCGACAAAACGGACCTGCACTCGCTCCTACCGAAATAACTCACTGCCACTCGAGGAGAGGTGGCTACAATCGAAGCGTGAGCCCTCCGGGCGGTCCTTCAACCCATTACGGAATTCTCTATCAGGTTCTTTCGGAGCTCCGGCATGCATTCGCCGTTCAGTTCAGCGGAACGAGCGGCGATCCTGATGCCGTCACCTTGATCGTCGAGCCGGCCGGCGGTGGCGGCGATCTTCTTGAGACCTCAGATCGATGTATCGCTGCATATCAGTACAAAGCGCGTGCTGACGAGGGGCCGTGGTCGCTGAATGAAATCGTCGACAGCGTCTTCCCTGATCTGCTGCAGGCAGTTCCTGACGATCCGGCGATCCAGAGTACGTACAGGTTTGTGACCGAAGGGCGCAAGGGAAGGCTCGGTGAGTTGTGGCGCCTGAAAACGGAACTTGCCGGTCGTCCCCTTCCAGATGCGCCGCTTGATGTACTCGACGACACCCCTCGGCCATTCTTTCCATCCGAAGCCGTCTCGCCCCGCGGATTCTTCGAGCGCATCGCAGCGCGCGCCTATAAAAGCGCGCCTTCCACCGAGGACGAGACCAATCGCCGGATGCGAAGAATCTGGCGGCTGATCGCGAACTTCGAGATTCGAACCCAGTCGTTCGCGGACGCCAAAGAGGAAGTTCATCGCATCCTTCGTGGCTTTGTGGACGCGAGCGAAGACGTGCGGCATGTCGCCGACGAGCTCTATGGATATCTTCTTCAGTTAGGCACGAAGGGCAACGAGCCAATTACTGCGAAACGGTTACTTCAGCGTGCTGGCCTTCCGGCGACGTCGCTCTCAGTCCTGGCAACGGCTCCGGAGGTTCGCGAGCGACTCCGATCCGTCCTGATGCAGCTCGGATATTCCGCGGCTACGCTCATTCGGCGTGAGGCGCGGTGGCCCAATACGACGTTCACCATTGCGGTGAGTGGCGAGAGCGGGCAAGGCAAGACGACGATGCTCGCGCAAATCGCGACGGAAACAGCCGGACCAGCGGTCTTCGTCACCGGACAAAAAACGGCTAAAGACGTATTGCAGGCCGCCGCAGACGAGGTGTGGAAGCGAATTCTCCTTCACGACCGCGACATCGATTTCGAATCGCTCGTGCGCCGCGCTCACGGATTGCGGATAGCCATGGATCCATGGCTCACGGTATTCGTCGACGCCACAGCGACGGAAGATGTCCTCGCCGAATTGCTTCGATTCCCCTGGGAAGAATGGCGTGTTCGGTTAGCGGTTTCGGTCACGAGACGGACGGCCGATGCGATTCCGGATCGTCGAGCATGGAAAGAGCGCGTCGGAATCATCGCTGTCAGCGACTTTACCCCGCGGCAGGTCCGCGCATACCTCGCATTGCGCGGAGTCGAAGCGAATACCGTCCGTGGCGACGTCCTCGACACACTTCGGCGTCCGATCCTCGCTGATGTCTATGCCGGACTTCGCACGAGTGCGAATTGGCAGCCGGAGAACGAATACACCCTGTATGACGAGTTTTGGCGCCAAATCGATATAGCACCTGGCCGCGGACAACACAACGACGCCGCGCGGCTGCTGATGCTGACGGATGCATTTCTCGACGACGCGACCTATCCCTGGCCTGCGGGCGATGTCGCGTCGCAGCTGGATGACGGTGCCTGGAGCAGTCTCGAGAAGGTCGGATGGCTGGCTCGCTCACCCAAGGGCGACGTCCTTTTCCGCCACGAGCGTTTTTTGAATTGGGCTGTCGCCAAGGCGATGGTCGAGCGTGTCCGCACGGACAAGTGGACGGCCGAGCGCTTCCTTGAAACGGTCGCCAACACATATCGGCCGCGCGAACCGGGAAAGCCGCACCTCGGATACGTCGCCATGGACGTGCTGTGGCTCGGCGTACGCGCAGGAGTATCGCAAGCAACGATGGTCGCCCTTCTTCAGCAGCTCGAGGAGATCGATCATCACGTCTACCAGTCGGTAGTGACCATCGGAGAAGCCATCATCCCGACGATCATGGCGCGTCTGCGGCTGATCGAGGAGCCCCACGCGTGGGAGGGATCTCGCGCCGTCGAAGCAATCAAAACGATTGATGCTCACCGGCCGATCCCGCGCGCCATGATTCAGGAAATGCTCCGTGATCCGTCACGATGGCTACAAGATCTCGCACTGAGGCTCCTTCGCCATCATCCTGACGCGACGTTTCTCGATCGCATCTGGGAGCTTCGGCGCAGCCGGACATTCAACGAAGATGACGCTGTCGACGAGCAGCGGTATATCGAGCGAATTACGGATGCGCTCACCGAGAGCGCGAGAGACCGTCCATCATGGATCGAAGCGGTCATCACGAACACGACGGACGCGCGTGACCTCGCCACGCTTCTAACGGTTGTTGCTGCTCTGGGGGATGAAGCGGAAAACGCTCTGTGGCAGCGCGTCAAGCCCCACTGCCTCGCAGTTGATGGTGACGAACACCACATCGCGGCTGCGCGATGCATTGAACGCTATCGAGATACCTCGGAACTTCCGCGCTTAACCCATTGGCTCGTAGTGGGGACGAACTGGCTTCCGGGCGTGGCGTTGGAGGCGCTCGCGTATCTGGCACCTTCGCAGGCCATCGAGGTTCTTGCAACGGAGTCGCTCGATCGCGTCGACTGGAATCTGTCACACATTCTGCGGCCGTTGGTCTTAGTGGATCCAATCGCCACGCAAAAGGCTCTTTGCGGTGCAACTGCGAACGAGCGCATACACCGGCGGAAACTCCAATTCTCGCTCGGCGGCGCGTATCAGCTCGACATCGGCACGATCGACGCCGTCGTCGAAAAACTACTCGCGGTCATCGCGAAAGACCCCGACGGCGAACTCCCGTACCGGCACGCCGATGCGTTCGCGGCGGAGACCTACGTCGCGATTCTCGATACGGTGGCGTCGATGGAAGGGCTCGCGCACCTCCGCGCACTCGCAGATTCGGACAGCGGCCAGGCGCTGCAACGCTACGCAATCGGCAGAATACGTTCCTCAACGTGTCGTCCTGATTTTTTCTTGGATCACGCGCACAGCGTCCTTCTGAAAATCGGAGGAAAGCCACTCGCCGCATTCCTCACGGCACGTCTCTACCACCTCGATGACTGGCCGCGTTCTGCAATCCGCAGCGTCGTCGCTGCGCCGACTCCAGAAGCGCTGGCGCGAATCCATGAGCTCCTTGCCGGAGTGCACCGAGATCGTACCGCCGCCAAAGACACACAGTTCTGGCTACGACAAACGTGCATTGAGGTGATTGCGGCACTCAGCGGACGGGAGGCTACACTCACCGCAATCGAGGATTCCGACGGCAACGTAACAGAGACGATCGCGAACCTTCTCGAAAATGCTGCACCTGTCGCCGATGACGTTTTCGAGAAGATCACCGACAAGCTGGCAACAATAGAGGATACCCAACGCACGCTCGCAATGCTCGCGCTTACCGGCCGACCCGAGGGCGTGTCTCGCATCGTCGACACGATGGTGAAGAGTGGCGGCAGTTCCGAACTGGAACGAACAGCCGCCTTCGCGTTGGGAGAGCTCGTGACGGAAGACACGACGGTGGAGGAAGTTCTTCGCCTCGGCTTTACGACCCTCGACGAGCTCACCTTGCGTGCGCTGATGGCGATCGGTTCCCCAACCGCGATCGATCACGTCGTTGCGCACCTTCGTACCACCTCACCGGACGTGCGCTCATATTCGATCTACCTCGCGGCGCATCTCGTCACTTACCGAGGCAAAGCAGAGCTTGCACCGATTATTTGGGAAGCAGTGCGAGAGTCTCCGCGCATCTTGCTAGACGAGGAGCTCTTTCACGCGATCGGGCACCTCGCCGACGATGACGTAGAAGACCTGCTCGTCACCCGTGCGTTCGGCGCAGATGACACGGCTCCCAGCGAGGACGCGATTCGTGGTCTCGCGATCCGTCAGCCGGCCATCGCCTTCGATGCTGCTCACCGAGCTGTAACGCGTCACACCAACAAGAACCGAGCCCCATTCGTCGATCTGCTCTTCGAACTCGATCCGGCCAGAGCGCTGGAGACGATGAGGGAACACATTGCAGCCGAACGAAACGTGCTCGTGCGGGAACATATCGGCCGAGGATTCCGGCACTGCGGGAACGGATCTTCGCGCGCCGCAATCACACCGCTGCTCGACAGCACGAACCCTCGCGTGCGTGCGGCTGGATGCGAGCTGGCGGGCTGGATTGACGATTTTGCGCCCGATCGGTTGGTCGACATCGCGACGACGGACGCAGACCCGATGGTTCGGGCCTTCGCCTCGGGGGCCGCATTCTTCCAGCGGGATCGCAACCGCCTCCGGGAGTTGTTTGATGCGCTGACGACGGCGACTGGTTCGGAAGCGTGGAACCTGGGCCAGCTTCTCATTGCGACGGGGAACCCGCTCGTGGTTCTGTCGGACAAGGACTCCTTGTGGATCGGGGACGCGCTCGACGGCAAACCAAAAGCGCTGAGGGCGTATCTCAACGAGAAAGCTTCGGAGCGCCGAAAGAAGTACATCGAAGATACAGACAAGGACATGCGCGACTCTTTTTACCGATAGAGATATAGACGGCAGCGCCGACACCTTCGTTTTTGCTTTCGAGAAAACATCTCCCCTCATCTGCGCAATCTGCGGATGATCGTGCCCTCCCTTCCGAACCAATCAACCTTTCCTGCGCCTCCGCGGACATCCGAGCTCGTTCCGGAGCTTGCGGTTGAGACTCTGGACTTTCTTCGCTATGGGGCTCTCCGGGTCGGCGGCCTGGGGGGAGCTCTTGAGGCGGTGAAACCCGGCTCTCAATCCTCTTCGCCGGTTCGCTTCGTCCCTCTCGTCACACTCGCGCTCGTACTCCAGCTGATCGCGTTCTGCCTTGAGGATGTCTCGGATGAACTGGTCCTGCCGGATCGACTTTTCGAGGAGGTCGGCAAGATCGTTCGGCGCGATCCTCGGATCCCCACGCAACTTTCCGGAACGCAGGCGCGCCGCCATCCGGCGTAGCTCGGCGTAGGTCACCCACGGCGGGATCCCCGGCACTTCGTCGTCGAGAAACCGGTAGCAGCGGAGGTACTCTTCGATCCCTTTTCCTTCCTCGCTGGTGAGAAACTCGAGTGCTCTGGCTCGCATGGCTCTCTTCCTCTCTCAGTCGGGTGGGGAAACGACCGGGCGCGCTTGCACGCGCCCGGTCTCACTTCCACCCATCACAGTTTACGGCTGCTGACCGCGGGACGCTTCGGCTCCCGCCGAAGTAACAGGCGCCGGCGACGGCTGTGTGCCCGGTACCGGAGACTGCGGCGTACCGGGAGCGGGCGCCGCTTTCTTGCGGCGCTTGAAGCTCTTCAGACGCTTGATCTCGTCCACGTGCGGCACGAGGACGGCGTAGGCCGGGTCGCGCGCCAACTGCGTACTGATGCCGACCGCCCGCCCGGCGAGCAGCGCCACGCGCTGACGGCGAATGAGATTCGCGCCGGCGATGCCTCGCAGCATCATCCGAAGCTCGTCCTCGGCCGCTGTCCAGCGGTTGGCGTCCTCGTACAGCTGACGCACCTCGTCCGCCGGCTGACCGACGGCCTGTTCGACGAGGTCCAGCGCACCGATGACGTTGATCGACGCCTGCAGAATCGGGTTGGACGTTCGCGCGTTATTCCGCACCGACTTGAGCTGCTCGCGCGTCAACGGCGTTACTTCGCCGATCAGCGTTCGCATGTTGCGCAACTGCTCGACAACCGCCTCGGGTGTCAATAATGGCGCCGGCTGCGGGACGTCCGCGGCGGCCACCGCATTCGTGCTTTCCTGATTGGTACTCATGTCATTCTTCTCCTGGACCATGGGTCCTGCTAACGCCGGAGGGGACGACGAGCACCTGTGCACGAGTGCAGGCGGCCACCGGCTGGAAGAGAGGGCGACGCGCCGTTTCTTCCGGTTGATGTTCCCCGAAGTGTGCGCACACTTCGAGAGCCCACGGCAGGAGGAGCACCGCTCAACTCCCGCAGGGATGAAACAGTCGCACTATCCAGCGCCGTCGTTCCACCCGTTGGCCGCCAGGAGCGGGGGGCTCTCACGAGCGCCTGCTCCAGTCTCGATGGGTCAGCGAACCAATCCACCGAGGGTTAGCAACATACGTCGATGTCCAAGCGAAGTCAAGTGCGAGTTTTGTTTTTTTTCAACGCCTCGACGAACTGCGCGCCGGATCACGATCGTGAGCCGGGGCTGAATCCAGCAGATTCACAGATTCAGGGCCGCACACGGACAACTCGCCGCGTGATCCGCTTGACTCACGGTGTGATCCGCTTGACTCACCGTGTGATCCGCTTGACTCACCGTAT
>DASYJY010000135.1:0-5904 GCA_035995985.1 Thermoanaerobaculia bacterium | reverse complement strand
CGTATCAAGTCTCGCGTCAGACCGCTCCGCGCAAAGGACTCGAGCTCCTCCTGACCGGCGACACCATCGACGCCGCCACCGCCGAACGCCTCGGCCTGATCAACGCAATCTTTCCGGTCGCCGACTTCGACACGCGCGCGGACGAATGGCTACAGCGTCTCTACAAACAGAGCGCGTCATCGCTGCGATACGCTAAACGCGCCTTCCGTCTCGCGCAAAACGCCGACTTCAATGAACGCCTCGCCGCCGTCGAGCGCCTCTACCTCGATGAGCTGATGTCCACCAGCGACGCAAACGAAGGCCTGATCGCCTTCACCGAAAAACGCAAGCCCGTTTGGAGCGGCCGCTGAGAATCAGTTCACGTCGCCCATCATTTTCCGGATCGGCTTGATCAGGATCAGCAGGACGAATCCGGCCACGATCGTCATCACGCCAATGCTGCCGAACAGCTTCGGCAGCGGCATCTTCTCGAAAAGACCAGCTGCATAACCGGCGGCCTTGTTGCCGACGGCGAGCGACAGGAACCAGACGCCCATCATCATTCCGACGATGCGAGGCGGCGCGAGCTTCGTCACCACCGACAACCCGACGGGACTGAGACACATCTCGCCGATCGTGTGGAGAAAATAGACGCCGGCCAGCCACAGCATGCTCACTTTGATGGACTGCTGCTGCGCCATCTTCGCCGCCGGGATGAGCAGAAGCATCCCCAGGCCGACGAAGAACAGGCCGAGCGAAAACTTGGCGGGGCTGGATGGCTGTGACTTGCCGAGACGCAGCCATAGCAAGGCGAACATCGGAGCGAGGACGATCGTGAACAACGGCTGCAAGCCTTGCAGCAGGCTGGCGGGCACGGTCGCGCCGAGGAGGTGCCGGTCGGTGTAGCGATCGGCGAAAAGATTGAGGCTCGATCCGGCCTGCTCGAAGGCCATCCAGAACAACGCGGAGAAGACGAAAAGGATCCCGATCACCGCGATGCGTTTCCACTCCGCAGCGGTGAATGGCACCTTCGGCACGGTCGATGTTCTGTGTTTCTCGCGCGCGGCCGCTGCATCAGTCCTCGGAGCATCCGCGCCGATGAGGTAGCGCTTGCCGAACGCGTACTGGATCACGCCCATCGTCATCCCAACGCCCGCTGCGCCGAAGCCTATGTGCCAGTTCACGCGCTCGCCGAGCGGCCCGCAGATCAGCGGCGCACTCATCGCGCCGACGTTGATGCCCATGTAAAAAAGCGAAAACCCCGCGTCGCGCCGCTGGTCGCCCTCGTTGTAAAGCGTTCCGACCATCGACGACACATTCGGTTTCAGCAGCGCGGTGCCGCACGCGATCAGGATCAACCCGATGAAAAACGTCTGCTCGGATGGATAGGCCATACAGAAATGGCCGCACGCGATGATGATGCCGCCCAGCAGCACCGATCGATAGAGACCGAGCAGACGGTCGGCGATGAACCCACCGACGATCGCCAGCCCATACACGCCCGACCCATACCAGCCGTAAATCGAGCCGCTTCTCTCCGCCGAGAAGCCGAGGCCGCCGAGGGCGACGGACCGCGTCATGTAAAGAATGAGGAGCGCGCGCATCCCGTAAAAGCTGAAGCGCTCCCACATCTCCACGAAGAAGAGCGTGGCCAGCCCGCGAGGATGGCCGAACCACTGCTTCTCCGCGACGGCCTTCGTATCCGTCAGTGCACGCCGCCCATCAATTTACGGATCGGCTTCACCAGCAAAAACAGGATGAACGCCGCGGCCAGTGTCGTCCCCGCCACGGCCCCGAAAAGTTTCGGCAGCGGGAGGCGATCGAAGAAGCCGGCGCAATAGCCGCCGAGCTTATTGCCGAACGAGATCGACAGGAAGAAGACGCCGAGCATCAATCCGACGATGCGCGGCGGCGCGAGCTTCGTGACCATCGACAGCCCGACCGGGCTCAAACACAACTCGCCGACCGTCTGCAGAAAGTAAACGCCGATCAGCCACATCGGACTGACGCGGATCCCCTGCGATTGCGCGAGCGCCGCGCCGGGAACGAGCAGCAGGAAACTCAGTCCGACGAAGAAGAGACCGAATCCGAACTTGGTCGGGCTGGACGGTTCGTGTCTCCCCATCCGCAGCCAGAGCAACGCGAAGATCGGCGAGAAGATGATCACGAACAGCGGCTGCACCGACTGAAAGAGAGTCGACGGAAAGCTGTGCCCGGCGACAGACAGCTGAGTCTTTTGATCGGCGAAGAGATTCAGACTCGATCCCGCCTGCTCGAACGCACCCCAGAACAACATCGAGAAAAAGAAGAGGATCGCGATCACGCTGATCCGCCGCCACTCCTCGCGCGTGAACGAGCTCGATCGTCCCTCCGCCAGCTCGGCGGCGCGTTCGTCCACTTCCTCCTTCGCGTGACGCGCCAGCCCCGGCGCGATGTGCTTTTTCCCGAGCATGTATTGAATGACGCCGAGCGTCATGCCCACGCCCGCCGCGCCGAAGCCGTAGTGCCAGTTGACGCGCTGGCCGAGCGGACCGCAGATCAGCGGCGCGATGAACGCGCCGAGGTTGATGCCCATGTAGAAAACGGAGAAGCCGGCGTCGCGGCGGACGTCATCTTTCGAGTAGAGCGTTCCGACGATGCCGCTGACGTTCGGCTTCAACAGTCCGGTCCCGATCACGATCGAGATCAGGCCCGCGTAAAACGTCGGCAGCGATGGATACGCCATCATGAAATGGCCGGCGGCGATGATGATTCCGCCGAGCAGGACCGATCGATAGAGGCCTAGTAACTTGTCGGCCACCCATCCGCCCGGCACCGACATCGCGTACACGCCCATCGTGTACCAGCCGTAGATCGACGCGCCTTTTTCCGTCGAGAAGGCCAGTCCGCCTTTGTCGACCGGCGCCACCATGTAGAGGATCAGCAGCGCGCGCATACCGTAGTAGCTGAAGCGCTCCCACATCTCGGTGAAGAAGCACGTTGCCAGTCCCCGAGGATGGCCGAACCACTGCTTTTCCGCGACGGCGATGTTTGACATGCGACGCATTCTCAGGCAGCGATGCTGCACAATGCAACGCCGATGAGTGAGTCGTTGCAGAGTGTTGCGCCGCGCCGGCTGCAACGAAATGTCCCGCTCGCCCCCTTCACCACCCTCGGCATCGGCGGTCCGGCCAGGCTTTTCATCCGCGCCGAAACGGTCGATGAAATCCGCGAAGCCCTCTCCTGGACCGCCGCGCAGCACGAACCGCTCTTCATCCTCGGCGGCGGCAGCAACGTACTGATCGCCGACGAAGGCTTCGACGGCGTCGTCCTGCAGATCGATCTCCGCGGCATCACCGTCCGCAACGTGGACGCCGAGGCCGTGACCGTGTATGTGGCGGCAGGCGAGAAATGGGACGACTTCGTTTCGTTCGCCGTCGACCGCGGCTGGGCCGGCATCGAATGCCTCTCCGGCATCCCCGGCCTGACCGGCGCCACACCGATCCAGAACGTCGGCGCGTACGGACAGGACGTGAGCGAAACGATCATCCGCGTCGAAGTCATCGAACGCGACACCGGCCGCGTCGTAACGCTGACTAACTGGGAGTGCGGCTTCGGCTACCGCCAGAGCGTGTTCAAAGCCGCCGCGAAGGATCGCTACGTCGTGGTCGGCGTGACCTTCCGTCTCAAACCCGGCGGCGCCGCATCAATCCGCTATCCCGAGCTACAGACGTACCTCGACGAACGTGCGATCGATCTCCACGATCTGCGCGCGGTACGAGAAGCCGTCATCGCCATCCGCAAACGAAAAGGAATGGTCCTCGATCCCGCCGACCCCGACACCCGCAGCGACGGCTCCTTCTTCATGAACCCCGTAGTCTCTCCCGCCGAATTCGACGATCTCCTCCTTCGCGCCGGAACAAAAAACATCCCCCACTTCCCCTCCGGCGACCAGATCAAACTCTCCGCCGCCTGGCTAATCGAACACTCCGGATTCCACAAAGGCTTCATCCACGGGAACGTGGGACTGTCATCGAAACACACGCTCGCGGTGATCAACCGGGGCGGGGGTTCTGCGCGCGAAGTGCTCGAGTTGGTGAGGATGATTCAGGACGGAGTGCGTGACGCGTTCGGCGTTGAGATTCACCCAGAGCCGAACGTCATATGGTTCTGACATCCAACCTTAGCCGTCTGTGTCGTCCCGCCAGAACTGCATCGTTCTTTGGCGATCCCGCCAGCTCCGATGACGATCCCGGTTAAATCCCGGGAGCGCCGGAGAGAACAGATCGTCTCGGATCGGTGCGGTTCCCGTAGAATGTCTGACGTGGCATCAGCGCTTCCATCAGAAGAAGAGTTCACGCAGGCCGTAGACGAGGCTCTCACGCCGTCTAGTCCTGTGAAACGATCGGATATGTTGAAGGGGCGTTCTGACCAACTTCACCAAATCGGCCAGACGCTTAACACCAGGGGAAGATCGGTCTTCATTTTCGGACCTAGAGGCGTCGGTAAGACCTCTCTTGCTCAGACCGCAGTTTCACTTTTCGGGGTGGAGGGGCGACCAGTAATCGTTTCGTGCGACGGAAAACAAACAACGTTCCGTCTCGCGAAAGAAATCGCAGAAGCGCTTCTCGACTACGATCCTCTTCTCGTTGCACCCGAGAGAAAAGTATCCATCAATCTCGGTGTGCTCTCTGGCGAGTCAAAGCTTTCGACACGAACGGTTCCTGAGCCCTCCAGCATCAATGAAGCCGCAAAGATCATCGAGTCCGTGCTCCGCCACGCCGGCGTTAGTTTTGAGTCCGATACGGCACCACTCGTTTTGATCGATGAGTTCGACCGACTCGGCTCAACCGAGGAACGACATCTTGTCGGCGACTTCCTAAAGCAGATGGGCGACCGAGGCCTTCCTGTGCGATTCATCTTGTGCGGAGTAGGTCGATCCTTGGACGAACTGTTCGAGGGCCACGGATCTGCCTTCAGATACGTGGCCAGCGTCGGGCTCGACCCGCTACCTCTCCAAGCCCGAATTGACATCCTCAAGGCCGCTGAGGCCCGCGTTGGAGTGAACTTCTTGCCTGATCAGCACTTCAGGATTGCCGCGATTAGCGACGGCTTTCCGTACTATGTTCATCTTCTAGGCGAAACCGTTCTAAAAGCCCACTTTGAACGGTGCCGAGAGTTTGAATCGAAGGGCTGGAACAGTGGCTTCGGGCAGGTAACAACTGACGACTTCAACGTCGGAATTGATCGCGCAGTGACGCAATGTCACGGTTATCTGAAAGCCATTTACAACAAAGCGACGAAAAAGTATGCGCCACAGGTAGCAGCAGAGTCGGTGACCGAATACGAGGTGATCCTTTGGGCAGCCGCAGCCCAGTCCAACTTTGAGTTGCCCGCCAACGCCATTTTTCATGAATACGAAAGGCTGCGCCTGATATTGGAGGCACGTACCTCGTCTTTCATCGATGAAGACGAGGCCGATGCGAGCGAGGATAACGACGATGGCGAAGTAGCTGACACCGACGCTCGGCGTAAGTTCAACACTCGCATCTCAAGCCTCAGAAAACCCACACATGGTTCGATTCTCACGCGCCCGAGGCGTGCTTGGTGGGAATTTACAGAACCTATGATGCGAGGGTACTGCCGGCTTGTAGCGAAGCGGTTTGGACTTGATCTTGGCGGCGAGATCAGGAGTAGCTGACTGCCTCTAGTAATAAGCCATTCAGAATTCTTTAATGTATCAATCCTTTTTCGATATCCTCGTTGAACTCGTTCGCGCCTGGCGCGACGGTTCTCGACGCATCCGGCTGGCTCTTGTTATTGCTGCTGTTCTGGCGACGATAGCGTTTACGCTGCTCATGATGGTGGACGCGTATCTTCTTATCCCACGAGTCCGTCCGATAGCCAGCACGCTCTTCGTTGCAGCGTCACTCATAGTGCTAACAG
>DASYJY010000134.1:0-38231 GCA_035995985.1 Thermoanaerobaculia bacterium | reverse complement strand
GTGCTTGACGCCGTCGTCGGCTTGCAGGACGAGCATGCGATGGCTGCCCTTGCCTCTGTCTTCCCAAACCTCGAATCGCTTGTCGATGCGCCAAAGGCGCTTCAGCATGTCGCAGCAGCGAAGCGGTTTAGGCACGCGCCGCGATCCACTCGTCGTTGTGTTTCAACGCGAATAGAGGGATAGGAACAAGATCGGCGATCTCATCGGCGGGCGGTTCCGAGCCGCAGACTTCCGCCATGAACTGGTTCCGTCGCGCGTTCTCCCACATCTGCCAAGACTTCTCGTCAGCGCGCTTCCAAACGCTTTCGGGATGACCCATCTGAACGGCAAAACTGACCTGCGCGGTGATCATTGCCATCGCGTCGTCGACAGCAGCCTTGCGCGATGCTCCGTAGCCGCGAATGTCCATTTCCAGTGCGAGCGCTGTCCACGTCGACCCTTCACGGAAAACGATGACACTGACCTCGAATGCTTTTGGTTCGTCGCTCATAGGATCGGAGTCGTTGAATCTACGTTGATGGTGTCCGTCAGTCAACGCTGTGCATCCGGGGAACGCCGTTCCTCTCCCCATATACTCCGGCCACTCATGAAGTCCGCTCGTCCCGAGGTGTTCAAGTTTGGTGGCGTTGCTGTCGGCGACGCAGTGGCGATTCGGATTGCGATCGCGCATGTGCGGCGGGCAGCACCGAATGTGGCGGTGGTCGTCTCGGCGATGAATGGGATGACGGACCTGCTCCTCGAGGCGGGTCAGGCGGCTTTGCGGCGCGACAAGTCACTTTGTGAAGAGATTGCGGCAGAGTTTGAGTCGCGGCACATCGCGCTGGTTGATGACTTGATTGCGTCGAAGCGGCGCGCCGAAGACTTGCGCGATCTCATTTGCGAATTCGCGCGAGAGTTGCGTTCGATGATGGAGAGCGTGGCCGTCTTCGACGAATTGCCGTCGCGCGCGGAGGATGCGCTCGTCGCTCGCGGTGAGCGCGCGGTTGCGAGGATTTTCGCGGCGGCGGCGGAAGAGGGCGGGATCGCGTCGATCTACGTCGATGCCACCGAAATCATCCTCACCGAACGCCGCCTCGGCGCGATCTGGCCGAACCTGCCGCACTGCGAACGCGCGGCGAAGAAGAAGATCCTGCCGTTGCTCGCGGACGGCAAGATCGTCGTCCTCCCCGGCTACATCGCCAGCGGATCCGATGGCGCGCTGGTGACGCTCGGACGCGGCGGCAGCGACTTCTCGGCGGCAATCATCGCGCGCAGCATCGGCGCGCGCGCGTTGACGCTGTTCAAGGAAGTCGACGGACTGATGACCGCCGATCCGAAGAGCGTTCCCGACGCGCGCGTCATCGCCGAGCTTCACTACCGAGAAGCCGCGGAGCTGGCGTATTACGGCGCGAAGGTGCTGCATCCGCGCACGATGATCCCGCTCGTCGATCGCCGGATTCCTCTCTTCGTGCGCAACAATTTTCGCGAAACCAGCACGGGAACGCGCATCGCCGGCGACGTGAAGCCCGGCGCGTATCCGGTCAAAGCGCTGACGGCGATTCATCGTCAGGCACTGGTGTCGATCGAAGGCAAAGGGATGATTGGAGTGCCGGGCGTTGCGGGCCGCGCGTTCACCGCGTTGTCGCAGGCGGGCCATTCGGTTTCGATGATCAGTCAGGCATCGAGCGAATCGAGCATCTGCTTCGTCGTCCCCGAGGCGGAAGCCGATCACGCGATTGCGGCGCTTGAAAACGCGTTCGATACCGAACGGAAGCTGCACCTCATTGATCGCATCGACGCCGAGAAGCGCGTCGCGCTCATCGCCGTCGTCGGCCTCGGCATGCGCGGTACTTCCGGCATCGCGGCACGCACGTTCTCGGCGATCGCAGCGGCGGGCGTGAACATCGTCGCCATCGCGCAGGGATCGTCGGAATTGAACATCACCGTTGCGGTCGCCGAGGCCGACGCGACGCGCGCGTTGCGGGCGCTGCATTCCGAATATCAGCTCCACAAAATTCGTCCGCTCGCGGACACGACTGGACGCGAAGCCAAGCTCACACTCCTCGGGCTCGGCCAGATCGGACGCGAGCTGGCGCGCCAACTCATCGCGCAGCAGCCGCACCTTCGACGAGACCTCGGCATCGACCTGAAAGTGGTCGCGGTCGCGGATCGATCAGGCATTCGGCTCGACGACAAAGGCTTCACACCCGCGGCGCTGCAACGCTTCGCGAAGCAGAAAGCGTCCGGCGCGCGGCTGTTCGAGCGCGGCTCGCCGCTGACGCTGCGCGAGCTCGAAGCGATGATGCGCAGCGAGTTGTGGATGCTGCCGTCGTACCGGCCGGTACTCGTCGATCTGACGTCCGAGGAGACGGGGCCGCTGCTTCAGGAAGCGTTGGAGCATGGATTCCACGTCGTCTGCGCGAACAAAAAACCGCTGGCGGGACCGCAGATCGAATTCGACCGCCTGATGGCGACAGCGAAGGAGCGCGGACTCTCGATCCGCTACGAAGCCACCGCGGGCGCGGGCCTGCCGGTGCTGGACACGATCGCGAAACTGCAGTCGGCCGGCGACAAAATCGAGATGATCCTCGGCTGTTTTTCGGGAACGCTCGGCTATCTGATGACGGCGCTGGAGGATGGCGTTGCGTTTTCCGACGCGGTCCGGAAAGCGTGGGAGCTTGGATATACAGAGCCGGATCCGCGCGAGGACCTCTCCGGAAAAGACGTGGCGCGCAAGGCGCTGATCCTGGCGCGAACGCTCGGATATCGCGCGGAGCCAGACGAGATCAAACTCGAGCCGCTGTTTCACGATGACGGCGTGCATGCCGATGCGCGCTCGTTCGTCGCCAGCCTAAGCACGCTCGACGTCGCGTATCGCGAACGCATTGAACGCGCGCGGCAGAGCGGCAAGGTGCTGCGGTACGTTGCGAAAATCCGCAGCCGCGCGATTTCCGTCGGCATCGAAGCCGTCCCGGCAACGTCGCCGCTGGCGCACCTGCGCGGCACCGACAATCAGGTCGCGATTTACTCTAAGCGCTACAAAACCAATCCGCTCGTCGTCACCGGACCGGGCGCCGGTGCGAAAGTCACCGCGGCCGGAGTGCTCAACGACATCGTGGCCATCGCTATGGAGGAACGGCGGAGAAGTCCGCGATGAAAGCAACCGCGTTTGCTCCGGGCTCGATCGGCAACGTTGGTCCCGGCTTCGACGTCCTCGGCCTTGCCATTGAAAGTCTCGGCGATCGCGTGAGCGTGGAGCTTACGGAAGACGACGCTCGCATCGATGCGATTACCGGCGTTGACGCCGCGCTCGTGCCGCTCGATCCGCAGCGCAATGCCGCGGCGATTGCTGCGATCGCGTGGCTTCGCGCCCATGGCGAGGCGCGCAATCCAATCGTCACCATCGACAAAGGCCTCCCGCTTTCCGGCGGCCTCGGTGGCAGCGCGGCGAGCAGCGTGGCCGGCGCGTTCGCGGCAGCGCTGGCGATGGGGTCGGAGACGACACCGATCGAGCTGGCCGCTGCCGCGTTGCAAGGCGAAATGACGGTGGCCGGCGAACATCTCGACAACATCGCGCCGTCGATCCTCGGCGGCCTCGCGCTCTCGCGATCCGTTCGCCCGATCGACATCGTGGCGCTGACAGTCACCGCCGATTGGCGCCTTGCGCTCGTCACGCCGGACGTCCGCATCCAGACGAAAGCGGCGCGCGAGGTGCTGCCGTCGACGTCCGGCCGCGCGGTGTGGGTGCAGCAGATGGCGAACACCGCCGGCGTCGTGCACGCCTTCGCCACCGGCGACGGCGAACTGCTCCGGCGCGCGCTCGATGACCGCTACGCCGAACCGCGCCGCGCCGCGTTCATCCCGCACTTCAACGCGGTGAAGCGCGCCGCGATCGATGCCGGCGCGTTCGCCTGCACGATCAGCGGCTCGGGTCCGACGCTCGTCGCCATCTGTATTAATGATGCGGTCGCGCATGACGCCGCCGCCGCGATGCAGCTCGCATTCGGTTCAGTCGGGTCGGTCGCACGCGTTTCGCCGATAGCGAAACAGGGAGTGCGCGCGATATGAGCGAATGGCTGCAATGCATCGGATGCGAACGCCGCTTCGACGCGTCGGAGATTCGTTACACCTGCGAATGCGGCGAGTTACTGAGCGTGGAACGTGATGCGATGCCGAAACGCGACCTTTTCGACGCGCGACTCGCCAGTCGCAAGACGATCGACAAGAGCGGCGTGTGGCGATTTCGCGAAGCAGTGTTGAATGTTGATGAGCACGAGATCGTCACGCATCCCGAAGGTTCGACACGGCTGTACGAACGCGGCGGCATCTTCTTCAAGCACGAAGGCGAAAATCCGACCGGCTCGTTCAAGGATCGCGGCATGACCGTGGCCATGACTCAAGCAAAACGCCTCGGCGCGCGCGCGGTCGCGTGCGCGTCCACCGGCAACACCAGCGCATCGCTCGCCGCGTACGCGGCGCAGGCCGGACTTCGCGCGATCGTCTTCATTCCCGCTGGCAAAGTTGCCGCCGGCAAACTGGCGCAGACGCTCGCGTACGGCGCGACCGCGCTGCACATCCGTTGCGATTTTGACGCGGCCATGCAACTCGTCCGCGAAGCGAGCGACCGCCTCGGTATCTACCTCGTCAACTCGATCAACCCCTTCCGCATCGAAGGGCAAAAGACAATCGTCTGGGAGCTGCTCCAGGACCTGGAGTGGAATGCGCCCGACTGGATCGTCGTCCCCGCCGGCAACCTCGGCAACACGAGCGCGTTCGGCAAAGCGCTCCGCGAAGCCTTCGACGCGGGATGGATCACAAAGATGCCGCGGCTGGCGTCGATTCAGGCCGCGGGCGCGAATCCGTTTTATCGCAGCTACCGCGATGCGTTCACGCAACGCCATCGCATTGCCGCCGAGACGATCGCCAGCGCGATCCGCATCGGCGATCCCGTCAGCCATCGCAAAGCGGTATCGGCGATCCAACTCACGAACGGCATCGTGGAACAGGTGACGGACGATGAGTTGATGCTCGCCAAACGCGAGATCGACGAGATGGGTATCGGCTGCGAGCCGGCATCCGCGACGACGCTGGCGGGCGTGAAGAAACTACGCGCCGCCGGCGTGATGCAGCATGGAGAACGAATCGTCTGCGTGCTCACCGGACATCTGCTCAAAGACACCGAGGCGATCATGCACAACGTGCCGCCGGAGCGAACGATCGAGATTGATGCGACGATGGATGCGGTGGAACGCGCGCTAGGGTGACATTTGCGATTCGCGCCGTGATCACCAGCCGTGCGGATCGTCACTTTCCGCCGCCCTCCCAAAGCGGTGGCTCGGTCGCCACCGCACTCCAAAGCTTCGCAAAATGTGCTGAGAGTTGCGCATGCATCAACAGCTTTGCGAAGAGCGCCTTTCATTTCGCGCGAAACGCGGCGAAGGCAGCGTTCCGTTACGCGTACACCGTCGGATCCGCAACGCCCGCTTCTTCAAATCCGCGTTTGCGCAGGATGCACGAATCGCAGTGACCGCAGGCGAGGCCGCGAATGTCGGGGTCGTAGCAGGAGTGCGTGAGTGAGTAATCGACACCGAGCGATGTGCCGCGGCGGATGATGTCCGCCTTCGACATCGTCACCAGTGGCGCAACCAGCCGCGGCTCGCCGTGCTCGACGCCGCTGCGGGTGCCGGTCACGATCACGCGCTGAAACGCATCGAGAAACTCGGGACGGCAATCGGGATAGCCGCTGAAATCGACCGCGTTGACTCCGATCCAGATCTCCTGCGCGTCGCGCGTTTCCGCGTAGCCGAGGGCGAGCGACAGGAAGATCGTGTTGCGCGCGGGGACGTACGTCACCGGGATTCCGGCCGCGCCGGCAACGTCTTTCGGAACGTCGATCTCCGCCGTCAGCGCGCTGCCGCCGAAGAGGCGCAGGTCCATCGGGAAGACGACATGCTCGTCGACGCCGATCGATTGCGCGACGCGTTGCGCGGCAGCGAGCTCGATCCCGTGCCGTTGTCCGTACGCGAACGAGAGCGCGTAGCACGACCGCCCCTCGCGCTTAGCGATCGCGAGAACCGTGGCGGAGTCGAGTCCTCCGCTGAGCAGGACGACGGCTTTCATCGCGGCGAATACTACAATCCGGCCCATGTCCGAACTGAACGTGTACGAAGTCCTCAACCGCAAACGCCGCGGCGCGCCGCTCGACACACGTGAAATCGAGCTGTTCATCGAGCGCTACACCCGAGGAGAGATTCCTGATTATCAGATGTCCGCGCTGCTGATGGCGATAGCCATTAACGGCATGATCGCGGACGAGATGGCCACGCTGACGCAGTCGATGCTGCGCAGCGGCGACCAGTGGCACCTGCGCAGCGAATACGATTTCATCGCCGACAAGCACTCGACGGGCGGCGTCGGCGACAAGGTGTCGCTTGTGCTCTCGCCGTGGGTGGCCGCGTGCGGCATTCCGATCGGCATGCTTTCCGGCCGCGGACTCGGCCACACCGGCGGCACGCTCGACAAGCTCGAAGCGATTCCCGGTTTCAACGCGCGCCTTTCGCGCGAGCAGTTCGATCAGAGCATCGCCGACTCCGGCTGCGTCATCTCAACGTCGACCGAGGGGATCGCTCCGGCGGATAAAAAAATCTACGCGTTGCGCGACGTCACCGGCACGGTCGAGTCGCTCCCGCTCATCACCGCCTCGATCATGTCGAAGAAGCTAGCCATGGGCGCCTCGGCACTCATCCTCGACGTGAAAACCGGCAGCGGCGCGTTCATGCGCCGTTACCAGGATTCGAAGGCGCTGGCGCAGAGCCTCATCGCCGCCGCGGCCGGATCGGGCACGCGCGTCGAGGCGCTGATCACCGATATGGATCGTCCGCTCGGCGTCGCCGCCGGCAACGCGAACGAGATCATCGAAACGATCGAGGTGCTGAAGGGCAACGGTCCCGCGGACGTCGAGGAAGTGACGCGCGCCCAGGCCGTTCGCACACTGGTGATGTCGGGCAAGTTCGACGACACTTCCGCTCGTGCCGCGCTCGGCGACGCGCTCGCTTCCGGCCGCGCGCTGGAGCAGGCGCGCAAATGGATCGCGGCACAAGGCGGCGATCCAGCGATCGTCGACGATTACTCGCTCCTGCCGCAGCCGCGTACGACGATCGAAATCAAGGCGCCGCAATCCGGCTTCATCACCTTCATCGATACCTACCAGGCCGGCATGTTCACCGTCGATCTCGGCGCGGGCCGCAAGAAGGCGGACGATGTCATCGACTACGCGGCCGGGGTGATGTTCGACCGCAAGACCGGCGATGAGGTCCGCGCCGGCGACACGATCGCCCGCATCCAGCTCGGCCACGGTCATCGCGACGCCGGCGAGCTGACGAAGCGCTACCTGTCATTCGTGACGTTCGGCGACGAGAAACCCGAGGAGCGACCGCTGATTCACGAGCATCTGATGTGAAGAAATACCGTACTGTATGAAGAAAGCTTGTCTTCCAGATGATGACGAGATGCCGGCGGAGTTCGATTTCCGACGGTCGATTCCGAACCCTTGGTTTGTCAAAGTGCACGGAGCTGACTACGTTCGTGTCATCGAGAAGGACCTTGCGGCCTTGTTTCCCGACAACGAATCTATGAACGTCGCATTGCGATCAGTCGCAGAGCCTATGAAAAACAATCCGATTGACGACGACGATCCAGTCGATGCCGAAATCGACTTCAGCGAATCACGTCTGAACCCTTACTGGCTCGGCGTCATTGACCGAAGCCGTGTCCGCGTGCTCGATTCGGATGTGGCCGAGTCATTTCGAGATGACGTTGCAGTTAACGATGCCTTACGGATGTTGCTCACAATCTCGAAATCGGAAAAGAAAACATGACTAATCGCGCCATCGTCATCGTTTGTGATTCTCTCGGGGTCGGCGAGCTGCCGGATGCGAAGGACTTTGGGGACGAGGGGTCGAACACGCTCGGCCACGTCCTAGACACCCAGCATCCGTCGCTGCCGACGCTGGCTCGGCTCGGATTGCTGCATACCCTTCCGCAGCCGGCGTCGAGCGAGACGCCGCGCGGCGCGTTCGCTCGGATGGCCGAGGTCAGCGCGGGGAAGGACACGACGACAGGCCATTGGGAAATGATGGGACTCATCGTCGAGGACCCGTTCCGCACGTATCCGAACGGATTTCCAGACGACGTCATCGCTGAATACGAACGGCGTATCGGACGCAAGACGCTCGGCAACAAGGCCGCCTCGGGAACGGTGATTCTCGACGAGCTCGGCGAAGAGCACATGCGCACCGGCGCGCCGATCGTCTACACGTCTGCCGACTCAGTCTTTCAGGTCGCCGCGCACGAAGAGATCATTCCGGTCGAAGAGCTTTGGCGCATCTGCGCAATCGCACGCGAGCTGATGCGCGGCGAGCACAACATCGGACGCATCATCGCGCGGCCGTTCCTCGGCACCGGCAAGGGTCATTTCAAGCGCACCGCGAATCGCAAAGACTTCTCCGTGAAGCCGACTGGGTTGACCGTCGTCGAGCGCGCCTTCAACTCCGGCAAAGAGGTCATCGGCCTCGGCAAGATCGCCGACATCTTCGACCGCGTCGGTATCTCGCAGGAGATCCGCACGGAGAACAATTCGGACGGCATGAAGAAGACGATCGATTTGATTCGCCAATCGAACGCCGATTTTATCTTCACGAATCTAGTCGACTTCGATTCGAAGTACGGCCATCGAAATGACGCTCCCGGCTACGCGAAGGCGCTCGAGGTTTTCGACGGCGAGCTGGCCGCGCTTCTTGATGACATGCGAAACGACGACCTGCTGTTCATCACCGCCGACCACGGCTGCGATCCGACGGACGTCTCCACCGACCACACGCGCGAGTACGTACCGCTGATCGTGGCCGGACCGCGGGTCATCGCGCAGCCGCTCGGCACGCGTTCTACGTTCGCCGACCTCGGCGCAACGATCTGCGAGCACCTCGGCATCTCGCGCGACGGACTTCCAGGAACGAGCGTCCTGCAGCAGGTGATTCGATGAGACGGATCGCGATCGGTATCGCTCTTCTAGCCACGACGACTCTCACCGCACAGATTCCCACCGCGCGCATCGCGGCCGACGCACACGTCATCGACCGCGTGGCCGAGGCGAGCACGAACGATCTGCCCAAGGATTTGCTAAAGCGCATCGTCAATGAGGACATCGACCTGCTGCGCGGCAAACGCGCCGACGGCACCTACCAGTACGCCGCGTACGACCGGATGGAGGCGGGCCGCAAGTCCGACAGTTTCTCCGTCGATCCCGAGCGCAAAGAGTCGGTACTCGAACTGCGCGACGTCTTCCCGTACCGCCTCATCGTGAACGTTCCTTCGCGCCGGATGATGGTGGCGAAGAACCATCACATCTACATCGACCGCGTCGAGATCGAGACGCTGCCGCAGACGTCGTCGGAGAAGAAGTTCCAGACCGTGAAGGTCGATGCGTGGCTGGAGCCGGGCAACGCGAAGACGATCGACCTCGGCGACATCGGTAAGCAAGCGACTGCGCGGGTCTACGCGCATGCGGAGGCGGGCGGCTACGCGAACGTGACGCTGACGTTCATCGAGGCGCGAATTTTCGACGAGCCTTCCAGCCCGTACGCGGACGCCGTTGAGAGCGCGAAGGCGATCGTGAAGGCGATCGACCACGGCGATAAGTCGTCGATCCGGGCCATGGCGCAGCGGATTTCGAGCGGATTTGCGGCAAGCTCGGCTGCGGCTTCTGCTCCGATCGGAGCGCCTCCGGCAACAATTGCCGCGACACCTGCGGCGTCACAAGTCAACGTCACCGCAGGTCGCGAGGACCCAGAGACGCTCAGCGAACTGCAGGCGATCGAGGACCTCCTCACCGGGACGGAAGCTGAACGCCGTCAAGGAGTTGACCGGCTTCACCAGCTTCTGCGCCGACTTCGAAACGCGACTCGCTGAGGCGTCGGCGAGCCGAACTATTGAGCTTCTTACACTCACATTCAGGCTCACGGCTGATTGACGATTCGGGTCGGCTGACGTAGAATGCCGATCCCTCAGCTTCGCCAGTCTTCCGAAAGGAGTTCCACTTGTCGTCAATGAAATTAGGTTTCAAGGTCGGGGAAAAGCTCGTTTATCCGAACCACGGCGTAACCATCGTCGAGCAGATCGGCGCGTCGCCGATCATGGGTGCGGATGACACGTACTACCACCTCAGGCTTCTCGCGAATAATTCGCGCCTGATGGTGCCGATCAAGAATACGGATCGCGTCGGCCTGCGCCCGCTGTACAAACAGACGCAGATCAAAGGACTTCTGAGCCTTCTCGAAGAGACTACCCAGAAAGCGCACACCGACTGGAAGGGCCGCTACCGCGAGAACCTCGAGAAGATGAAGACCGGCCGTCTCGAAGACGTGGCCGACGTCCTCAAAAACCTCAGCGAAGTACAGAAGAAGAAGAGCCTCTCGTTCCGCGAGAAGAAGATGTACGACCGGGCCAAGTACCTGCTGGTTTCCGAAGTGGCCATCGTCAAGAACATCCCCGAGGCCGAGGCGGAGAAGTTGATCGCCCGCTCGCTGGAGAAGTCGTTCGGCGGTCATTAGCAGCACGCTGCATCGACGCAAATCAACCGCCGCCCAAACGGGCGGCGGTTTTGTTTTAGGATGACTTCAATGTCTGCCCGCCTGCCTGATTGGATTCGCGAGAAGAAGGTAAACCTCCGCGATCTGCACGAGATCAAGTCGCTGCTGCGCGAGAAGTCGCTGCACTCGGTCTGTGAATCGCTCGCTTGTCCCAATCGCAGCGAATGCTTCTCCCGCGGCACGGCCACCTTCATGATCCTCGGCGACATCTGCACGCGCTCCTGCGGCTTCTGCAACGTGACCACCGGACGTCCCTACGCGCCGCCGTCGGCCGACGAGCCGCGGTCGGTGGCCGAGGCGGCGAAACGGATGGGGTTGCGGCATGTGGTGGTGACGTGCGTGACGCGCGACGACCTCGACGACGGCGGCGCGCGTCAGTTCGCGCGGACAATCGCGGCGCTGCGCGAGGCGCTGCCCGACGCGGCGGTCGAGGTGCTGACGTCCGATTTTCGCGGCAACTTCGAATCGGTGCGCACCGTTGTCGAAGCGCGGCCGGACTACTTCAATCACAACGTGGAGACGGTGCCGCGGCTGTACGACTTCGTCCGGCCCGGTTCTCGCTTCGAACGATCGCTGGCCATTCTGCGAGAGGCGAAACGGATCGATCCGACCATCACGACGAAGTCCGGCCTCATGCTCGGACTCGGCGAGCGCCGCGATGAAGTGACCGACGTCCTGCGGCGACTTCGCGAATCGCAAGTCGAGATCGTCACGATCGGTCAATACCTCCAGCCGAAACGGGAGAAGCTCGATGTCGTCGAGTACATCGCGCCGAGCGTGTTCGACGAGTATCGCGTCATCGGCGAGGAGATCGGATTCCGCGCCGTCTTCGCCGGGCCGTTCGTTCGCAGTTCGTACATGGCCGATGCAGTGGCGCACGAAGCGGCCCATGCGTAAGAGCCCGCGTGCGAAGGATCCGGAGAAGAAAGAGTCTGGCCCGTACTTTCTAACCTGGCTGCCGATCTTTCTCGACTACCTCGCCGTCGAAAAAGGCCTGGCGAAAAACTCGTTGTCCGCGTATCAAACGGACCTCAAGCACTTCGGGCATTGGCTGAATGATCAGAAGCGCGAGCTCGATGCGGTGCAGCGGATTCACATCGTCCGCTACTTTCAGGCGCTGCGCTCCGCAGGCATCTCGGCGCGGTCGGTGGCGCGGGCGCTGGCGGCCATACGAGGACTTTTTCGGTTTCTCGTCGCCGAGCGGCATCTGAAACACGATGCGACCGAGAACCTCGAGAATCCGAAGTTGTGGACGACGTTGCCGAAGTCGATGCAGCCGCAGGAAGTCGAAGCGCTGCTCCGCGCGCCCGATCGCAGTACCGCCGAGGGGCTGCGCGACGGGGCGATGCTGGAGCTGCTGTATGCGACCGGGCTGCGTGTCTCGGAGCTGATCCACGTCAAGATCGACGACCTGGTGATGGACGCCGGATTCCTGCGCACGATCGGAAAAGGATCGAAGGAACGGATCGTTCCGTTCGGCGACAGCGCGCGCGACGCGATCGTGGTTTACATGGAACACGGACGCGGCGATCTCGACAAATACTCCGATCCGTATCTCTTTCTCTCCAACCGCGGACGGCCGATGACGCGGCAGTCGTTCTGGATGAAGATCACGAAATACGCGCGACTGGCCGGTATCACCGGGCACATCTCGCCGCATTCGCTGCGCCATTCCTTCGCCACGCACCTGCTCGAGAACGGCGCCGATCTCCGCAGCGTGCAGATGATGCTCGGGCACTCGGACATCTCCACGACGCAGATTTACACGCACGTATCGCGAGCCCGGCTGCAGAAGATGTACGAGCAGTTTCACCCGCGGGCTTGAAGCGCTGCGAAACTGCAATAACCTCTGTGCCGTCCTAGTTGACGCAGATGGTTCCAATGCTCAAGCGGCTTCTTCCATTCATCGTTCTTGCTGCGCTCGCCACCCCGGCTGGCGCGAGCATCGCCCTGTTCGTCGATGGACGGACGATGAAGATCAGCGATTACAAGGTCGTCGATGACAGCAACGTGCGGTTGACGCTCAAAAGCGGCGGCGCGATCACGGTGCCGCTTACGCGCGTTGACCGCATCGTCGACGACGAGGTTGTTCCGGCCGCGATCGTCGAAGAGGTGAAGAAGGCTGTCGAACTGGACGGCGGCGTCTTTCCGACCCGGTCGTGGCGCTACGACGAAGCGCGCGGACCGATCTTCAAATCGAAATTCGACAAGCTGATCGTCGAGGCCGCGAAGAAGTTCGACGTCGACGCCGCGCTCGTCTCCGCCGTGATCAAAGCAGAATCGGATTTCAACTCCCGCGAGATCTCGAACAAGGGCGCGCGGGGCCTGATGCAGTTGATGCCGTCAACCGCGGAGCGCTTTGGCGTCACCGATTCGTACGATCCTGCCGCGAACATCTACGCCGGCGTCCGCTACCTGCGCTGGCTCCTGCAAACCTTCCATGGCAACGCCGACCTGGCCGTGGCCGCGTACAACGCCGGCGAGGGCAACGTCTGGAAGTACAACGGCGTGCCGCCGTTCCGCGAAACGATCACGTACATCAACCGCATCGCGAAACACATCCGCGATGCGATGACGCCCGCCGCGACAGCGACGAAAGTCGCGAACGCCGCCGGCCGGTAAGCACAGACAAGAGTGTCTGTGCCACACAGGCCGGTCTAGACCGTCACTTCTTCCAGCACCGGCAGCGCTTTCTGGTTGTAGCCGTGGTGGAAGTTGTCGAAGCGGAGAATCATGACGGTGCGATCGTCGTCGGCGGGGCGGGCGCCGCAGTGGCGGGCGACGGCTTCGAGAATCTGGTCGCGAATCGTGCTCGGCGAGCGTTCGCTGGATTGCGATAAGAGCGCTTCGAGCTGATCGAAGCCGAACGGTTCGCCGTGTTCGTCCTGCGCTTCGACGATGCCGTCAGACAAATAGACGATGGCGTCGCCTTCCTGAAGGTCGACTTCCGCGGTGTGCGTGCTGATCGTGCTGCGCACGCCGAGCGGAAGCGAGGGGACTTCGATGCCGCGCGGCTTCTGCCCTTCGCGCAGCAGATAGGGATAGAGATGGCCGGCGTTGGTGTGGCGGATCGTCCCCTTCTCGAGATCGAAGATCGTGAACGCCAGCGTCATGAAGGCGCGGCGTTCGGTGGAGCGGAAGACGAGATCGTTGAGGCGATGGAAGAGCGCCGTTTCTTCCGCGCCTTCTTCGACCAGCGTGGTGATGGCGGCTTTGACCATGGCCATGACCAGGCCGGTGGAGAGGCCGTGGCCCGAGACATCGCCGATGGCGACCGCGAGGCGGGTCTTGTCGATGTTGAAGACGTCGTAGTAGTCGCCGCCGATCGATGCGGTCGGCTCGAAGTGGGCGGAGAAGGAGACGCCGCGGAATTGCGGGCCTTCCTTCGGCAGGAGGTTGCGCTGGATCGATGCGGCGATCTCGATCTCACTTTGCAGCCGCTCGTTCTCGGCCACGTTTACGAGGAGCGTGGCGATTGACTCGGTCATCCGGTCGAAGGAGTTCGCCATCTCGCCGAGCTGGTTGTGCGGCTTCATGGCGATGCGGTAGGTGAAGTCGCCGCGCTCGACGGCCTTGGTCCCTTTCTCGATGCGGTTGACGGCGCGCGTAATTGAGAAGATCAGCACGGCAGCGAAGAGCACGGCCAGCGCGTAGAAAACGAGCAGCAGGCAGATCACGAACGCCATGAACTGCAGCAGTCCGCGAACGTAGTCGTCTGCCTGCGCGCCGAAGTAGAAGTGGAAGAGGTTCGGGAAGGGATTGACGATGAGCGTGAACAGCTCGTGGCGGCCGTCGATCGTGGCGCCGCTCGTCCAGTCCGTCAGCGCGGTCACATCGGCCCAGATCACTTTGCGGCCGATCGAATTGAAGAGCAGGTCCTTCAGTCCGCCGTTGTCGTCGTCATCGATGTCGAAGGAGCTGCCGCCGCGCCGGTTCACACGGAGTGCGCTTTTGCTCGACTTGCCGGTGTCGACGGTCATGCGCACGGTCATGCCCGACTTTTCCTGCAACTGCTCGGTCCATTCGGAGTCGAGCGGCTCGACGAAGACGATGGTGCGCGGCGGTGCGCCTTCGCGCGCGGCCTGGCGTGACGCGACCAGGAGACCATGCGTGTCGCGCCAGACCATGCCGCTGAACGTGGTCGACTTCAGCCACGGCGGCAGACTCGCGCCGGATGCGTCGTTCGTGTCGTAAATCTCCAGGCTCTTCGTGACGCCGGCCGGCCGCTTGCCGGTGAATGAGTACTCGAACGCCGCCGTCTCGAGCTGGCCGAGGCTGGCTTGGCGCTCGCCGCGCAAGGCGGCGTGCGTCATGACGCCGCAGATCAGGTAAACGACAGTCAGCAGCAGAATGGCGAAGAGGAAGAACGGCAGCATCCCGATAAGGACGTAGCTGAGGAAGAGCCGGCGTCCGACGCGCCAGAACAGTTTGCGCAGCGTCCAGCGGACGAAAACGGCGAAACCGTACAACGTCAGAGCGATCAGGAGCAGCGACGCCAGGAAGGTGATGAAGCTGAAGATGCCGAGTCCGGCAATGTGCAGCGGCTTGAGAAGCCGTGTGACTACCTCATCGAAAATGATGACGAGAAGCGCGACCGCCCAGAGCGCGAAAAGCCGCGCGCCGCGGCGCTTGCGCGGAGAGTCGGGTTTCTGTTGGACGGGCAGCATAGGTGTGGTTGCTGAGGGTATACGAATGGTTAGGCGAACGGTTCACGCGGAGTTCGCGGAGAGGCGGAGAAAAGCGGAGAAGTGTTTTTCTCCGCGTCTCCGCGCCTCCGCGTGAAACCGTCTAAATCTCGCGCAGAGCCGTCGTGATCGGCATACGGGCCGCGCGGAGGGCCGGGAGCACGCCGCCGATGATGCCAGCGATGAGGGCGATCAGGATCCCGTTCAGCGCCACGTGACCGTCGACGCGGAAGTTGAACGCCACTTCCGAGAACGTCTGGAAATTCGTCGTACCGGTCGAGATCGCGTTGATCGGCAGCGCGAGGATGAGGCCGGCGATGCCGCCGAGGAGCGCGACGAAGGCGCTTTCGATGATGACCGACAAGAGGATCGTGCGGCGTTTGAAGCCGAGGGCGCGCAACGTGGCCAGCTCGCGTCCGCGTGAGGCGAGGGCGGAGAACATCGTGTTCATCGTGCCGAGGATCGCGCCGATGGTCATGAAGAACGTCACGATGGCCACGAGGATCACGATGCCGGCTAGGCCGGTGGTCTGGTCCGCGTAGTACTGGTACTCGCTGGTCACTTCGAGCTTCAGGCGGTTGTCACCTTTGATCGCCGCTTTGATCGACTCGTACGCATCGCGGTCAGTGGGGCGGACGATGAGCGACGAATAGCCGTCGCGTTTGCGGGCCTGGCCGAGGAAGTCGGCGTCACACCACATCTCGGAATCGAAGGCGGTGCCCTGTGCGTCGAAGACGCCGACCACGTTGTAAGTCTGCGCGCCGAACTTGAAGCTATCGCCGATCCCGGTATTCACGAAACGGTCGCGGATACGGCGGGCCACGATGACCTCATTGACGCCGGGACGGAACATGCGGCCGTCGATGATCTTCACGTAGGGTCGCATCGTGAACGCCATCGGCGTCACTCCGCGCACGAGAACGTTCGAGCCTTTCGGATCGTCCTTCTTCGGGATCTTGAAAATGATCACCAACTCAGGCGAGATCAGCGGCGCATTGCCTTCTTTGGCGATACCGGGCAGAGCGCGGATGATACGGAACGCATCCTTGGTGATCCAGCTCGAGAGCTCGGCCGCGGCGCCTTCGCGCATCACCATGAGGTTGTCTTTCGAGCCGGAGGAGACGACCGCGCTGTGCACGCCGTTCTGCAGCGCCATCATCGAGATCATCACCGCGATCACGACGCCGATGCCGAGGATCGTCATCAGAGTCGAGACGCGGCGCGCTTTGAGGTTGCCGATGTTGTACTTGAGCGGAACCATCAGACCACCCTCCTCAGACCGTCGACAACGCGCAGATTGGAGGCGCGCAGCGCGGGGAGGCCGCCGGCCACCAGGCCGATCCCGACGGCCGCGCCCATGCAGATGGCCAGCGTCTTCGCGTGTACGCCGAGGTTCTGCAGCATGCCCTGGGTCATCTTCCCGGCGTCGACGAAGATGAAGAGGAAGTGCGCACCGTAGCTGCCGATCGCGCCGCCGATCACCGTCAGCAGGACGAACTCCGAGAGCATGATGGCGAGCACCAGGCGTTGCTCGAATCCGATTGCTTTGAGCACGGCGATTTCGGTGACCCGTTCACGGGCCGACATCGACATCGTGATCGCCGCGAGCAGAACCACCATGAAGATCGCGCAGGTGGAAACGGCGCCGAAGAGCAGCTTGACGTTGCCCATCATCGACATGAAGTTCTGCTGGAACTCTTTCTCCGTGAACGTCTCCGTCGGAAAGTCGCTGTTCTTGAACATGGCGTCGATCTGCTGGCTGATCGCGGCCATCTGTTTCGGATCGGCCACCTTCACCCAGAACGTACCGACCTGGCCCTGATTGCCGATCGACTGCTGGAAGTACTCCATCGGAAAATAGACCGACGTCGTCTGCACCGGGTGGACGTACGTGCCGCGAATGGTCAGCTCCGGATCGAAGGGAAAGATCTGGCGCTTCAGCGTGATGCGGTCGCCAACTTTCCAGTTGAAACGCTTCATCAGGTCGGCGCCGACCAGCGCGCCGCGGCGGTCGGCCTGAAATGCGGCCAGCTCCTGCGGTGACACTTTGAAGTCGTCGAAGACCGTCGGAAACTTGTCGACGTCGACGGCGAAGTTGGCGAAGAAGTTCGACTTCTCCTTGTAGTACGCGCCGATCCACTGCAGCTTGGCCGTGTCGACGACGCCGGGGATCGCACGGATTTTCTGCTCGTGCGCGTACGGCAGCAGGTTGGCCAGCGAGATGGCGGACTGCACCACCAGACGGTTCGCGCCTTCGCCGGAGTTGGAGAAGTTCTCGAAGTTGTCGAGGATGGCCAGCAGCGTGGCCACGAAGAAGAAGATGACCGCGAGCAGCATCATCGTCAGGATGGTGCGCAGTTTGTTGCGGAAGAGATTGCGGCGGATCAGTTTCGCGAACTTCATGCGTTCGCCGCCGTTTCCATGCCGTACGCGCCTTCGACGAGCAATCCCTTCTCGAGGTGCAGGGTGTGTTTGGCGTGCTGCGCTGCTTTCGGATCGTGCGTGACCATGACGATGGTCTTGGCGAAATCAGCATTCAGCCGCTGCAGCAAATCGAGCGTCTCCTGGGCATTCTTCGCATCGAGGTCGCCGGTCGGCTCGTCGGCGACGAGCAGCGTCGGATCAGTGACGATGGCCCGTGCGATCGCCACCCGCTGCTCCTGACCGCCCGACAGTTGCCTCGGGTAATGAAAGGCTCGGTCGCCGAGTCCGACGATGTCGAGTGCGGCCTGCACGTGCTCGCGGCGCTCTTTCTTCGAGAGCTTCGTCAGCAGCAGCGGCAACTCGACGTTCTCAAACGCGTTGAGCACCGGGATCAGGTTGTACATCTGGAAAATGAAACCGACGTGGCGCGCCCGCCAGCTGGCCAGCTGCGTCTCGGAGAAGCGCGAGATCTCCTTGCCGTCGACGCTGATGCGGCCGCCGGTGGGGCGGTCGATGCCGGCCATGAGGTTGAGCAGCGTGGTCTTGCCGGAGCCAGACGGCCCCATGAGCGCGAGGAAGTCGCCGCGCGGCACGGTCAGCGTGACGCCGTTGAGCACCGGCACTTCGAACGCATCGCGTTTGTAGACTTTCCTGACGTTGTCGATTTCGACGAGTGTGTCCATCGCTGCCTCCATCATTCAAACCGAACCAATTGGCCGTTTTCGAGCGAGTCGACGCCGCTGGTGACGACGCGGTCTCCGGCATTGACGCCGCTCGTAATTTCAATCCGCTTCTCGACGACGGCGCCGGTGGTGACGCGGCGTAATGCGACGTGCTTGTCCGCGCCGACGACGGCGACATGACCTCCGGACACTGCCGATGCAGGCACCCAGATCTTCGCCGGCTCGTGCATCTCGGCGTCGGTGCGCTCGCTCTGCAAGAACGAAACACTGGAGCTCATCTCCGGCAGCAGGCGATCGCCGGGATCGACGATCTTCACCTTCACCTGCACCGTTGCTTTGGCGCGGTCGGCGGTGGGGATGATCTGCCGCAGTACGCCCTTCCACTTCTGATTCGGGAAGGCGTCGACGCTGACTTCCGCCGCCTGCCCTTCGCGCAGTTGGGCGATGCTCGATTCGTTCACGTCGGCCACGACTTCGAGCGTGTTGAGATCGACGAGCGTGCAGATCGCGCCCGCCGGCAGCGTGCCGGCGACCTGTCCGATCATCACGGACGAGATCACCTCGCCGACTTCCGTGTTCTTCGTGGCAATCGTCCCCGCGAACGGCGCGCGGACGGCCATGTCCTGCATGTTGATTTTGATCTGGTCGACGCGAGCCCTCGCGCCTTTGAGTTGCGACTCGGCTGTGTCGAGTTGGGCGCGCGTGGTCACGCCGTCCTTCCACATCGCGGCCTGCCGTTTCCAGTCGCGGTCAGCCTGCTCCATGGCGGCGTTGGCCTCGTCGAGCTGGGCCTGCATGTTCGTGCTCTCGAGGACAGCCAGCACCTGGCCGGCGGAGACTTTGTCGCCGACGGCGAAATTGAGCCGGACCACTTTCCCCGAAATCTTCGGCGTGATTTTCGACTGCCGGTCGGCCACCAGATATCCGGTCGCGGTCAGCAGCGCGGGGTTGGTGACGTTGACGGTCGGCTTGACCACGAGCGTGTCGACGACCGGCGCGCGGCGCGGCACAATCCACACCTTGTAGATCGCGATTGCGGCTCCGATGACGATGCCGAGGGCGATGATCCAGCCGGCGATTTTGCCCCAGGACACACGACGGGTGTCGTCATCCTCTCTGTGAATGCGGAGCGCCGACAGGTCGGGCCGCGGACGGTCTTCGGTGACTGACATGAGTGATCCGTATTGGACGGATCGCCATCATACCGAAAGCGTTTAGAACGTCCGGAACTGAATGCTCTTCGGTTCCTGCTCCGCAACGTACATCTTGCTCGTCGTCCCATCGCAGTACGCCCAGTCGTGGCTGATGCCGGTGACGAAGAGGCCGTCGTCGGGACAGAGCTCGCCGAGCGCCATGCCGAGCGTGTTGACGTCGGTGCGGTCGTCGGACTGGACGACGAACGTCGACTCGAACGGGAGATCGACGACGACACCGAGACGCGCGATGGCGTCATGCAACTCGCTGTAGTCCGCGCCCGGCATGAGGCTGTGGCGGATCAGAAGGAAGTCGCGCGTTTTGGTGAACTGCGAGCAGCCGATGAGAACGCGTGCTTCATCGCCGACTTCAATCCGCAGGTAGCGGACCAGGAGCTCGGCGTGGCCGCCTTCGGGCAGCCAGACGCTCCAGCTCTGATCGAAATTGGGTTCGGCGCCGAGTCGCCGCATGGCGTCCGACACCGCAAGCGTCAGTTCGCCCTCATAGCAGACTTGAAACAGCTTGACATCCCCCATCACACCCTCCCGCAAAACTGTCAGTCGAGCGAAAAGGATAACACGCGTCAGTCGTCGGCGATCTCGTCATCCTCGGTATCCGTCAGGCGCCGCTTCAACTCCGCGAAGTGGGGAAGGAGACGAACGGACGCGAGATCCTGGTCGCGTTCGACCAGAGCAAGCGGCACGGGATGACGCGCGGTGAGCGCTATCAGCGTCGTCAACGCATCCTCCGGCTTTCCGGCAATCGCCATGAGGCATGCGCGGTTGTAGGTTGGAATCCACCCTTGCGGACGGAGCAGCTCCGCGCGATGAAAGAGCGCATCCGCTTCGCTGTTGCGGCCGAGGCGCCGCGCGCAATTTCCCGCCTGGATCATGGCGCGGACATCGGACGGAGTGAGCTGGATGACTTTCGTGTAGTTCACGTAGGCGTGCGCGAAATCCTTGCGGTCGTAATAGAGATCGCCGAGGCGGCGATAAACGCGCGGAAACGTCGGATCCGCGGCGATGCCTTTGGCGTACCACTGCGCGGCGGCGATGTCGCGTCCGCGAAGCGCTTCGATGAATCCGAGGTTGGCCATCGCCTCGGCGAAATGCGGGTTGACTGCGATCGCGGCTTTGAATTCGTCGCGCGCATGATCGAGATCGCCGCGTGTCAGCGCGATCCCGCCGAGGACTCCGAGGACGCGGAACTGTTGCGGGTCTATCGCAAGCGACTGCTGGTAATACTTGATCGCTTTGTCTCCGTCGCCGGTCTTGATGGCGATGAGTCCGAGAACGTTCAGTGCGGAGACGTTGCGCGGCGTGATGGCAACAATCTCGAGCAGTAAGGCTTCGGCTTTGGTCCACTGGCGGCGCTGCGCGAAGTGCCGCGCCTCCTCCAGTTTGTTGTGAATCGGCAGGCCGTCCTTCGGATCGATTCCCTGCATCGCCGATCGTTCGCTCTGCGAGGCGAGATAGCCGAGCGCTTGCAGCGACTCCTCAGTCTCACGCGTCATCGGATTGGCAGCGGCCTTCACGGAATGGCGGCCGCTGTCCTTCATCAGTTGCGTGAGCTGCGCGTCGAGATTCGCGGCGACGCGCGGCAGCGAGGCGTGAAGGTCGTGCAACTCATGAGGATCCTTGCGAAGGTCGTATAGCTCCGGCCGCGGTGCGCGGATGTATTTGTATCCGCCGCTTCGGATCGCAAACAGCGGCGCCATTCCAAAACCAACCTCCGACAGCAGCGACTCCGAATACTGCGGCAGGACGGGCGCCGTTTCCTTTCCGCGAATTGCGGCGCCGAGGTCGTGACCGTCGGTGGTGTCGCCGCCTGGAAGGCCGAGGATGCCGAGAATCGTCGGCACGATGTCGACTGATCTCGTGGAACCTTCGTACACACGCGGCGCGAGTGAAGGCTTGTAGTGCATCAGCAGCGGCACACGCACGGTGGCGTCGTACACGAAGATCGCGTGCGTCTGTTCGCCATGCTCGCCGAGGCTTTCGCCGTGATCGGCAGTGAGAATCAGCAGCGTGTTGTCGAGAACGCCCTTCGCGCGAAGCGTTTCGACGATCCTGCCGATCTGACGATCGACGCCGGCGATCTCGGCGTCGTACGGACTCACCGCGAGCGCCGCGTCGCTCGCTAACGGTCGATACGGCTGGTGCGGATCGAAGAAGTGGACCCAGGTGAAGAACGGCTTCGTCCGCGTTTTGTCCCAATCACCGAACCACTGGAGAAATCGATCGGCAGTCTTCGGCGCCTGTCGCTCGCGGATCATGAAGAGCCTCGGATCGTCCTCGGCCCAGAGGTCGTCGTCGTACGTCTCGAATCCCTGATTGAGGTTGTAGCGCCGGTTGAGCACGAGCGCGGAGACGAATGCGTGCGTGGTGTAGCCGGCATCGCGCAGCCGTTCGGCGAGGGTGACGGCATTTTCGCCGAGCGCGTACGCGCCGTTGTCGCGAACGCCATGCGCGACGGGAAAGAGCCCGGTGAAGATCGATGAATGCGCCGGCATCGTGATCGGCGCGGCGGAAATCGCGTCAGTAAACCGGACGCTCTCGGACGCAAGTTTGTCGATGGCCGGCGTGCGAGCGAGGCTGAATCCGTAGCAGCCGAGGTGATCGGCGCGAAGCGTATCGATCGTGATAACGAGGACGTTCGGCCGTACGGCGCGTTGGCACGAGACAAATAGCGGCGAGACCGACAATAACGCAACAATGAAGGCAAAGTAATTGAAAATAAAGCGCTTACGTTCCGGCATGAACTTCCAATTTTAATAGGTTTTTGCGACCTCATGCATTACGATTTTGGCGGGTCCGTTCCCAACGCCTGTGTTTGAAGAAGTGAGGTTGCGTGAAAAATGTGGTGGTTGTAGTTGTGGCCGTTGTGCTCTTTTCATCATCGATTCTCAGCGCCGACATTGCAGTGACCGACCGATCGTCGACTCTGCGCCTACTTTCCGTTGGACCAACCTCTCCCGTGAAAGCGACGGATGTCGATTCTGTCACGCGCGAGGCCAGGCATGCCGCGAATCAGCTGAAGCGGGAGGCGAAACGCGCGCGACGCCACAGCGGTTCCCTGAAGCCAGGGACGCTCTCCTTCCATCCCGGAGCGCTCTCGACCGGATCGATCGCTTTGATCGACGCGGCCGGCCTGAAGTACTTCATCAACACTGGTCTCACGTTTTCTACCTCGTCCTCTGCCTCGGGGGCCGCCTCGGAGGCGTCGTATAGCGGACCGATCGTCGCCTCAACAGTCGGCGGCGGCGTTACGAATTCGATGCTGAGCGACATGTTCGACGGCTACCAGGGGATGTGCGTCAGCCTGACGAACGCCACGGGGCCGTGCCAGACGGGCAATGCCGCCTACGTTTTCTACAACAAGAACGCCCCGGCGGCTTTCGACGCGACTGTACCGGCGGCCCCCTCATGCACGAATCGCCAGGTCGCACTGCCGGCGATGACGATCGGCGCTCTCTCCGTCCGCAGGAAGGTGTTCGTCCCGACGAATGATCAGTTCATCCGGTGGATGAATCTCTTCACGAATACGTCAGGCTCGCCGGTGACGTTTACGATGATGACGAGCAACAATCTCGGATCGGACTCCAATACGCGTCTCGTCAGCTCTTCGAGCGGCGATAACGTGGCCCAGAACACCGACACCTGGGTCACGACGTTCCAGAATTTCTCTGGCTCGACGTCAAGCGATCCTCGCATCGGCCACGTGCTGCAGGGCGTCGGCGCGCTGACGCCGGTTTCCGGTGTTCATTTCGCTGACGGAGATGACAATCCGTTCTGGGTGTACTCAATTACGCTTGCCCCTGGTCAGACGAAGACGATTCTGAACTTCGCCACCGGCCAGGGAACGAAGGCGGCAGCGAACGCAAAAGCGGCAGCACTCGCGCTGCTGCCGGCCAATGCGACGCAATGCATGTCCGCCACCGAGCTCGGGCAGGTAACCAACTTCGTCACCGCTACCGATCTGTCGATCAGTAGTGACTCGTTGGCTCCGTTCGCATTCGGCGGTAATCCACTGACGTACCGGCTCGCGGTGACGAACCTCGGCCCCTCTCCGGCCAGCACTGTATCCGTTGTTCAAACGTTGCCTGCGGGGGCGGCCTTCGTCAGCGCGTCCGGGACGGGCTGGACGTGCAATAACGTCGCGGGTGTCGTCACCTGCACCACTCCCACCCTCCTCATGGGCGCAGCACCGGTGATCAACCTGACCATCCTGGCTCCGGCGGTTCTCACACCGGGAACGCTCGGAGGAACGGCCATCGTCAGTAGCGCAACAACGGATCCGATCCCCGCGAATAACTCGAGCACCTATACCCTGCCGCTTCTAACGGCCAGTCAGGTTCCCGCGCTCAGCGGCATGATGCTAGGAATGCTTGGGGCCGTTCTCGGAGTCGTGGCACTGGTGCGCAAGCTGTAAACGACGGCGCGGCATCGATACTCCGGTCGTGGGTCAGCTCAACTGACCCACGACCGACTCTCGATATTGTTGGCAGGATGGCCGTAACTCGGGCTAAACTCGCCGTAATCGTCCCAGCGAGAGTAGCTCCAACCAATCTTCGAGGTCTGTGTGAAAAAAGCCCTGGCAGCGGCGGTGGTTATCCTTTCGGCGTCGGTTCTGAGCGCTGACATCTCGGTTACCGACCGGTCGGCGACACTGCGCGCGCTTTCCGTGTCCGACAACCAGGCAAAACGCGAAACGAAAAAGGCGCACCGGCATGAGCTGCAAACAGGTGCGGGCTCCTTCGGGCGCCTCCATCCGCACGCCACCGGTACTGGCGACATCACCCTGACCGACGTCTCAGGTCTGCAGTACATGATCGACACGAACATCACAGCGTTCGGGCCGTTTTCCTCCGGATCGTCGGCTTCCGCAGGCGCCTCGGAAGCGAGTTACGCCGCTCCGGTGGTGGCTTCCACGCTCAACGGCGGAACGACTACCTCGGCACTGGATGACATGTTCGACGGCTACAACTCGCTCTGCGTCAGCCTCACCAGCGCCACGGGGCCGTGCGCAGTCGGCAATCCTGCGTACGCTTTCTACTATCAAACGGGCGCAACTCCCGCGTTCGACGCAACCGTCCCGGCCATCCCCACATGTACGAATCGGCAACTCGTTTTTCCCGCGAAGACCATCGGTGCGTTGTCGATCCGGCGCAAGGTCTTCGTCCCCACCAACGATTCGTTCATTCGCTGGATGAACTTGTTCACGAACACGTCCGGAGCACCGGTGACGTTCACGATGACCACCGCGAACAACCTTGGATCGGACGGCAACACGGTGATCACCGGCTCATCCAGCGGCGACAACGCCGCGCAGATCGCCGATACCTGGGTGGCGACGTTTCAGAATTTCTCCGGCACGACGTCGAGCGATCCGCGCATCGGTCACGTGCTGCAGGGGACTGGCGCCCCAACCCCGGTATCGAACATCTTTTTCGCGAACGGGAACGACCAACCGTACTGGACATACTCGATCACGCTCGCGCCCGGGCAGACCAAAGCCATCCTCAACTTCGCGACCGGTCAGGGAACGAAGGCCGCGGCCGCGGCGAAAGCCGCCGCGCTCGTGCTGCTGCCGGCCAACGCGACGCAATGCCTGTCGACCACGGAGCTCGGACAGGTAACGAACTTCGCCATCTCCACCGACCTGTCGATTACGAAAAGCACGACTGCCCCGAACGCGTTCGGCGGCAATCCAATCACGTACACGCTGGCCGTTTCGAACGCCGGCCCTTCGCCTGCGAATGCGGTTTCCGTAACCGACACGCTGCCTGCCGGCTCGACCTTTATCAGCGCCACGGGCAGCGGCTGGTCATGCAACAACCTCGCTGGCGTCGTGACCTGCACAGTGGCCACGCTCCCCGTCGGTGCCGCGCCGGTGATCAACCTCACAATCGTCGCGCCGGCAGTCGTCTCGGCCGGAACGCTTTCGAATACCGCCACGGTCAGCAGTGCTTCGACGGACACGAATCCTGCGAACAACAGCAGCACGAGCAACGTCCCGATCGTTCCAGGCAGCCAGATTCCGGCACTCAGCACCTGGACGCTGATGCTGCTCGCGGCGATGCTTGCCGTCATCGCTCTCGCACGAAGAACCTAGTCACGGATACACTCGGCGTCATGGATGCCGTGCAGCAGAAGATCGAAGCGGGGCGCGAGGCGCTCCGTTTCGTTTTTAGCGGCATGTCCCTCGGCCTCGGCACCGGCAGCACCGCGAAAGAATTCGTTACGCTGCTCGGCGACGCGCTAAAACGCGGCGAGTTGCACGATATCCGCTGCACGTGCACGTCGACGCAGACCGAGGAGCAGGCCAGGTCGCTGAACATCCCGCTTTTCGCACTGGCGGAGATCGCACCGCTCGATCTCGCCATCGACGGCGCCGACGAGATCGACGCGCAACTCCGCCTCATCAAAGGCCGCGGCGGCGCATTACTGCGCGAGAAGATCGTGGAGCAGCAGGCGAAGCGATTCATCGTCATCGCCGACGAATCGAAAATCGTCGCACGCCTCGGCGTCGGAGTGTTACCAGTCGAGGTGACGCCATTCGCGCTCGATGTACTGCACGCGCGATTCACGTCGATGGGCCTTTCTCCAGCGCTGCGCCTTCGCGATGGCCAGCCGCGCATTACGGATGAAGGACATCGCATTCTCGACATTCGCGTGCCGGAGCAGACCGACATCGCCGATGTCGTTGCGGAGATTCGACAACTGGCGGGCGTCGTCGAAACAGGCTTCTTTCCGACTGAAGCCTCCGAGGCGTTGATCGCGACGCCGAACGGCGTGCGCCGGATGACGCGATAAGACGCCGGCCCCGAAGCGAGGCCGGCGTCCGTTCCCGTCTGCTGTCAGTGTGCGTTGCCCGGAATCGACCAGAGGAAGTCGACCTTCAGGGTTCCCTTGAACTGCGGCGAATTCATATCGATGTAGCGGTCGCCCGTGTAATCGGGAGAATTCGCCACGTTGTTGGGATTCCAGTTGGCCTGCGCGTGACAACTCATGCAGTTCGTCTGGGCGCCGACGTCATTCGGCGTCTTGACCGGTTTGCCGGCGTTCATCGTATTTCCGGGGATGGAGTCGGGCAGAACGGGCGGCGTGAACGGTGCCTCGAGGTACGGATTGAAGCAGTAGATGGATTGCCCGTTGTTGTTGCCGCCGGTCAGCGGCGTGGCCGGGTTTGCGAAATCGTAGCCGGTGCAGTGCGCGTAATTGCGCGGAGCTCCCGTGAGTTGCGACGGTCGGTCGGCGGCGATGGCGGGCGAGCTCGGCGCAGTCGGCTTGTCGGGATTCGGAACCCACCAATACGTTTGCCACGTCCACCGCGTGATCTCGCGCGAGGTGAGATGCATCGCAACGAGCACGGAGTAGTCGCCGGCCTGCGCGGGCGGTTGTGCGGCGGCGGCTTCCGGGGCGGTCAGCTGGAAGTGGATGAACTCATCGACGCCGTAGGTGTTCGCAGGCGTACGTGACGAACCGTTCGCGGTGCAGGTCGTATCGACGCCACCCGTGCCGGTACCTTTGCCCTTCGCCTGGATGTCGATCCAGACGCACTGCTTCCAGAGAGAGTTCGGGAAGGCCTTCGACACCCACATGTTCTTCGCGCTGTTGAACGTCAGCGCCGGTGAGCCGGGCCAAGTCGGGATCATGAAGTAGCGTTGTCCGCCACCCGCGGTCGTCGTGAGCGTGTGGTACACCGGCTTGAGGGAGATGGCCGGATTCGGGAAATCAGGAATGGCCGTCTTCCCGCCAGTGAGCATCCCGGTGAGGTTTGACGCGGAGAAGAGGTTATTCGTCGTGATGTGAGTTCCCGCGGTCGGGTCGTACTTGACGAGTACCTGAATGCTGAAGGGGTTGCCGGCGGCGGCTGTAGTGGCAGGCGCAAGCAGAAGCTGCCGGCCGCCGTGCTCGAACTGGCGCGGTTGCTTCAGTCGATGAGTAAGTCGCGGCGTCTGCTCCAAGGCCATCGGCGAAGGCGTAGTGCTCGCAGTGAACAGATCATCCGGAGCCGCCCACGTTTCGAAGACGCGCAGCCCACCCGGAGTGGTTTCCTCGGTCAGAGCAGTCCACAGGCCCCATCCGTGGAGATTGATCGCTTTCTGATTGTTCGTTTGCGTCCAGCCGATGATCGTCGGCTCGGGCTCCGGGAAGTTGTAACCGGGGATGTGGGGGTTCGGCATTGGAACAGGCTTGACGAGGGTCGCGGCGCTCGCCACCAGCGAGGAGACAGCACCGGTCGTCGTCGTCGCCGACGCGGCCGTCGTCGATTCGGCCGAGGCCGAAGTTGTAGTTGCGTCGACGTTCGAGGCTTTCTCTGCCTTACAACCTACGAGCCCGAGGACGGTGACACAAAGCAAAGCCACAAGAATGGGGCGCGTTCTTTCGGAAAGGTACGGGATGATTTTCATAATTACTCCTCTGTAAGGAAGAGATGTCGTGTCGGGGTATTTCCCTACCCATCGATAGAAAAATACCTAATATCCACCCGCCGCCCCACCGTGGCGCGAGTCGGAAATCGCCAGCAACTTTCCACCGGTCAGCCACACCGCCTGCACGTCGCCGATGACGTCGCGGGCGCGAACGCCGTGTCCCATCGCCAGCAGCGCGTCGATGACCGGCTGCGGCGCGCGCGTCTGCTCGTAGGCGACCTCCTCGGGGATTGCCTGCTGCGAGTAGCGCGGCGCCGCGATCGCGTCGGCGGGTGTGCGGTTGAAGACGAGGAGATCGAGCAGGATCTGCGCGATCGTCGTCGGAATCGTCACGCCGCCCGGTGTTCCGATGGCGAGCAGCGGTTTGCCGCCGCGCAACACGATCACCGGCGACAGCAGTGACGCAGGGCGATTTCCGGCGGCGAGCGCGTTCGTGGCTGCTGGGACGCTGCTGAAATCGTTCATGGAATCGTTCAATGCGAAGCCGAGGGACGGGACATTGAAGCCGGTGCCCGCTTCGTCGCCGGCGGACGTCGTCAGCGACACCACGTTGCCGTGCGCGTCGCCGATCGACACATGCGTCGTGTGCGCCGGCGGCGTCGTCACCGCGCTGGGCTCGGCGAGAGCGACGGTCGGCGTGACGCGATTCGGGTCGATCGATGCGCGCCAGATCGCGGCGCGTTCATCGGAGAGAAGATCGCGCAACGGCACGCGGTCCGCCGAGGGGTCGGCGAGGTACTTGTCGCGATCGACGGCCGCGCGGCGTTCCGCTTCGAGGAGCAGATGGATGTAGTTCGGACGCGACAGATCGAGGCCGCTGACGATTTTCAGAATCTCACCGAGTACGAGCCCGCCCGCGGCCGGCGGCGCGACGGAGTAAATGTCCGCGCCGCGAAACGTGATGCGCACGGGCGCGCGCCAGATGGCTTTGTAATCGCGCAAGTCACGAAATGAGAAGTGGACCGCCTCCACGAGTTTGTTCGCGATGTCGCCGTCGTAAAAATCGTGTCCGCCCTGTTCGCCGAGGCGTTGCAGCGTTTTCGCGAGGTCGTCCTTGGTTAGGCGTTGCGCAGGCGCGACCAACTCGCGCCAGCTACGCGAACCGAATCGCGCGTGCATCGCGTCGAGTCCGGCCACAAACCCGGGAACCGCGGCCGCCTGCGCGCCGGTGAATCGGCCGCTTGCCGGATGTTTCGCCGCTGCCGGCGCGGCTTCGCGAAAATCGAGCGTCCAGACGCCGCCGGTTTCGGCGTCGAAGTACGTCAGGAAGCCGCCGCCGCCGAGGCCTGTCGATTTTGGTTCGAGCACTGCCAGCGCGAACGACACGGCGACCGCGGCATCGATCGCATTGCCGCCATCGCGCATCACGCGCAGCCCGATCTGTGTCGCCGCCGGCGAGGATGTGGCGATCGCGGCGTGGGTGGCGGTGACCTGCGAGCCGGCGGTCAGGTTCGCTGCGACGATTAACGCTGCTGCTGTAGTTACCAGCCGTGCACCCGCCCGCACAGACAAGAGTGTCTGTGCCACATTTGCCTTGCGGCTGCTTTGAATCACAAGTTCTGCTTGTGTGGCACAGACACTCTTGTCTGTGCTCCGTGCTCGCCTCACTTCCTTCCTCGGCGCGGCGCGCGGTTGCGGTCGTAGACGATCTTCAAGCCTTTCAGCGTCAGGTCATCATCGACATACTCAATGTGTTCCGAGTCGGGCGCGAGCAGCGACGCCAGGCCGCCGGTGGCGACAACCGCGCGCACGTCCGGCACCTCGCGTTTCATGCGGCCGAGGATGCCGTCGACCAGGCCGAGGTAGCCGAAGTAGATGCCGGATTGCATGTTCACGATCGTGTTCGTGCCGATCACCGACTCCGGCCGGCGGATGTCCACGCGCGGCAGGCGCGCCGCACGCGCGAATAGCGCCTCGGCGGAAATCGTCAGGCCCGGCGCGATCACGCCGCCGATGTAGCGCGCGTCATGCGTCACCACATCGAATGTCGTCGCCGTTCCGAAGTCGACGATGATCGCAGGCCCGCCGTACTCCGCGTACGCCGCCACGCAATTAACGATGCGATCCGCGCCAACCTCGGCGGGATTATCGGTATGAATGGCGATGCCCGTCTTCACGCCCGGCTCGACGAAGAGCGCGTCGAGTTCGAAAAACTTCCGGATCATCGACGCGATCGAATGATTCAGCGGCGGAACGACCGACGAGACGATCGCCCCTTCGAACGCATCCGAAAAAGTCTCGCCGATCAGCTGCCGCGCAAGGATTCCGTATTCATCCGACGTGCGCTCGCGCGCCGTGGCCAATCGCCACGAGCTCACCAGCGCATTGCCGCGAAAGACGCCGAGCACGATGTTCGTGTTGCCGACGTCGACGACGAGGAGGTTGGACACGCGAGTAGGTTAACGCGCTACGGCCGTTTGTAAACGGCGCCGTCTTTCATCACGAAGCCGACCCGCTCCATCGCCGTGATGTCGTTCAGCGGATTGCCGGGCACCGCGACGATATCCGCGAGCTTGCCCGTTTCGATCGTGCCGACGCGATCGGACATGTCGAGAAGATCGGCGGCATTGCGCGTCGCCGTCTGGATGGCCTGCATCGGCGTCATCCCGAATTTCGTCTCGTAGGAAAACTCCTTCGCCTCGTTGAACGCGTCCCAGGCGAAGCCGCCGGCGTCGGTGCCGAAGGCGATCTTCACGCCGCGTTTCAACGCGCGCGAAAAACTATCGCGATGGAAGGCAGGGATCTTCAGCCAGATGCCGCCGCGGCCCGCCGCAACGTAGTCGGTCACGCTCAGCGTCGGGCAGAGATACGTTCCCTTCGCCACCATCATGTCGAGCAGATCGTCCGGAATGGAGATGCCGTGCTCGATCGAATCGACGCCGGCGTTCAGTGCGTTCTCGATTCCCGGCCGCGCCATCGCGTGCGCCGCAACTTTGTGCCGCAGCCGGTGCGCTTCCTCGACGATCGCTTTCATCTCCTCGGCATTGAACGTCGGCGTCGATGACAGCGTCCCGTCCTTCGCGACGAAGTACGAACGGTCCGCGTAGACCTTGATCCAGTCGGCGCCGTGTGCGATCTGTTCGCGCACCGCTTTGCGCGCCTGATCGACGCCGTCGACGATCTGCACTCCCAGCGGATAGGTGACGTCGGGCGCGTAACCGCTGGGTCCGTAGCCGCCGGTGACCGACAGCGCGCGCGTCGAGACCACCATGCGCGGTCCGTCGATCACACCGTTGTTGATGGCGCGCTTGACGTCGACGTCCGTGTACATCGCGCCCTCGGTCTCGAGATCGCGCACCGTCGTGAAGCCATTGCCGAGCGCGATCTTCACCGCCTTGCTGGCCCGCAGCGCGCGATACGCCAGCGACTCCTTGAAGAGCTGCGTGTCGTAGTCGTCGGCGGTGATGTCGCCCTGCAGCAGCGTGTGGACGTGCGCGTCGATCAAGCCCGGCAGCAGCGTCATGTCGCCGAGGTCGATGACTTGCGCGTCGGCGGGAACGGTGCCGCCGATCGATTCGATCTTGTTGCCGCGGATGACGATCACCGCCGGCGACACCACCGCGCCGCCACGGCCATCGATCATGCGCGCGGCACGAAGCGCGACAACTTTCGGCGGCGCGTCAGCGGCGAAGGCGGCGGTGGCGAGAAGGAAGAGGGCAATGGCCGTGATACGGTCTTTCATCGTTCGCGAATTCTAAGGCCATGCGCTTTTCCGTTTCCGAGTACGTCCGCTGGGAAGACATCGACGCCGCCGGCATCATTAATTATCAGGCGTATCTGCGGTTCTTCGGTTTGGCGGAGGTCGAACTGTTCCGCTCCTGCGGCCTGCCGTATCGCACGCTCTTCGACGACCTCGGACTGTGGCTTCCGCGCGTCCACGTCGAATGCGACTTCTTCCATCCGGTCACGCTCGACGAGTTGCTCATCGTAGACGCGTACTTCGGAAAAATCGGCGCGAGCTCGATCCACCTCAACTTCGAGGTGCGCCGGAGCGAGGCGAAGGACGTCGTCGTCGCCACCGGCAAGTACGTGCTCGTGGCCGTGAAGCGCGGCGAGTTCAAGCCTACTTCGGTGCCCGACGCCGTTCGCGAGAAGCTCGCGCCCTACGTGGAGAGCGGCGACCTATAATCCGCGCCGCCCATGGCGAAACGTCCCAGCCTCTTCCTGATCGACGGCTCCAACAACGTCTACCGCTCGTACTTCGCGATCCGCAACCTGACCAACTCCTCCGGTCTGGCCACGAATGCGGTTTACGGATTCACGCAGACGCTGAAGAAGCTGCTGAAAGATTTCGCGCCGGACTGCATCGCCGTAGCCTTCGACATCGGCCGCGCCACAACGCGGCACGAGGCCTTCGCCGATTACAAGAAGGATCGCCGGCCGATGCCCGACGATCTCGCGATTCAGTTGCCGCTCGTTAACGAGGTGCTGGAAGGTTTCCGCATCCCGGTCATCGGCGTTGAGGATTGGGAAGCGGACGATCTCCTCGGCACGCTCGCCTGCGTCGCCAAAGAGCGCGGCTACGACGTAGTCCTCGCGACCTCGGACAAAGATTTCTTCCAGCTCGTCGGCGACGGCATCAAGCTCTTTCACACCGGCCGTGAAGTGCTCTACGACGCGAAAGGCGTCGAGGAGACGTTCGGTCTGCCGCCGGAGAAGGTCGTCGACGTCATGGCGATCTGGGGCGATGCCATCGACAACATCCCCGGAGTTCCCGGCATCGGCGAGAAAGGCGCGAAGGCTCTGATCTCGGAGTACGGCTCGCTCGAAGGCGTCTACGAAAATCTGGACAAGCTCAAGCCCGCGCAGCGCAAGAAGCTCGAGGAGAATCGCGACAAGGCCTTCATCTCGCGCGATCTGGCGCGCATCAAGTGCGACCTCTCCGTCGAAAGCATCGACTTCGACACGTTGAAGCGGCAGGAACCGGATCGCGCCAAGCTGCACGACGTCTTCTCGCGCCTCGAGTTCGCGTCGCTGATGCAGGAGTTTCTCCCCGAGGCGCCGCCGATGGAAGTGGATTACCGGATCGCGGCGAGTGCGGATGAAGTCAGCGATTTCGTTCGCGGGGCGACCGAGGTTGCGATCTGGATCGAATCGACGACGCCGGAAGGCCACGATGAATTGTTTGCGGCGTCGCTGTCGGTCAAGCAGGCGGAGTCGCTCATCGTTCCGATCGCCGATTCCCTCGGCGGCACTCCCGAGCTTCGCGACGCGCTGCAGACGCTGCTGCAATCTGATCGCCTCTTCGTCGCACACGATATCAAGCTGCAGTTGCGCCGGCTCGCCGCAAATGGCTGGCCGCTGCCGGCGCGCTTCTCCGACACGATGATCATGTCGTACGTGAACAATCCCGGCCTGCCGAGCCACGCGTTCAGCAACGTCGCGCGCGACTGGCTGAAGCGCGATGTTGTGTCGCGCAAGGAGGTCGCCAAGACCGCGCCGCTCTTCGCGCTCGACCACGAAATCGGCGCCAGCGCCGTCTCGCCATACCAGCAATACCTCGGCGAAAAGTCGGACGTCACGATCGCGCTGAAGGAGATGCTGACCACGGAGCTGCAACGCGACCTGGCTCTCGTCGACATCTACGACCGCATCGAGCTGCCGCTCATCCCCGTGCTCGAACGCATGGAGGCGCGCGGCATCCGCATCGACGTGGCGCTGCTGCATGAAATGTCCGCGAAGATGGCGCTGCAACTCGCGCAACTCGAGAAAGAGATCTACGCCGAGGCTGGGACGGATTTCAACATCAACTCGCCGCAGCAACTGGCGCACATCCTCTTCGAAAAGCTTCAGTATCCCGTTCTTAAGAAAACGAAAGGTACGAAGGCGTTCTCGACGAACGTGGAAGTCCTGCAGGAGCTGGCCGGCCACGGTTTCGCGGTGCCGCGCCTGATCCTGCTGCACCGCGAGCTGCACAAGCTGAAGTCGACGTACATTGATTCGTTGCCGCAGCTCGTGGCTAAGGATGGGCGCGTACACACGTCGTTCAATCAGGCGGTGGCGGCGACGGGACGGCTGTCGTCATCCGATCCGAATCTGCAGAACATCCCTATCCGCACGGAGCTTGGTCGCGAGATCCGCAAGGCGTTCATCGCCGACGAAGGCAATGTGCTGCTGGCGGCGGACTACTCGCAGGTCGAACTGCGCATCCTCGCGCACATCTCGCAGGATGCCGAACTGATCGAGACGTTCCAGCGCGGGGCGGACATTCATCGCGCCACCGCGTCGAAGATGTTCAATGTCGTCGAGGATGAGCTGACGCACGATCAGCGCCGCGCGGCGAAGACGATCAACTTCGGCGTGCTGTACGGCATGTCAGCGTTCCGTTTGTCGAACGAGCTGAACATCCCGACCGGTCAGGCGAAGGATTTCATCGACGCCTACTTTGCGCGGTATCCGAAGATTCAGGAGTACCTCGACCGCACGCTCGAGGAGGCGCGCCGGACCGGCAAGGTGACGACACTGTTCGGCCGCGTGCGCTACATCCCGGAGATTCACAACAAGTCGTTCACCGTGCGCGGAAACGCGGAACGGATGGCCACGAACGCGCCGATCCAGGGGACGGCCGCGGACATCCTGAAGCTGGCCATGATCGCGCTCGACAAGCGCCTGGACGACAAGGCGGCGATGCTGCTCACGGTCCACGACGAAATCGTGATCGAGGTCCCCGAGTCGCGTGCAGCAGACGTGGCGGGAATCGTGAAAGAGACGATGGAGAACATTTTCCCGCTGGCCGTGCCGCTGCAAGTCGACGCGCACTACGGCCGGAGCTGGTACGACGCGAAGGAGTGAACGAGTGAGGTTGTCCCGGTTACTGCTCGCCCTCGCCCTCCTGTTCGCCTGCAACAAGCCTCCCGCGGCGCCGCCGGCTCCGAAGAAAAACGGACCGATGATTCGCGCCGTCGTCGTGACGATCCAGACGACGATCCAGCCTGCGAACAGAACCTATTTGCACGAGATCGTGATCGCCAACAACCGCGCGCGCAGCACCGACGAAGCCGACCAATGGCGTCTCTTCGATTTCGCGCAGAAGCGCGTGACGTACGTTGACGACATCGCGCACACCGTTCGCGTCCAATCGTTCGCCGACGCGATCGCCTCCCGCCGTGCTGCTGTCTCACGTCCTGTTCCCGACGCAATGCCGCGTGCGCAGTTCGTCGTGACGAACGCGCAGAAAACGCTGCAAGGCGTTCCCGCCAAACAGTCCGTAATCCACCTCGGCGGCTACCAACGCGAGCTCTGGATCGGATCGCATCCGCTCATCCCGCGCGGCCTCTTCGCGATGCTGCAAGCAAGCGAGCCCGCCTCCTCGCCGCTCGCCGGCATCACCCGCACCGCCGATGAAGCGCTCATGGAAGTGCAAGGCTTCCCGCTAGCCGACCACGCCGAGTTGCCGTACGAAAATAAAAAGATGGTGGTGGACCACACGGTCACGAAAATCGAGCAGCGCGACGTACCGGCGACGTTGCTGGCGGTGAGTGGGAAGTACACGGAAGAGAAACCGGCCGCCATAACTTCAAAGCCTGCCGCGCATTAAGAAAGGCTTTTCACCACAGAGACACAAAGATCACAAAGAGATTCCTCTGTGTCCTCTGTGTCTTCGTGGTGCAATCGGTTCTCCCCTACAGCACCTTCCGCGAATCCCCCACCCGCTTCGTGACGCCTTCGCGATCCATCCACTCGAGCAGTGGGATGGCGATTTTGCGGGAGAGGCCGAAGTACTCTTTGAAGTGGCCGACGTCGATCATGTCGCCGCGGCGCTCGGCGATGCGTTCGCTGGCCGCGGCGAGGGCGTCGCGGTGGACGTAGATTCCTTCGGCGAGGCGGACCAGCGTTCCCTGCTTGACGAGGAATCCGATTACGCCTTCGATCACGCGAGCCTTTTGCGTCCGCTCGTTGATCAGTTCTGAGACGGGAGGCGGTGCGAGGCCAGCTTCGGCGAAGCGTGACTCAATCATGCGGGCCAGTTCGCCCTCCGCGCCGCCGAGGGTTTTCGAGCGCCCGGGGATGTCGAGCGCGTCGCCGGCGATGGCCACGATTTTTTCGCGCGCAAGATCCTGCAGGAGGAAGTTGATCATCGCGCCGTCGGCGTTGCGCGGCAGCAGCTTCTGCACAAACTCGCTTTTCGGGACGTTGAGCGCCATCCGGTTTTCATCAAAGTAGGCGCGGAGGAACTCCATCGACTTGCGGCGAAAGTCGATGAGTACGTCGTGATGGATCCAGCGCCGCTCACCGCTGTCGGCGAGATGCGGCACGTTCTTCAGCTCCTTCGTCAGCGTCTCGATGCGGATGCCAGTGCGCGCCTGGACTTCGTGCATCGTCAGGCCGCGCAGCCCTTCCATCTTCGTCATCAGCGCGACGCGTTCGTGGAGCGTCCCGCCGGCGAGTGTGTCGAGCAGTTCGGCGCGCGTGTTGCGGCTGAGTTTGGGTAAATGCGCGTCGACGATCACGCCGCCGCCGACGGTCAGCGCAGGCGAATAGCGGCGGATCACAAAGCGATCGCCGGCCACGGCGACCACCGGCGACTCGAGGCGAATCTGAATGTACGCGGACGTTGCCGGCTTCAGCTCCGCCGTCTGATCGACGAAGCGAATGCTGCCGAGAAGCTCGGCCGAGAGGTGATGGAATCGGATGCGCGTCTGTTCCTTCAGCGGCTTCGCATCGGGCAGGAGATCGAGGCGGGCCGTGATCACCTGCGAGGTCCGCAGCGTGTTCGGCGTGACGAGTTGCTGGCCGCGGCGAAGTTGATCGAGGTCGATGTCCGGCAGATTGACGGACGTTCTCTCGCCGGCCGAGGCGTAGTCGCGCGCTTCGCTGTGCACCTGGATGTTGCGGGCGCGGCTGCGCTTGCCGCCGGGCAGAACCTCGACGTCGGTATCGATGTTGAGGCGTCCCGCGTAAGTCGTGCCGGTGATCACCGAGCCGAATCCCTTCATCGTGAAAACGCGGTCGATCGGCAGTCGAAAGACGCGCGTGGTGGCGTCGCGGTCTTCGACTTCGGCGACCGAGGAGAGGAGGGCGCGGCGAAGGTCATCGAGTCCGGCGCCGGTGACGCTGCTGACCGGGACGATCGGTTTGCCGGCCAGAAAACTGCCGGCCACCAGCTCTTCGATTTCGAGGCGGACCAGATCGATGATGTCGTCCTCGACCAGGTCGCGCTTCGTGATCGCGACCACGCCGGTCTTGATGTCGAGCAGCCGACAGATGGCGAAGTGTTCGCGGGTCTGCGGCTTGATCGACTCGTCCGCAGCCACGACCAGCAGTGCGCTGTCGATGCCGCCGACGCCGGCGAGCATGTTCTTGACGAAGCGCTCGTGGCCCGGGACGTCGATGAATCCGATCTGATAGTCGTCGGTGAACCAGCTGGCAAAGCCGAGGTCGATCGTGATGCCCCGCTTCTTCTCCTCGGGGAGGCGATCGGTGTCGACGCCAGTCAGGGCGCGGACGAGCGCGGTCTTGCCGTGATCGATATGGCCGGCCGTCCCGACGACGCGCTTTTTCCGGAGCATGGCGCGCGAGTGTACCCGAGCGAGCGACCGGGCACCGGATCGGCATAAGGGTTCGGCGACAACGAAACCTGAAGCGGAGTTCGTACGTACAATTGACCGAACGGTCGTTCTGTAGTAGCCTCTCAGCCGTTCCGAAAATGTTGGTTATGTCTCAGCAATTCAGCAGGTTGTCACGTTGCTGTTACATGGTGAAAAGTTTCACAAGGTCGTGCGATAATCCAGCGTCGTTGAAAAGTTAAAAGGTTTACTGGATGACGTGGGGGCGGATTAGCTTTCTGAAGTAACAGCCCGCCTCCAGCTTTACCGCTTGAATTCTTCTTTGAATCTTACCGATCCAGCAACATCACGCCTCCCGAGCGTTCGCACCCCACCCAATCCAGTAGATTTCGCCGGCCTCGCCAAAAAAGCGAGGCCGGCTTTTTTTGTAACCGGTTACGTAACGAGTTCGGCGAGGACCTGTTCGACCATCATCCGGACGTCGGCGTTGACGGTGAGCCAGCGGATGGCGTTCGTCGTCGCGTCCGCCGCGGCGAGCAGCCGCTCACGATCGATCGACAGCGGGACGCGTCCGGCCGCGGCGTCGCAAAGCACTTGTCCGAGGAGCGCGATGGCGTCGCTGACGTCGTCCTTCGACGCGATCAGCGCCGCGATGCCGAGGAGCGCCGCGGTATCGC
>DASYJY010000133.1:0-14433 GCA_035995985.1 Thermoanaerobaculia bacterium | reverse complement strand
TGGTCGCGTGCGAAGCACGAGACCACCGGAACCACGAGCGCGCCCGATTTTACGACCGCGGCAGCGGTCGCGGAGGGAATTCACGGTGTCTGGTATTCACCCGCGACCCCTGCCGGGGTCGGCGCCTCTAACACCCACGTTGAACCGGTGGTCTCGTGCTTCGCACGCGACCGCCGGCTACCGTACGTGACGCCATCCGGCGTCGTTGTTCTTACTGCGCGGGCACGTAGGTTGGGTCCTGTGTTGCGGCGTCGATGACCGATGCGTATGACGTCACGCGTCCCGTTCCGCTGAGGACCTTCACCGTCACTCGTGCGTTGTAGACCGTGCCGAGGCCGAAGCTTTTTAGTGCGTCGTTGAGTTGTAGGAACTGGTTCGCGGCGAGCGTGATCTGCGTCTTCGGCGCGACTTTCGAATCGGGCGGGATGGCGGTGATCTCGATCGTGACGGGGCTGCCGTTCGTTTCGACGAAGCCGAGGTTTGTGCGCATCTTGTCCGACGACTCGAGTTGGAGAAGTTGCAGGACGCGGTTGTCGGAGAGGCCGACCGACCCGGCCGGCGTTACGGCGGGGATGAACTGGCCGTACGTTCCGTTCGAGGTCTGGTTGTAGGTGCGCGCGGTGACGGTGAGCTTCGAGCTCGACGGCGTCGTCACGAGCAGCGAGCCGCCGGAGTTCGTGAGCGCGAAGAGTTGCTGGAGTGCGCTATCGACCGGGAACACCTGTCCGGCTGGAATCGTGATCTGTTTCGTGCTGCTGGCGGCAGGGCTGCCGGGTTGCGGGAAGTACGTGAGCGTCGCCGTCACGGAAGTCGTAGTGGGATTGAAGAAGCGGATGTCGCTGCGCCAGCTCGCGAAGCCATTATTAATGTCCGCAACGCCGGGGATCACGTAGCGCGTGGCTGACTCGGCCCCTTTCAGCACCGGGAAAACCATCAGCGGATCGTTGGTCAGGTTGTCGATGACCGAGGCGTATGCGGTGACGCGGCCGGTGGCGGAGACGACTTCGACTTCGAAGCGGCCGTCGGTGAGCGTGATGCCGTTTTCCGCGAGGAGGTTGCGTTGCTGATGTTCACCGGGCATCAGCGAGATCGGGATGGCCGGCGCGACTTCGACGCCGGCGTTGTTGAAGATGTGCACGAGGACGTTGGCCGGTTCGCCGGCGCCTTCGACGATGCCGAAGTTCGTGCGGTAGGCGGTCGACTGCGCGATCTGCTGCAGCGAAAGGATGGCTTTCGCCGCTCCGTCGGGCGATTGACCGATGAACTGCGAGAAGGCGATGGCCGGAATGTATTGGCCGAACGTGCCGGTGGGCGTGGAGTTGTAGGTGCGGCTCGAGGCGACGGTCTGGACGCTGACCGGCGACGAGAAGTTGCTCTGCGTCGACGTCAGCGGACGGATCTCGAGGACGCCGAGCGCCGCGGCGCCGTCCGAGCCGGTGCCGAAGAAGCTGGTCAGGATGTCGTCGAGCGCCATCGTCGCGCCGGGATCGACCTGGATCGTCGTCGACTGGCCCGACTGCGTGGCGTCGGTGTGCGTGAGTGTGAAATTGAGCTGGTACTTCATCGCCTGCGCCGAGGTGTTGGCGATGCGCACGTCGGACTCGAAGAGCGAGTCGCCGATGCCGACGGCGTGACCGACCGCGGGGATGATCAGCGAATTCGGCAGCGGCGTGTTCTTCCCTTGCGGCGCGACCGGCGTGACGGTGGTGACGGAAACCGGGACGGTGACCGGCGTCGTGTCGTCCGCGCCGACTTTGCCCGAGGCGCCGATCGAGAGGATGACGGTGGCGGTGTTGGTGCCGAGTTTGAGCGCGGTCGGATCGGAAACGATCGTCAGCGTGATGCCGTCGCGGCCGATGGTGCCGGAGGCCGGCGTTACCGAGGCCCACGGTTTGTCGGTGCGGGCGGTGAACGGAACGGCGGGCGTGCGCGGCGGGAGGAAGATGTTCTGGCGGACAGCGCTCAGAGAGCCCGCTTCGACGCTGGTCTGCTTCTGTGGCGTCTCGGGCGTGACCGTGACGATGACGACGCGGGAGTACGGCCCGCGCTCGTCGTTGCAGCTGCTGATGGCGCGGACGCGGTAGAGCCATTTCTGCGCGGCCGTCGCGGCGGTGCGCGTGAAGGCGGCGGAGAGGTCGCTGACGACCTGCGTGGTGGCAGTCGAGAAATCGGTCAGCGCTGATTCCTGCAGTTCGTAGCTGGTCGCATTCGGGATCGCGTTCCAGCGCACGTTGTAGACGCTTCCTGACGCCACCTGCGCTGGTGCGGTGGCGAGGGGACGGGTCGGGGTTGCGCACGGCGGAGGAGCGTTGCGCACAGTGAACGTGCTCGTCGCGGAGTCGAGCGGCGGACACGATTGGAAGAATGCCTGGACGTGCCAGTGAATCGTTCCTCCGGGAACGCTGACCGTCAACTTGTTGACTGTCGTGCTGCCGATGACGCTTTCGTCCGCCTCATCGACCGCCGCCCACACTTTGTATTCGGTGGCGTTCCTGACATGGGACCATTCGAAGTGCACCGGCGAGGCGAGCCCGGTTGCGCCTTCGGCCGGCGAGAAGAGGATGGGGCGGATGTCGTCGCAGTTTGTCTCGGTGACGGTGAAGAATTGATGCTTCGATTCCGCCGGCGGACATCCATTGAAGAACGCCACCACCCACCACTCATTCAACCCCTCGGACTCCGGTTTGGTCACGCCGGTGCGCGTAGTCGTTTCCGCGAGCGCGGTCGGCGAGCCGTCTTTGCTGCGGAGCACGACCAGATAGCCGGCGGCGTTGCTGACCGGGTTCCAATCGAAATGGACCGGCGAGTCGAGGTTCGTCGCTCCGTCAGCCGGAGCAGTCAGCACCGGCGCGTCCGTAACGCAAGTTTGCGCGGGCAGAACGTTGAAGTGCGACTTGGCGGAACGGGTGGTCGGGCATCCGTCGAAGATCGCATCGACGCGCCATTCGACGCTGCCCGGCGGGACGAGGTGCGAGATCGACGTCGAGGTCGTTTTCAGCACGTCCATGTCGACGCCGTTCAGAGTCCAGTGCACGCGATACTCGGTGGCGTTCGCGACGGCGCTCCAGACAAAGGCCACCGGCGTGGTTGCCGTCGTTCCATCGAGTGGGGAGACGATCTGCGGACCGGTGGTCGCGCATCCCGCGGACGGGATCACGAAGGCGGCTCTTGCGGAGACGACGGCGGGACAGTTTTCGAAGAGCGTCTCCACGAACCACTGGCCGATGCCGGTGGCGGTTCCGAAGTCGTGCTGCAGTTTCGTGTCTTTGGTGAAGCCGATATCGGTGAACGGCTCGCCGTTGAGGGAAACCCAAACGCGGTACTGGAGCGCGGATGAATCGGCGGAAGCCCAGTTGAACGTGACCGGATTCGATGCCTGCGCGCCACCGATCGGCGACGTGAGCGTCGCCGCTTTGTGCGTATCGCAATTCGCAGCGGCGGAGACGCTGAAGCGCCGGTGCGCGGAGAAGGTGGAATCGCAGCCGTTGGTGAACAGCGTCTCGACGTACCACTCATCGGCACCGCTCGGCAGTTGCAGTTGCTGCGACGTTCCGCTGGCGCTTGTCCGCGCCGCCAGGATCGGCGAGCTGCCGTTGACGGAGATCCAGAGCCGATAGCTGCTCGCGCCCGTAACCGCGCTCCACGAAAGCGTGACCGGCGAGGTGACGGTTGCGCCGTCGGCAGGGGCGTTGAGCGCGGCAGTGGCGCCGCAAGTCGTCTGCGTGCCGCTGATGAATGTCGATTTTGCGGAGACGACGTCCGGGCAGCCGGCGAATGTCGTCACCACCCACCACGTCACACTGCCGCCCGGAACGAGCGTCGTGAGCGTGGTCGACGTCGTGCTGCCGGCCAGGTCGCCGGAATCGTCCCCTTCGGCGAGGTAGAGCTTGTAGCCGGTTGCGCCGCTTACCGCGGTCCATTGGAAGGTGACCGGCGACTTCAGACCCGTTGCGCCGTTGACGGGCGACAGCAGCGTGGTGGGATTGCTGCTGCACGTAGACGGAGTCGTCACCGAGAGCGTGAAGACTTTTGAATACGTTGATGTCGGGCAGTCTCCGAACTGCGCTTCGACATACCAGCCAAGGCTGCCTTGCGGCACCGGGACGGTGATATGCGTTCCCCCGAACTTGCCGAGGACGAAACGATCCGTGCTGCTGGTGGAGCTTGCGGTGAGCCCCCACACCACGTAATTCGTCGCACCCGGCACAACGGTCCATTCGAAGCGGACGGGAGAGGTCAGGCCGGTCGAGCCATTCGCAGGAGCGAGTTGCGTCGTGGACTCGGGGTTGGCCGGGCAGACGCCTGCGGCGATGACGTTGAAATGCGAGTGCGCCGATGCGATCGGCGTGCAGTTGTCGGCACCTGTTTCGATCCACCAATCGACGGAGGCTCCGGACGGCAGGCTGCCTTCGTAATGGGAGTCTTTCGTGACCGCCAGGACGGAGGCCGCCGCGCCATTGATCGACGCGAGCACTTTGTAGAACGTCGCGCCGGAGACATCGCTCCAGTCAAAGCTCACCGGCGTATCGACGGTGGTGTTGTTGGCCGGTTTGCTCAGCGTCGCCGCCGCCGTCGGACAGGTTGGGGGAGGTGCGACGGTGAAGCTGAAGACGTTGCTGGACGTCTTCGCGGTCGTGCAGTTCGGCGGATAGGCGTCGACCGACCAGTAGTAGGTTCCCGCCGGCAATGCCTGCGTGAATGTAAAACTCGTCGTGTTGCTATTGACGACCGGATCACTGGCCGTCGGAGCCGGCGGGTTCTGCGTGCTGATGTGGAGAAGGTATTTGTCCGCGCCCGAGGAGGCCGACCAGGTCAGCGTCGGCGTCGAGCTGGTCGCGCTTTTGTCGGACGGAGCGATGAGGTTGAACGAGCCGGGCGCATTGCAGGTAGCGGCGACGGTTTTGAATGTCGCGCAGCCGCTGGTCGTGACGGGACAGCTGGCGGCGGCCGTCTTCTTCGCCACGACGCGCCATTCATAGCTCGTGTTGGCAGCCAGCGTGGCCGGATTGAAGCTGGTATTCGACGTTGTAAATTGCCTCGTACCGGTGCAGGCGCCCGATCCCGACACGCCGAAGTAGACGTCGTACTGACTTGCGCCGCTGACGGCGCTCCAGGTCAGCGTCGGGGTGGTGAAGACGTTCTGCGAACCGTCCGAGGGCGACTGGATGCTCGGCGCGGCGGTCGGGCAGTTGACGGTGAACTGCTTCGTGGCGGAGGTCAACGTGCAACTCGCGAAGTTGGCTCGGACCACCCAGTTGTACAGACCGGACGAGAGACCGCCCGCGGGACCGCTGCAGGAGTTCGCGTTCGCGCCGGTCGCCGAGCAGATGAGAGTGCTGTTCGCGGTCCCGGTGGCGGCGAAGACGTCGTATCCAGTCACGCCGCTCGTCGGCGATGGCGACCAGCTGAACGTGATCGGCGCGCCCTCGTTCAGATTCGATCCGATCGGCGACTGCGGTACAGGCGCGATACCTGTCGGACATTGCGCAAACGCGTGTCCGCCGAACGCGGCGAACGCGCACAGCAGTACTGCAAATCGAGTTCTCATCTCAATCCTCGGTTGGTGGGTTAGACGGTGCGAAGCAATGGGCGTTGACGCGAAGGTACCCTGCGGTCGCTTTTTCACCCGTGACTCTGCTCACGCCGTTAGTGGTATTTATTGCCGCCAGTGCTGAACAGCACCACGGCCTCATCTGTGCGAATCCTTCCCTCGGCGCGCAGCGTCCGCAGCGCCAGCAATGCAGCACCCGCTTCCGGTCCTGCATCGATGCCTTCGCTGGTTCGCAGCTCCCGCGCCGCCGTTTCAATCTGCGCCTCATCGACGGCGATCGCGCCGCCCTTCGAGTCGCGTAGCGCGCGGAGCATGAGGCGATCGCCGATTGCGCGCGGAACGCGAAGTCCCCACGCGCCGGTCTGCGGCGACTCCCACTCCGGCGCGGTTTCGAGTCCTTCGTTGAACGCGCGGACGACCGGCGCGCAGCCGCTCGACTGCACGCTGAACATGCGCGGGCGTTCGGAACCGATCCAGCCGAGGCGCTCCATCTCGTCGAAGGCCTTCCACATGCCGATCAGTCCTGTGCCGCCGCCCGTGGGATAGAGGATCACGTCAGGAAGCCGGCCGAGGTCTTCGAGCAGTTCGTAGCCCATGATCTTTTTGCCTTCGACGCGATATGGCTCTTTCAGCGTCGAGAGATCGAAGCCGCCGTTCTCGGCGACGTACTGCGCAACTCGCTTACCCGCGTCGGTGATGACACCGGCCACGAGCTCGACCTGCGCGCCATAGCCGCGGCATTCGTCCACGATCGATTGCGGCGTGTCGCGAGGCATGGCCACGAAGACCGGGAGCCCCGCGCGCGCGCCGTACGCGGCGAGCGCCGCGCCGGCATTGCCGGCAGTCGGCGCGGCCAGACTGCGCGCGCCGAGGCGTTTGGCCATCGTCACCGCGGCGGCCATGCCGCGCGATTTGAACGAGCGCGTCGGATTCTTCGATTCGTCCTTCAGCCACACGTTGTCGAAGTTTTTCGATTGCAGCAGCGGCGTGATCCCTTCGCCGAGGGTGACGATGTCGCTCTCGTCATCGACCGGCAGCAGCTCGCGATACCGCCACATCGTGGCCGGACGGCTGCGGATTTCGTCGCGCAACTCCGGCGATGTCGCGAGCTCGTATCGAACGAGCAGCGGCGCGCCATCGTTCGGGCAGAGGTTCATGAGCTCGCGAATGGCAAAGGTGGCGTCGCATCGGGAGCAGTCGAGTCGCGCGGGGAAACGGCGTGTGGTCATTGGGGTGGATTATCCGCGATTCGAGCAGGTCGATTTGTTCAGTCGTCCCGAGCCTCACCAGCACAGACAAGAGTGTCTGTGCCACACCGGCTCTTCCGATAACGGCATTCGCGGGAGTACGGCAGGATCAATGTGGCACAGACACTCCTGTCTGTGCTTTCGCAAGCGGCAGGGACTGGCCCTGTCAACCCTCTCCGGTTGACAGAGCCAGACCGGATTACTGCTTCTTCGCGTCCGCCACCGCTTTGTCGATGCCCTTCTGGAACTCGTCGATTGACTTCTTCGCATCGCCCGGCTTCTCTTCCCACTTCGACATCTCGGTCGCGATCGCGTTGAGCGCACCGTCGTACTTCGCGATGAGCTGCTGGTTGTAGGCGACGGCGGGGGAGATGTTCGCGGCGGAGTCCTTCTTCATTTCGGCCCGGGATTTGTCGTAGTTGTCGAGCATCTCCTTGTACATCTTCTTCGTCTGATCGTCCTTGGCCTCGTCGTACGACTTCTTCATCTGCGTATACGCGCTGTCGACCGAGGCATTCGTGGCGTCGGCCAGCTTCGACATCATCGCGGCGCTGCTCGCGGCCATGACCTGGCTCTTGACCCCGAGATACTCCTGCGTGTTGTAGCCGAGCTCTTTGGCGGCGCGGATATCGGCGGTGAGCATGTCGGCGGCCGAGCCCATGGTCTTGAAGCCTTCGATCATGCCGGCGATCGACTTGTCGCCCGCCTTCTTCGCGGCGTCGGCGTGGGCCTCCGCTTCCTTCTTCGCCACCTGCGCGATGGCCTTCTCATGCTCACGCACCTTGAGGTACATCTGCATCTGCGCGTCGGTCAGTTTTCCGTCCGCTGGCGCGTCGTATTTGTCCTTCGACACGTCCTTCATCAGGTCCATCGTGCCGTGCTTGTCGAGGTCCTGAGAGATCTTGGCTTTATCGAATGCTTCCTTCGCTTTGCAGCCCGCGAGGGCCATTGACAGCATGAGTACCGCGGAAAGAGTCCGGCGCATTTTTGTTCCTCCAAATAAGATGTTCGGCGATTGTAAAGTGAGAGGCGGGTGCTGGCAAGTCAGGAATCAAGGCGGCGGCGAAGACGCGTGGTGATTTCGCCAAGGTCGCGAAGGATTTCCTCGATCTCGACCCGGTACTCCTCGCGAACGGAATCGAGCTCCGACTGCAGCGACATCACCTGCTGTTCGAGAACGGCGACGCGATCATCGGCGACCGGCGCATCGTCGGCAGCCACCATCGCCTCGGCATCCAACTCTTCGACGTCTTCGAAATCGATCGGAATCGGGATGTTTCCCGACATCGTGGCCGGGCGTTCGCGCCCCTCGGACAGCAACTGTTCGAGCGAGACTTCTTCCATCCGTTCGTAGCTGCTGTCGATCTGCGATTCAGGAAAAGGGACGGAGTCGGCGAACGGATTCGGCGCCTCCTGCTCCTCCTCCGGCTCGGGCTCCGTTTTCGCGGCCGGCTTCGTCTTCTCGACCGGAATCGGTTTCCCCTGCAGCCGCGCGTACAAATGCTTGGCCGTGATCTTCGAGACGAGGTTGAACGTCTCCATCACACCTTCACCCTTGATCGCCGCTGCCTCGGTGTACGGATACCCTTCCAGCCCGAGCGCTTCCTGCAACTGCTCGACCGGCAGGACGCCAGGGATGTCGCGCTTGTTGAACTGGATGATGATCGGCGTGTCGTTTGGATCGATGTTGTTCTGCTCGAGGTTTTCGAGCAGATTCGCGAAACTCTCGCGCGTCGACTCGACCATCGACTGCTGCGAGTCGGCTACGAAGACGACGGCGTCGGCGCCCTTCAAAACGAGCTTGCGCGTCTCGTTGTAGAAGACCTGACCGGGCACGGTGTAGAGCTGGATCTTGAGGTTGAACGCGCCGACGCGTCCGATGTCGACCGGCAGCAGATCGAAGAAGAGCGTGCGGTCGGTCTTCGTAGCCAGCGACAGCATCTTCCCCTTCTGCTTGGGGTCGAGCTTGTCGAAGATGACCATGAGATTGGTCGTTTTTCCGCAAAGACCAGGACCGTAGTAGACGATCTTGGCGGTCATTTCGCGCGTAGCGTGATTGAAAAGGACCATCGGTATCTCGGGCCGCAAAGTATCGCATACGTAGAATGCGGCATGGCCGACGACGCCGATGACGATCCGATCGAAATCCCGATCACCGACACGCTCGACCTCCACTCATTCCGACCGAACGAAATCCGCGACATCGCCAACGAGTACCTCCTCGAAGCGCACGCGCGCGGCTTCCGCCAGGTCCGCCTCATTCACGGCCGCGGCATCGGCATGCAGCGCGAAAACATCCGCAAGCTGCTCGCGTCGCTCGATTTCGTCGAGGCCTTTCACGACGCCGACGGCAGCGGCGGCGGGTGGGGCGCGACGGTGGTGGTGTTGAAGTAGCGGCGGCGTAAAACGCCCGGTCCGTTGTGCAAAACTATCGCGCATGAAAATCGTGGCGGGCGACATTGGCGGGACCAAGGTGCTGCTGCAGTTGGTGGATGCATCGCAAGCCGGACGCACCGTGCTCGCGGAGCAGCGCTATGAGAGCCGCGCGTATGCGACGTTCGAGGCGATGCTTGGCTCGTTCATCAGCGACCACGTTCCCGCGCCGATCGATGCGGCGTGTTTCGCGGTGGCCGGTCCGGTCTTCGCCGATCGCGCCGAGGTCACGAATCTGACCTGGAAGATCGACGCGCTGGCGCTGGCGAAGCAGTTCGCGATCGGACGCGTCTCGCTCATCAACGACTTCTACGCGGTCGCTCTCGGCGTTCCGATTCTCGCTGCGGCGGATTTCGTCGTCCTCAATGCCGGCACGCGCGTCAATTTCGCCCCGATCGCCATTCTCGGCGCAGGCACCGGACTGGGCGAAGCGAATCTCGTTCACGACGGGATGAAGTGGAACGTCGTCCCATCCGAGGGTGGCCACGCCGATTTCGCGCCGCAGGATGACGAGCAGACGCGCCTCTTCCTGAACCTGCACGCGAAATATGGTCACGTCAGTTGGGAGAGGCTGCTGTCGGGGATGGGGCTGCTGAACATCCACAACTTTTTGTTGGGGCAGGACACGCCGTACGACGAGACGCTGCCGATGAAGATCGCGAAAGCGTTTGCGGACGGCGATCCAATCGCCGCGCACACGTTCGCAATCTTCGTCGACATCTACGGCGCCGAGGCGGGCAATATGGCCTTGCGGTTGCTGGCGCGCGGCGGCGTCTACCTCGCCGGCGGCGTCGCAGCCAAGAACATCGATCGCTTCACCGATGGACGATTCATGGACGCCTTCCTGCGCAAAGGACGCTTCCAGAACATCCTCGCCGCGATTCCCGTCAACCTGATCACGAATCCGAAGGTGGGGTTGCTCGGGGCGGCGGAGATGGCGATGAGAGTGGTCAGTGGCGAGTGGTCAGTGGCCAGAGCTCACACCGACTGACCACTGGCCACTGGCGCCTGGCCACTTCCCGCACGGAATCGCGAGCCCCGCGCATCCGTTCGTCGTCGCGAAACCAGGAGTCAACACACATGGGTCTTTCTGTCGGAATCGTCGGGCTGCCGAATGTGGGCAAGTCGACGATCTTCAACGCGCTCACCGCCGCCGGAGCGCAGAGCGCGAACTATCCCTTCTGCACCATCGAACCAAACGTCGGCATCGTGCCGGTCGTCGACGCGCGGCTGGACAAGCTCGCGACGCTCGCCCAGAGCAAGCAGACCGTCTACACCGACCTCAAAGTTGTCGACATCGCCGGCCTCGTGCGCGGCGCGTCGAAAGGGGAAGGGCTCGGCAATCAGTTCCTCGCCAACATCCGCGAGACCGACGCCATCCTCCACGTCGTCCGTTGCTTCGATGATCCGAACGTCGTGCACGTCGAAGGGTCCGTCGATCCCGAGCGCGACATCGAAGTGATCGAGACGGAGTTGTTGCTCGCCGACATGGACGCCGTCGGCAAGAAGCTCGATCGCGTCGGACGTCTGGCTCGCGTCGGCCAGAAGGAGTACGTCGTGCAGGCCGAGGCGCTGGAGAAAGCGAAGGCGGCCGCGGACAAGGGGACGCCGCTGCGCGCGATCGAATTCTCCGACGCTGAGCTCGAGTCGCTGCGCGAACTGAACCTCATCACGCTCAAGCCGGTCCTCTACGTCGCCAACGTCGGTGAATCCGACCTCGGCAACGAAACACCGCTGCTGCAGAAAGTCCGCGCCATCGCCGCTGAGAAAAAAGGGGAGGTGGTCGTCATCTGCGGCGAGCTCGAAGCGCAGATCTCCGATCTTCCTCCCGCCGAACGCACGGACTTTCTCAAGGAGATGGGACTCGAAGAGCCCGGCCTCAACTCGCTGATCCGCGCCGCGTACAAGCTGCTCAATCTCGAAACGTTTTTCACCGCCGGCCCGAAAGAAGCGCGCGCCTGGACGATCGAGCGCGGCTCGAAAGGCCCGCAGGCCGCCGGCAAGATTCACAGCGATTTCGAACGCGGTTTCATCCGCGCCGAAACGATCGCCTACGACGACTACATCACCCTCGGCGGCGAGCAGGCAGCGCGCGCAGCGGGGAAGATGCGCAGCGAAGGAAAAGATTACGTGGTGCAGGACGGAGACGTGATTCTGTTCCGGTTCAATGTGTGAGGCAGTGGCCACTGACCACTGACCGCTTCAACCATGCAGTTCACCATCCTCAGCGACGAAGGCCTTCCCATCCGCGGCGATCTCGACATTCCGCCGGGGGCGAAGGCGCTTGCCGTCATCGTGCACGGGTTCAAGGGATTCAAAGATTGGGGCTTCTTTCCGTGGCTCGGCGAGACGCTTTGCAATCATCGCTTCGCTGTCTGCCGCTTCAACATGTCACGCAGCGGCATCGACGAAAATCCAGAGACCTTCGACCGACTCGATCTCTTCGCCGACGACACGTACTCGGGACAGATCGCCGATTTGCAGAAGGTCGTACGTTACGCGCAGCAGCGCATCGACGCGCCGGCGTTTCTGGTCGGCCACTCGCGCGGCGGCGGAGTGTCGCTGCTGGCCGCGAACGGCATCGAGAACCTGAGCGGCATCGTCACGTGGAGCGCGATCTCACGCACCGACCGCTGGGACGACGCAACGAAATCGCTCTGGCGGCGAGTCGGCCACCTCGAGGCGGAGAACACGCGCACGAAACAGATGATGCGGATGTCAACGCGCATGCTCGACGATATCGAAGCGAACCGCGATCGCCTCGACATCCTCAAATGCGTGACGCAGATCGAGCATCCGATCCTGGTCATCCACGGCGCGCGCGATGAAAGCGTCCCGGTTGCGGAGTCGGCCGAGATCGCGTCGTACGCGGACGACGCGTCCCACGTGATCATCGCCAACGCCAGCCACACCTACAACGCCATCCACCCGCTCGTACATGTGCCGTTCGAGTTGACGATGGCAGCCGCGGTGACGGCGCGCTTCATCAGCGTGTATTCGTAGCGAGCAACTTCCCGACTTGCACGAAGTACGTCCGCGCCTTCTCGCGATCGCCAGCCAGTTGCGCGGCGTGTGCGGCGCCCGAGAGTGCGTTCAATCGGCCGGGTGAATCTTTCAACGAGCGCTCGTACGCATCGAGCGCTTCCTGCGGACGATTCGCCGCCAGCAGGAAATCGGCGAGCATCTCGCGGGCGGGGAGGATCGATCCCGGGGTGACGGGACTCTTGTCCATCAAGTCTTCGAGGTCGGCCGCTTTGCGCAACGCTGCTTCCGCGACATCCTCATGTCCCTCGGCATGCGCAGTCCAACCGTCGACGGCGTCGATCTGCACTGCGATCTGATCGGCCCAATAGGCGTTCTTCTGATCGAGCAACATCTTCTGCAGCCGCTTGAGTTGCTCGATGTCGGCACGCGCAGCCGACGGATTCCCGCCGCGCGCCTTGCCGATGCCCGACGCGAAATAGGTCACGGCCTCGGCGTACGCGTAGCGATCCCACGGAAAGTTCGCGGGCCGCACGGTGAGCGCCGCGGCGTCCGTCCAGCGCTTGCGCTCCAGCGCGTATCGCGCGGGAACGGACGCCATCGCGTAGTAGCCGGCGAAGTTTTCGACGTCGAGCGATTTGATCGCCGCCAGTTCGTCAACTAATTGACGAACGGATTGGTCCTGTCCGAGCTGGAGATAGGCGTAGGCGAGGTAATCGGATGCGTGAAGGTTATCGAACGAGACGGCACCCGGATGCGCGTGCGCCGCATGGTCGCGCGCCGCGTTCGACGACTTCAGGTTCGAATCGATCGTCTCCTGCCACATGCCGAGCCGGACGAAAATGTGCGACGGCATGTGCAGCGCGTGCGGCGACGACGGAGCGATCTTCGCGTACGCGTACGCGGCGTTCAGCGCTAGCGGCGCGAGCGCGGGATAGTCGAACGAGTGGATCAGGTAGTGGGAGATGCCGGGATGGTCGGGATGCGTCTTCAGCAGCCGATTGAATATCTCCGCCGCCTGTTTCTGATACGCGTACGTCTTGTCGGTCGGCTGCGACATGCCGTGCGCGATGAGCGAGAGTCCATAGAAAATCGCAGCCTCATCGTCGGTCGGATTCGCGGTCGTGAGGTGTTGCATGCCCGCTTCGTAAGCACGGGCGCGCGTGTAGAGGTCTTGATGCTCGACGTTGTAAAACGCGGCGATGGCATCGATGTAGCCTTGCTCGCGTACCGTCTTCGCGCCGATCGCCTTCGCTTTCGCCGCTGCCGCGACGCCGCGCGCCAGCTCCGCCGGCGAGTACGGAGTCGGCCAGACCGGATGGTAGTTGCTCATCGCCACGCCCCACCACGCCATCCCGCACTGCGGATCGATGGTCGCCGTTTCGGTGAACGCCTTCTCCGCCTCCTCGTACCAGAACGAATGCAGCAGCGCGACCGCGCGCGTGAATTTGGCCTGCGCCGCGGGCGTGCAGGAGATGGGGAAAGTGACGGTGCCGAGTCGCTCTTCGTGATGGTCGTGCTGCTCCATCTGCGCGAGCCCGGTGTCGCTGAAAAGTAGACAGCTTGCGATCAAGGTGCCGATCCGAAGAATGTGCCGCATCACTTGCTGTTCCTCAACGGCGAATTGTAGCGAGTGGCGGCTCACCAGCCCTCGTTTTGCGCTAACCTTTGCGTATTGATGGAGTGGTGGCAGCACAACTGGGGTAACGTCGCCAGCGCCGTAGGCCTCGTTATCAGCATGTTCGCCTGGCGTCGGGCGCAACGCGCGTCCGAAGCTGCGAAGCGAGCGCTTGCAGCGCAGCATCAACGGACGCTTGCCGCGGAGTTGCGGTCGTGCAGTGAGAAGGTTATGAGTGTCGCGAAGCGATGCCGAAGTAGTGATTGGCTTGGCGCTGGCGACGAAGCGGACGAGGTCTTGCAACGAATATCGATCGCGCAGAATCGATGGAAAGACCAACTCGTTGATAATCGAAGCAAGGACGAATTGAATCTGATCGTAGGACATTTGGGAGTGGTCGCCGGACAGGTAAGGCGGTTCAGTTCCCTGGGCAGCACCGAAGAACAGGCGACCGCGTTAGATCGCGCGCTAAACTTGATCATGCGCAAGCTCGCGGCGGAAGTAGGCAAACATGAGCATGCCGTCGAGAAGTTTACGGAGTGAAACAGCGATGACTGACTACGAGATTCACGACGCCGATGCCGCATCGATGGTTGCGAAGG
>DASYJY010000132.1:0-56821 GCA_035995985.1 Thermoanaerobaculia bacterium | reverse complement strand
GAGATGCAGCGGCTCTACCTCCGCAACGGAACGCTCTACACCGTCAGCGAGACGCCGGCGACGAAGCCGCTTCCGAGGTGATGACGATGAAACGAATGACGATCGTGTTTCTGCTGATGTCCTTCGGCGCCGCCGCGCAGCAACGCGGGCACTACGAGGGCGTCGCCTCCTGCGTCAACTCCGGCTGCCACGGCTCGACGCAGCCGTTCGACACAACCCGCATCCTGCAGAACGAGTACTACACGTGGCTCAACAGCGATCGCCACGCGCAGGCCTACAACATCCTCTTCAACGACCGCTCCGCGCGCGTGGTCCGCAACATGCGGCTCAAGGGAAAGGCGTATCAGGAGAAAGTCTGTCTCGACTGCCACACCACCAACGTCCCGCCGTCGCTCGTTTCCGGCAAGGTCGATTTGGAAGATGGGATTCAGTGCGAGGCCTGCCACGGACCCGCCGGCGGATGGCGCGCCGAGCACACCATGGCCGGCTGGACGCACGAGCAATCCGTCGCCGCCGGCATGACCGATCTTCGCTCGCTGCCGATCCGCGCTTCCGGCTGTCTCTCCTGTCATCTCGGCAACAGCAACAAGGAAGTCGATCACGAGCTGATCGCCTCAGGCCATCCCATTCTCGCGTTCGAGCTCGACAACTACACCGAGACGATGCCGCCCCACTGGCGCCGCGGCAAAGACGATACGCATGGCGCGCGCGCCTTCGCGGTGGGCCAGTCCGCCGCGTTCAGCCAGTCGCTCGACAACCTCGCGCATCACGCGCGCGGCGAGAAGTGGCCGGAGTTCTCGGACATGAGCTGCATCAACTGTCATCACTCGCTCGAGTCGAGCGGATGGCGCCAGGAACGCGGCTGGCCCGGCCGCGCCGGACTGCCGTCCTGGAGCTCGCAGCATTGGGCCGTCCTCCGACTCCTGGTCGGCCGCGCCAACCCCTCGGCACGCGCCCAACTCGACAACGACATTCAACTGATCGCTATGCGCGTCGCGCGCATGAACGAACCCAACGCCGTGCTGCAAGCCGCCGTCGACGCGAAGCGCATCATCGACGGCGTCACTCCCCAGATCGCCGCGTTGAGCTGGCGCGATGACGACGTCCGCGCATTGATGCGCACCATCGCCGGCGACACCGGCTTCCTCCTGACCGCCGACGTCCACTCCGCAGAGCAGACCGCCCTCGCCCTGCAAAGTCTCGCCTCCGCACTGACCCGCAGCAATCCGCGCCTGCTCAAGAGCCCGATGATCGCGGCCATCGACGCCCTGTTCGAAGAGATCAAGAACCGCGAGCGCTACGAGCCTGCGAGATTCGTACAGAAGCTGACGGCGTTGCGCGGCACGCTTTAGACACCTGAAAGTACCGGACGCGATTGCCGGTTTTCTTTTTCAATCTGCCGAGGTACCCTCGGGGTTCGAGGCTCGATCATGAAGACGTTCAAGCTCAAAGTTTTGGTTATGAAGAACGGCAAAATTGTTATCGATGATCTCCCGGTTGTTGAAGGTGATCAGGTCGAAGTCTCGGTTCAGGTTCTCGACAGGGTTCCGGTGACTTACCCACTGCACGGCGCTCCATTCCGGTACGACGATCCTTTCGGCCCCGCCGTCGATCCATCGGAGTGGGATGCGCTGAAGTGATCCTGCTCGACACCCACATCTGGCTTTGGTGGGTCCACGAAGACATGACGCGCTGGGATGTTATCGGCGCTCTTGACGATACCTACGAGGGTGAAGAGCTGGTCGTGAGCGTGATCTCGTGCTGGGAAATCGCCAAGCTCGTCGAGCACAAACGAATTGACCTCAAACGCGATCTCGATGCGTGGCTTGTGGGCGCGCTCGGTCCTTCGGGCATTAGCCTGCTTCCACTCACGCAGCAAATTGCTGTCGAAGCATGCAGATTACCGGGCAGATTTCATCGCGATCCCGCCGATCAGATCATCGTGGCCACTGCGCGCGTCCACGACATTCCGCTCATGACCGCGGACCGGAAGATTCGCAGCTATCCGCACGTGCGGATATTCGACGACGACATGACGATTCACGACGGCTGAACATCGCAGGGCGGGCGTGAGCCCGCCCTGCGCAGTCGACGCTTACTTCGTCAGTTTCATCGAGGGGTCGCCGAAGAGGAGCCAGGAGCGGCGGACGTCGATGTCTTGTGTTGCCTGCTTGGCCGCGCGGACGGCGTCGCCGATCGTCATCGGGGTTGCGCCGAAGAGTTGGCGGAGCAGCTCTTTGTTCATCTGGAATTGCGGGTACGGTTCGGTCAGTGTCGACGATGCCCAGACCGCGACCGCGCCGCCGTTCGGTGACTTGAGCAGTGCCGCGGCCAGGCTTTCCGTGTAGAGATCGTGGAAGTAGCCGTTCAGGCAGGTCATGGCCATCACGAACGGTTGCCGCGCGCTGTTGGTGAGCGTGGACGCATCGTTCGAGCTGAAGATATCGAAGCTCCAGATCTCCACTGAACCGTGGCCCATGTAGTCGACCAGCACCGGGCCGGCGTTGAAGGCGCTGACGATCGCGTTATGCGGAGTGGGCGTGGAGGCGATGTTGATGCTCTGCACATTGAAGCTCGGCGGCAGCAGCGTCTTCGCCACAGCGGCCTCGGTCTCGAAATCGAACGTCTCCGGCACGTCGGCGATGAGCACGGCGTTCTGCGACGACGTCATCAGCGGCGTGGTTCGGGTGGCGATCTTGTTGATCACCGTGTTCGCATCGGCGGCGGTCTTCACCGGGATGCGTCCGATGGCCAGGTCGGGAATCGTGTCGGTGTTGAAATCGGTGAACCAGTCGTCGGACGGTGCGTTGAAGTAGAGGGTCGGTACGAGCCTGGTCGGGACGAAATTGAATGAGCCGAGGCCGAGGTAGTTGCGCGGATCGACGCTGGCATCGCCGAGGAGCAGCACGTACTTCGGTGCACGCGTCCAGGTGCGCGTCGCGCTGAGGAACGAACGGATTGCGTCCTGGCTCGTGATGCCGAAGTTGTACTCGTCGTAGATGTCTTCCACGTCGACGACGTTCGTGAGCGTGCCGCCTGCGTCGCGTGCGGACTTGAGCGTGTTCGCCGCCGCGCTGAAGGCGGAGTTGGTGATGATGATCAGGTCCGCCTGGCGGCCATGAGGATCGGACCAGCTCGACACCGCGTTGAGGGTCAATGATCCGGCAGGCGGCGTCAGGATGCGGTCGCTGGAGAAGACCACCACCGTTCGCGGAGTTGCCGAAGCCGGCGCCGTGAACGTCGCTCTGAACGCGCCGCTGACGGCGGTGACGGTGACCTCGAGGCCGCGCGGTGCGAATGGATCGGTGATGTCGAGCGCGCGGATCGTATTGCTGGTGAATCCGTCTACCGTGAGTTGCTGCGAGCCGGGCACCTTCACCTCGAGCAGGCCGTTGTCGGCTTTGAGGAGATGCTGGTACGTGAGCGTGGCGGAGGCGAGGATGCTGACGTCATCGTCGGTGTTGAGCGCCGTCAGCTTCAGCGCGTTCGCGCCGTTCGTCAGGTAACTCTGCGGGAAGGAGTAGGTGAACGACTTCAGCTCGACGTTGTCGAGGATCGCGGTACCGATCATCTGGCCGCCGATCTCGACGCGGATCTGATGCTGGATCGAGTCGGTGCCACCCTGAATCACGATCTGGAGCGAGGCGTTGCCGCCCGAGGTGTCGATATTCGCGACGGTGAGATCCTGCGAGACCGGCTCGGTGGTGATCAGCGGCCCGAAGAAATTCTCGCCGCCGTCGCCGGTGCCGGTTAGGCCGCTGGCGAGAAGGGTACGGTCCGAACGCTTGAAGGTGAACGCGACGCTGCTGGCCGGCGATCCGCCGCCACCCTTGTTCGTGGAGAGTTGCTCGGTGTTGTGATCGATGCGCAGCCAGTAGGTGCGCGCGGCCGTCAAGGCGGTGTCGAGGCCGAGGGCGTAGAACTCGATCGAATCGTTCGGTCCGAACTTGTTGCCCTGCGAGCCGTTGATAACGATCGGCAGCTTGATCCCGTCGCAGAAAAGCGCCAGCTTCTTCGCGTCGGACGGAGGCGTGAAGCCGGCCGCGGTCATCGCGGAGGCAGTCAGGCGATACCACCCTTCCTTCGTGATGCTGATCTTCAGCCCGGCGGTATTGGCGTTGTCCTGCTGTTGATTGGTCTGCGCGGTGGACGGCGCCGGCAGCGTCCACGGCTGCACCGCGCCGATGCCGTCGGCCGGCACGAGCAGAGGATCGGAGGAGGCGAGGTTCGGCAGCGTCGGAGACGGCTGCTGCGTCGTGATGTCGGCGTTCGGTACCAGACGCGTCGAATACGGTCCGTTCATCTTCGTCTTGCCGTGCGTGTCGACGTCCTCGAGCGCGTACTGCGCGAATGCACTCGACGACGGCAGCTTGTCGATGAACCGGTAAGACTGGCCCGATTTCGGATGGCCCTTGGTGATGAAGGCGGTGCCGGCGATGAGGTGTTGGTTGATCTTGACGGTCGTGCCGCCGACGGTGCGGTAGATGTTGAAGCCGAGGTTGTCGTTCTCGAAGCTGGTGCGCCACTGCAGGAGAACGTCGGCGCCGTTCTGCTGCGCGTCGAACGAGGTGAGCTTCACGAGCGTGGGGATGGATGACAGCAGCGCGAAGCCGTAGTCGACGTCCGGCGAGCTGATCGCCTGGCCGGCCGCCGTGGTCCCCGCGTTGGTCTTCAGCACGAGGTGCGTGTTGTCGGTGACGCTGAGGATCGAGAACAGCACGCCGCCGATGATGATCGGATCGTTCGGGCGGTAGTTGCCGACGAACGTGGTGCCGGTGCCGGTGACGTTCGGAGAACCGCTGGTCGTCGCCGCGTTACCGGGGCTGGTGGTGAGATCCATGACCTCCATCGCGTTCGCGGGATTCGGTCCCGAGATCAACCCCTCCGTCTTCTCCGCCGTCGCGCCGAAGCCGACGACGTTGCCGGAAGTGTCAGTGATCTTTACGACGTAGGAGGAGTTCGCCAGTCCTGTGAAGGTATAGAAGCCGTTGACGTCGGTCGTGGCCGTTTCGAGTGCGGCACCGCCGCGCTGATAGGCGAGGCCGCCGGCCGTCGCTCCGCGGTAGAGGATGGTCAGCGTGAGGTGCGTGTCGTCGGTGATGCCGGAGATGGTGTACGGCACGCCGCCGATGACGAGGAGGTTGCCGGGCCCGTATTGCGTGAACGTGGTGCCGGTTCCGACGACTGTGTTGAAGCCGTTCGTCACCGCGAGTGTGCCCGGGCCGGTAGCGATCGGGATGATGTCGAGCGTGACGCCGGAGAGGCCGGATTCGGTGGTGGCGATGACGCCGTTCTTGTCGGCGTCGTTCCAGAGCTTGCCGGTGATGGAGCGCTGGCTGACCGCCGGCACCTGGAACGCGAAATCGCGATCGAGGACGCTGCCGGCGGCCGTGACGGTGGCGCCGAGCTGCGCGCCCGGCGAGGTGGCGTCGGTGTCGGGCCGGCCGTAAACCTTTCCACCGGCGGTGGCTTGGCCGAAGGTGGTCGTTAGGGTGAGATGTGTGTCGTCGGTGATGCTGAGGATCGTGTACGTCGCGTTGACGGCCGCAGTGGTGATGGTGATCGTTTCACCGGCGACGAACTTCGTGAAGGCCGTGCCCGCGCCGACGATGGCGGCGGAAGCATTGGTGGCGGTTACCGTTCCGATGTCGGCGCCGATGTAGTTGAAGCTGGTCGGGTTTTGCACGCTGACGATGTAGCCGCCGTTTGCCAAGCCGGAGAAGAGGTACTTGCCGCTGGCGTCGGTGGTGACGATGCCGAAGAAGGCAGGTGCGCGATAGGCGAGGCCGGCCGCGGTGGCGGCGGCGTTCGTCGTCACAGTCATGCTGGTGTTGCTGGCGATGCTCTGGACGATGAAGTCGGTTCCGTTGATGTTGATGGTGTCGTTGACCTTGAAGTCGGTCAGGAACGCGGTGCCGGTGCCGGTGACGACGTTCGAAGCGGCCGTCGTGGCCACGGTTCCGGCGCCGGCGGGATTTGCCGTGAAAGCTTTTCCTGCGCCGGTGGCCTGGCCAAAGGTCGTGGTCAGGGTGAGACTGGTATTGCTGGCGATGCTCTGGATGATGTAACCGACGCCGGCGATGGAGATCGGCTCACCGGCGTGGTAGTTGAGGAACGTGGTGCCGGCGCCGGTTACCGTGACCGAGCCGTTCGTCGCGGTGAGGGTTCCCGCACCGGCGGTGAGATCGATGATGCCGTTGGCGTTGGCGTCTTTGGCAATGCGGACGGCGACGCCCGCGATGCCAGGCTCGCCTGCGTCCTGGAAGCCGTTGCCGTTCAGGTCATTGAAGACCGTGTCGCCGATCGAGCGGCTCACGGTGAATCCGAAGCTCGGCGTTGCGGAGCGGTCGATGCTCGCCACCAAGTTGGAGACGAGGCGCTGATCGGCGATGGCGTAGCTGCTCGTGCCGATGAAGTTCGTCAGCACGCCCGTCGTATCGGTGATCTTGACCGTGTAGTCGGCGCCGCCGCCGGTCAGACCGCTGAAGGTGAACGTGCCGTCGGCCGCAGTGATGGTCGTGCCGATGACATTGAGGCTGGCGTCCAGGATCTCCACCGAGACTCCGCCGATGCCGGACTCGGTGTTGTCGAACGTGGCGAACGATTTGTACGCCTTGCCCGCTCCCGTCGCCTGCGCGTAGTTCGTGGTGAGAGTCAGGTGCGTGTCGTCTGTGATCGTGGCGATGGTGTAGCCGACACCGGCGATCTCGAACGCGTCGCCGACGTTGTTGTTTTTGAAGGTCGTTCCGGTGCCGACCACCGCGGTCGATAAGTTCGTCGCCGAAACCGTCCCCGGCCCGGTGGAGAAGACGGTGTCTTTGAAGATACGGTCCTTGTACGAGAAGGTCGTACCGCCGGGCGGGAGATAGCCGTAGTCGGCGGAGAGGAACGACGCTCCTCCGAAGACGCTCGTGTACTTGAAGGTGACGTTCGGGCTTCCGGGCGTTGGCGTGGTCAGCGTGTAGCCGGCCGGAGTGCGCGCAACGACGAAGTACGTCTCGACGCCGGTGGCCGGAGAGATACCGGAGAAGAGATAGCTGCCGTCGGGCGCAGTCGTCGTCGGGATCTTGTACGCCAGGCCGGCGCCGGTCGTGCCGGTGAAGTTCGCGGTCAGGTTGAGGTGGGTGTTGTCGGTGACGGTATTGACGGTGTACGTCGTACCGCTGATGGAGATCGTGTCGCCATTCTGCAGCGAGGTGAACGTCGTGCCGGTGCCGACGATGGCGGTCGAGCCATTCGTAGCGGCGACGGTTCCAACGCCGAAGACCAGCGTGTCGACGAGCGCATCGACGCCGACGTTGAGCACGCCGTTGGCGTTCGTATCGCGATAGAGCTTGATGACCACGCCGCCCAGACCGACTTCGCCGGGATCGCGCAGGCCGTTGCCGTTGGCATCGACCCAGGCCTGATCGCCGAAGGCGGCGGTGGAGCTCGACGACGAGTAGCCGAGGTCCGCCTGGTTGTAGTTCTGGCCGGCGGTGAGGTTGAAGACGGAGGTGCGGTCGTTCGTGTTACCGATCGGAGCGGACTGGGTGAGGCCGGGCGGAAGTCCGTTCGGATTGCCCGAGGTCGTGGCCTCGACGTAGTAGCCGTTGCCGGGGGAGACGTTCGGGAAGATAAACCGGCCGTTCGAGTCGGTCGTGGCGCTGGCCACGGGAGCTCCAAACTGATCTTTGAGCGTGACGATGACGTTGTCGATACCGGGCTCGCCGATGTCCTGAATGGCGTTCGCATTCGCGTCGAGCCACAGGCGGCCCGCCACGGAAGCCGCCAGCACTGCCGGCGTAGCCACGATGTTCGTGACCGGATTGCTGGGCAGCTGGATCGGAAGCTGGACCGACGACGTGTAGGAGGTGTTGGTCACCGAGGTCTGGCCGGAGGGGAACGGGTTGTTGACCTGCACGGTGTACGTGGCGGTCAATGACTGTCCGCCGACCAGCGTATAGAGCACGCTCGACGAGAGGATGTCCGGCGGGTTGGTGCCGGAGACGGCGATGTCGTAGGTGATGGAGACGTCGTCGATGTAGATGAACTCCGTGGCGCCTTCATAGCTGAGGTTGGGGAACGTAAAGCGGATGGCGGTGTTCGCGTTGATCAATGCGGAGATGTCGAAGCTGGCGGTGCCCGTCGTCGCGCCGGTGATTCCGGTGATATCGCCGATGTTGGTGCCGAATGCTCCGCCCGTTCCGGCGGTGCCACCGAGGACCCGGAAAATGTCCGCAGGGTCGACGCCGGTGTCCGTGCGGTAGCGGAACGAGAGCCGCGCATTCGTGGCGCCGGTGAGGTTCACTGCACGCGAGATCGTCATCTCGAGCGAATTCGCGTTGTCGAGACGAAGCTCGGTGCCGACGATTTGTATGTCGCCCTGAACCGCGGAGCCATTCGTCGCACCGCCGCCCGTGTCGCCGGCCTCCGTCCAGTTGCCGGTCCAATTTCGCGTGCCGGCGTTCAGCGTGTACAGCTGGGAGTTGAAGCTGTCGGCGACGGTGGAGCGGTTCAGTATCGTCGTTCCGGCCACCATCGACAGGCCCGTGGGCAATGCGTCGTAGATGGCGATGCCGGTCAGCGGATTCGTCCCCGCCCCGGCCGGATTGGCGACCGTCGTTGTGTACGTGAAGGTGTCGCCGGGGAAGAGCGGCGTGGCGGCCGGAACGCTCGAAGCTTTCGTGATCGAGACGCTGCCCGAGGCCACGTAGGCGAAGTCCGACGCGGTGAAGGTCTGCGACACCGGCGGGCTGTTGCCGACCGTCCGCGTCGTGCTGGAGGTGACGTTGTTCTGGCTCAGCGTGCCGTTTGCGAACGCGGACGTCGTGGCGGCGCGGAACGTGATCGTGATCTGCTGGTTCGGGAGCATCGCTCCGCCGGTCTTGGCGGTGGACCACGTCAGTACGTACGGACTGCCAACCGTCCCCGCACCGGTCACGACCGGCTCGTTGCCGGCGCCCGCGACGAAGTACGCCTGTCCGGCGCCCGCGGGCGCGATGGTGGTCAGCACGAGGTTCGTGTTGTTGGTGATGCTCTGGATCGTGTAGCCGATGCCGTTGATGGTGATCGGATTTCCCGCGGTCAGCGCGGTGAAGGTCGTGCCGGTGCCGACCACGGCGGTCGTCCCGTTGGTCGTCACCGTTCCCGCGGCGGCCGCGCTGTTGGAGACGGTGAGATCGGGCTTGATAATGGTCGTGAATCCTGGAACGAACTGCCAGTTCGGCGGCATCGTGTCGACGACGGTGACGCCGTCGACGTTGTACGACTGCGTATTCGCCTTGATGGTGAAGCTGGTCGTCGAGCCGCTGGCCGTGGAGACGACCGCGGGATTGGCGCTCTTGCTCGTCGTGAGAACGAGCGACACGAAATCGGTGGCGGGCAGAGCGACGTAGCCGAGGTCGAGGTTCGGCGTTGGGGTGGTGGCGGTGTCGGCGTTTTCACCGTACGCCATCGAGAACAAGCCGGTGGCGTAGAAGCGCGCGCCGTCGAGTGCACCGGTCGGTCCCGGCGGGACAAACTGGCTCTGCAGTCGGTTCAGCGTGTACGTGACATCGGGCGTCCCGTCATTGTTGTAGTCGACGAAGACCTGCGTGTTGTCCTGCCCCACGGTGAGGAAGACGCCGTTGCCGTTGGTCGGCGCGGTCGTCAGCGGCAGCGATCCGGGCGACCATCCCATGAAGTGCTCTTTGTAGAGGAACGTCGTCGGCAGAAGGCTGAAACCCCATTCGAAGGCCTGGCCGGTCGGCGTGCCCTGGCTCGTGGAGTCGCCGAATCCAACGCCCCAGAACGGACTGCTCGCGCTGAGGTAAAGGCCGGAGCCGGTGGGGACGGACGGATTTGCGCCGATGGCGCGGTTGTATGACTGCGAGCTGTTGCCGGGAATCGAGAATGATCCCGAAGTCGACTGACTCTGCCAGTTGATCGTCAGCGGCGTGGCGTTGGGATTGAAAAGGTAGTAGTCGGTGACGCCGGCGTTGGCGTTCGCGGCCTGTCCGAACGGGGCGTAGTAGTCGCTCGTCCAGAAGCCACGCGGAAAGGCGCTCAATCCGCGCGCCGCGTAGGTCTGGGCGATGCGACCGGCCACGTACTTCACCTGCAGCGTTTTGTTGCCGTTGATGACAGCGCCGGAATTCAGCGGTCCGCCGCCGGGGAAGGTCGTGCAGGTCACGTGCAGCGAACAGGCGCTGATGCGATCGAGGAGAAACGACTGCCCTTTCTGTAACGTCACCGTGGTCCCGTCGCCGGCGTTGTTCCAGGTGGCGTCTCGATTCAGGTTGAGGATGTCAGGAGCGCCATCGTTGTTGAGATCGACGGTGACGGTGGTGTTGTCGTCGGTTGCCTGGATGAGCGCATAGACGCGCTCGAAGCCGGTAAAGAAGAGGTTGTCGGTCGCGAAATTGTTCTCGCCGAACGGCAGGACGTACGTCGTCAACTGCGGCTTGACCGGATAGATCTCCCACGCATCGCCCTGGTTGCCCGCTCCTCGGGCTTCCATCCACATCGCGCGGGTCACGGTGACGGGGCCGCCGGCGACGTAGACGCGGTCGCCGCCGTCGTAGCAGCGGTTGCCGGGATTGGTCTGACCGGCGCAGGTGCTCGCCGGGTTGCGGACGTTGGGAACGTTGGACGATTCGAAAACTCGGATCGTGCCCGGCGTGGCCAGCGTGTAGGTTTCGTCAGCGGTGGACGACGGGTTGTTCGGATCGAAGTTGTAGCCGTTTTCCCAATGGTCGTAGTAGACGGTAGTGTTGGCCGACCACGCCACGACGGAGGTGACCGAGTGCATGCCGGTCACGCCGGCATTCACATCGAGGTCGTTGAAGATGAAGTACATGTTCTGCTCGTCGCCGGGCAGGAAGTACTCCGAATAGCCGGCAGCGGCCTGGCCGAACGACGCGCCCGCGCACAGCAAAAGCACGCAGGTGATGATGATGGTTCGCAGCGTCCGGGATGTCAGGGCATGTCTCATGTGCGTGTTCCTTGGAGCGATTTGCATCGCGCTCTGCTGCAGGTCGACACCTCGCCCGGCAAACGCGCGGCCGGCGATGGCGTCGAGTTAATTTTTGGTACGGGGACCTGGGACGCACATCTTGCCACAAAGGAAGGGTTATTTTCAGCATCCGCCGCAACTTTTTCCGGACGCGGGGGCGAGAGGGCTGATTCCCGTCAACGCCCGGCATTTCACTTGCTCTTCCGTACCGCGGGAGAACATCAAAATGCCTGCTAAGAAACGCGAATTGATCGAGCCGCACCCGGGAGACAAGCGTTATGTCCGCCGCGATGATCAGGGACATTTCAAGGAGTCGGACGACGTGAGCCGTTCGCTGTCGCAGGATGTTCGCAGGAAGGCCGCCACGGTTTCGAAACCGGGGCAGGGCGACCGCGGCGATCGCAAGTAGCGCTTCACCGTTTCGCGGTGCCGGGCTTATCATCCCCGCTTCCATGCGTCGGGTGTCACTGGCGGTTGTACTTCTCGCGTTCGCGTCGTTCGCTCGCGCGGAGTCGCTGCGCGTGGTCGCGCCGGCGAATGGCGCCACGTTGCGCGGCGGCTCGTTCGCGGAGTTGCGGTGGACTTCCGCGCAACCGCCGGCGGCTGCCGAGGAGTGGGAAGCGTTTCTGTCGGTGGATGGCGGCAAGTACTACGCCTTCCGCGTTACGCCGCATCTCGACATCCATCTTCGCAGCTTCACGTTCATCGTCCCGAACGTTGACACCCGCAACGCGAGGATCCTGATTCGCACCGGCGACGAAGTCCACGAGTTGCACTTCGAGAGCCGCGATTCGTTTTCCATCGTCCGCGACGCGAAGGCGGAAGAGCTCCTGCCGCGGTTGTCGCAGTCGGGACGCGCAGAAGCGGCGCGCGACGGCGATCCAGCGGTCCTGGGATGGACGGATGGCGCTCGAAATGGATCGGGCCTTTCGCAGCAATCATCGGCGCCCGTATCGTCCGCGGCTTTCGCGACGTCGATCGTCGCGACTCACGGCGACGTCCCCGTGCTCGTGCCCGCGGCGAACGTCCTCGCCGCTCCCGCTTCGATTTCAACCTGGCTCGTAGCCGCGCGCGTCGCGCACGCAGGCGGCTCAGAGCCACGCGCCACTTCCGTCGATCTCCTTCTGGTCTGCAGCCGCTGGAACATCTAGTTCCGCCGCGCGCGCCTGCCCGTCGCCAAAACCCATCGAAGGAGAAACCGATGAAGACGTATGTCTCATCAATCTTGTTGTTCGCGCTTTTGCTTCTACTCGCGCTGCCCGTCGGCGCCCAGTCTCCCAACACCGCCACGATGATCGTCGTCGTGGCCGACCAGTCTGGCGCGATGGTGCCGGATGCTCACGTTACCGTCGCAAACACAGCGACCGGCGCGGTCCGCGAAGCGACGTCCGGCAATGATGGCCGCGCCACGATTGCCGCACTGCCGCTGACCGGCACTTACACAATTCGCGTTTCGAAAACCGGCTTCGGCAACGAAGAGCGGAACGACATCACGTTGCGCTCGGGCGAAACCGCCACACTAAAAGTCAGTCTGCTCGTCGGAACCGGCGCGTCGGAAGTGACCGTCCTCGGTACGGCACAAGGCGTGCGCGCGGATCCGCAAATCGGCCGCCGCTTGGACACGAAAGAGATCGACGAGACGCCGATCCTCGGCCGCAAGATGTCGTCAATTCCTCTCCTCAACTCCGCCTTCCGGCAGGGAAAAGGGACGGGCGATCTCTTCGTCAATCAGACCTACTTCGTCACCGGAGCGGGGTCGCGACGCACGACGACGTTCACGCTCGATGGCGCGAATGACGATGAGGCGTGGGGCCGTCAGACGATGATCGCCACCATCCCGCTCGGCGCGATCCAGGAAGTGACGGTGCTGTCGAACGCCTTTTCCTCCGAGTACGGATGGACCGCCGGCCCGGCGCTGAACATCGTCACGAAGTCGGGCACGAACAACATGCACGGCGAGCTGCTGTACATGAACCGCCTCGGCAGCGCGCAGGCGAAAACATTCTCGACGTCCGGCTTCTGTCCTCCGTCGGTTGCCACTTGCGATAGGGCGTCAACGACACTCATCGCCATCAATCCGGTGGACATCCCCGATTCTCTGAACCAGTACTCCGGCTCTCTTGGTGGACCGATCGTGAAGGATAGGACGTTCTTCTTCCTCACCGCGGATTACACGAGTCAAGACCGTACGACGTCGCTGTCTCAATCCCTGCCAGTGTTCGTTCTGCCCGCCAACGGCAGTCATGAATTCACCGGTCACTATCGCCAGTCGCTCTTCAACGGACGGCTCGATCATCAGCTCACGTCGAGTCAGACGCTGATGCTGCGCGCGAACCTCGACAAGTTTTACGATGACAATCCGCAGGACGCCGTCGGCGGCACGAGCGCGCCGAGCGTAGCGCGTAAATATTCGCGCGGATCGTGGACAGGACAGATGAATCACACGTCCGTCCTGACGCCCGATCTCTTCAACGAGGCGCGCATTGCGTATCTCCACGGCTCTCCGGTAACCAAGTGGGAAGCGCAGACGCTCTCCACGACCTACACCCGCGCCGGCTCCGTGCCGTTCACGATCGGCCAGTCGCGCGTCTCCGATCTCTTCGGCCGCCAGTCGCAGTTCTCCGATACGTTGTCGTGGTCGCACGGCAAGCATTACGTTCGCGTCGGTGGGAACGTCATCAACCACACTTCGGGCGGCTTTGGCAGCGAGCCGGGCACCGCGCTCCTCGGCACGTTCACGTTCAAGAACGCGACCACGCAGCCGTTCGATCAATTGACATTGGCCGACGTGCAGTCGTACACGCAGCCGATCAACTTCGGCATCAGCAACTACGCGTTGAAGCAGCGGCTCTACACCGGTTTCGTGCAGGACAGCATTCACGTCACCGACAATCTCAACGTCGAAGCCGGATTGCGCTACGACCGGCAGACGCTGACCGATGCGAAGAAAAACTTCGAGCCGCGCGTCGGCTTCGGCTGGCATCCGAACGGCGATCCGCGCCTCGCAATCCGCGGCGGCTACGGCATGTACTACACGCAGATCCAGTCCAATCTCATCGCCGGCTATCTGGTGAACGGACTGGACGGACTCACGACCTACACCGCCATTCCGGGACAGCTGGGATTCCCAACTTGCCTCACCGGATCGTGCCTTCCGCTGTCATTCGATCCGAAAACTCTGTCCGCCTCGCAATTACCGGCGCGCGACATCGTCATTCAGGCCGGGCGGCGTAGTTTTTACGAAAGCCAGTTCGCGAAATACGGCCTCAACTTCGACAAACTCCCCTTCTACCCCGATCAGTTGGTGAATCCGAAAAGCCAGGTGATGTCGATCGGCGCCGAGCGTGAATTCGGTAAAGGCTTGTTCATCGGATCTGACTTCGTGCATCAACGCTGGACCGATCTCGTTCGCAATGTCGATCTCAATGCGCCATCCGCATTTGACCGCACCGCGCCCGGCCAGACCCGCACCGTCGGCGTCGCGAATGCCACTCGTCCCATCCTCCCCGTCAACGGCGGCGTGCGGCAGGTCAACGTGCTCATGAACCTCGGCGAGGCCGACTACAACGGATTGCAATCGCAGATCAGCTACCGCGGCAGCTCGCGCTTCTACGCCGCGCTGAGCTACACGCTGTCGAAGGCGACGAACACAACGGAGCCCGACGGCAACGGCGTCAACCCGAACCAGCCGATCATCTCCCGCCTCGGCGAGGAAGAACGCGGACCGAGTCTCCTCGATCAGCGCCACCGCGCCGTCCTCTCGCTGAACTATCAATTGCCCCTCAACATCACCGTCGGAACTCTGATGCAGTACGCCTCGGCACGTCCCTTCACCGCGACGACCGGAGTCGATAACAACGGCGACGGCGCCAACAACGACCGCCCCATCGTCAACGGTCAAGTGATGCCGAAGTCCGCGTTCCGAGGAACGCCGACCTCGGACGTCGCCGCCTTCATCGAAGGGCGCATCCGGCAATCCTCTTTCGGCACCATCCTGCTTCGCGTGGAAGGATTCAACCTCCTCAACCACGGCAACTACCTCGGCCGCGGCCAAACGGTTTACGGCGACGCTGCCGCACCGCTTTCCACCTTCGGCCAGCTAGTCGCCGTCGGCACCGCAACAAACGCAATCCCCGCCTTCGCCAACGTCGACCCGCCGCGCATGTTCCAACTGCAGGTGCGGCTCGTTTTCTGAGTGAACGAAGAAGAGCGCTGCGACGAGCAGCGCTCTTCATTTTTCGCGATTCGCCCCCGCCGCTAACCCGCTACAATGCCCCTCAGCGTTTGGGGCGCATCCAGTCCGCGGAGAGGGCAGTGCCCACCCACTGAATTTATTGAAGGTACGAACCTTCTTTCAGCCTGACCGGGCGGACTCCAGGCATGCCATGAAAGGAGTTTCGTATGTCAGACGCTCTTCCTCTTCCGTCCCAGCCTCACCTCGGCTACTACAGGAAACTGGCGAAGGATCTCCTCAAGGCCTGCGACGATCCCGCCGCCTTGCGCGCGTGGGCGGCGCGATTCGCTCCCGATCAGATTGAGCGCATCGAATCGCATATTCGATCCGCGAAGATCGTCAAGCTTGCCGACGCTCAATTCCTCATCGCCCGCGCGCATGGCTTCGCCAGCTGGCCAAAATTTGCGAAGCATGTGGAAGCGCTGCAGCACGGCGCCTCCGCCGATTCGAAATTCGAGCAGGCCGCGGATGCGATCGTCTCCGGAGACGTTGACGCGCTCCGCGGGCTGCTCGACGAGATGCCGGAGCTGATCCGGCAGCGATCGAGCCGTGAGCATCGATCGACGCTTCTTCACTACGTTTCCGCGAACGGTATCGAAGACTTTCGCCAGCGCACGCCGCCGAACATCGTCGAGATCACGCGGCTGCTGCTCGACGCAGGTGCGGACGTGAACGCGGAGTCGGACGCGTATCGCGGCCATTCGACGACGCTCGGTTTCGCGGCCACGAGCGTTCATCCCGAGGTTGCCGGCGTGCAGATTGAGTTGATGGAGTTGCTGCTCGATCGCGGTGCGCTCATCGAACGCGTGCCCGGCGAGGCGGTGCGCGCTTGCCTCGCAAACGGACGCCCGCTCGCCGCACGTTTTCTCGCCACACGCGGCGCGTATCTCGATTTCGAGAACGCAGCCGGCGTCGGCGATCTCGATCGCGTGAAGGAACTGTTGTCATCGACGTCGAACGAAGAGCTGGGAAAGGGATTCGTCTGGGCCTGCGCGTACGGCTACAACGACATCGTCGCGTTCCTCCTCGACCGCGACGTCGATCCCGCATTCGGCGCGGACGTTGACATGACCGGGCTGCATCTCGCTGCACACGAAGGGCATCTCGATACCGTCAAGCTACTCCTCGCGCACAACGCGCCGCTCGAGGCGAAGAACTCATACGGCGGCACGGTGCTCGACCAGACGCTATGGTCGGCGATCAATCACCCGAGGCCGGCGCACCGCGCGATCGTGGAGACGCTCATCGCGGCCGGTGCGAAGGTCGAAGACGACTGGATCACGGGCATTCCCGAAATCGACGAACTACTTCGCGCCGATCATCAGCTGATGCAAATCGGAAGACGCATGCGGTTTACGCAGCCCGATGAGGCGCGCGCGTCGTTTGCCGAGGCGGCGAAGAAATCGCGCGAGAACGGGAGTCCACGTGAAGTGGTCGAGGCGCTCAAAGGCCTCGCTCAGATCGAGCGCGATCTCGGCCGCCGCACCGCCGCGCTGCCGTTCTACGAAGAAGCGGTGGCTGTCTCCCGCGACATCGGCGATCCTCTTCTCCTCGCCCACACCCTCCGCCACCTCGGCGATCTCCATCACGACGCCGGCCGTGACGATTTCGCCGAGCCGCTCTACGACGAGGCGCTCGCGTTTTATCGAGAATCCGAAGCGCCGCCGCTCGATCTCGCGAACGCACTTCGCAGTCTCGCCGTCATCAAAGACACCGAGGAGTTATGGGAAGAAGCGTTCCACCTCTACGTCGCTACGAACGTCCAGGCCGGCGTCGTCGAAACGGCGTTGCGGCTAGCGAAACTCGCTGATCGCAATCGCTCCCGCGAATGGCTTCGCATCGCAACATCAGCCGCCGACACCGCGGGCGACGACGAACTGCGGCAACGCGTGCGCGCGGTGGCGGAGGAGATGGAACGATAGTCGGCCGCGATACGATCCGCTACTTCTTCACGTTGATCATATCCAGCGCGGCGCGCAGCGTCGTAGCCAGCTTCTTCGCGTCATCGACCGCCCAGAAATGCATGAAGAACAGCCGCGGGGTTTCTTCGAGCATGTGGCTGTGGATTGCGGTCACCGCGATTCCCCCTTTGCGGAGGATGCGGATCACCGGGTTCACTTCCGAGGCCAGCAGGACGAAGTCGCCGGTGATGGCGGCATGGCCGTTGCCGGTCGGCTGAAAGTTGAGCGGGATGGCCATCCCCATCGACGGCGGGACCTCGGCGCCATGCTCCATGATCGTCTCCGCGCGCGGGACGGCAAACTGGTACGTGCCGCCCGCGATCTTTCCCGGCCGGCCGATGATGCGATCGAGTTCCGCGGTGGGGAGATCGATAGCTGGAGGGGTTAATGGGGGAGGTGCAGTCGCACCCATCGGCGTCTTCGTCAGTGCCAGCGCGTCGTGAAGTGTGCGAGCGAGCGTTGCCGCGTCGCCGTGACCGTCGAAATGCATGTACATCACGTGCGGCGACTCGCCGATGAGATGGTTGTGCAGCGCGCTCTGCTCAATGCCGCCTTTCTGCAGCGCGTCCATCACCGGCGTGACTTCGGATTCGAGCAGGACCAGATCGCCCATCGCCATCACGTGACCGCCGCCGATCTCCTTGAACCCGGCCCACGATCCCAGTGCCAGCGCCGGTTTGATCGTGACGCCGTCGAGAGTGACCATCAAATCGCTGCGCGGGAAGCTCACCTTGTATACATCGCCAGGCAATAACGTTCCGGCGCGGCCGAGCGCTTGCTCTACGTCCTTCCAATCGCTTCTCGGTGTCGCCGCGACGAGTAGAAAAACGGACGAAACGATGACCAGTGCGTTGCGCATTGAAGGCTCCTTTTCAATTCAAGATATGCCATCGCGCGCGAGCTCGCTCGCGTGATGTGCGGTCACGTCGATGAAGACGTCCGCTACATACGGCGACGTGTCGCGGAGCGCCTGATCGAGATCGTCCATCGCGCGGCCGAGTTGTTCGACCGTCAGCTTCGGCGAGGGACGCACTTTCGCGGAGACGATCACTTCCTCCGGTCCGATGTAGACAGCCTGCACCGTCAGGATTTCTTCGACCGCGTCGTCGCGGTCGATCACGGCGCGGATCTCATCGAGAAGGTTCGCGGGAAGCGATTTCCCGACGAGAAAATCGGCAAGCGGACGTCCCAAGCCAAATGCGGTCGCGGCCATCAGCAGACCGATGAGCAGCGATGCGATTGCATCCGGGCGATCGGTTCCGACGTGATGACTGAGCAGGAGTCCGACGGCGGCGAACACGAGTCCGATCAATGCCGCGCTGTCTTCCACGACCACCGCGCGGACGGTTGGATCACTCGATCGGAAGAGGTGAAACCACACGTTCCAGCCGCGCTCCGCCGCTTCGCCGCGCGCCTGCCGCAGGCTCTGCACGAGCGAGATGCCGTCGCCGATGAACGCGACGCCGAGGACGATCCATGCGGCCGTCGGATTGCCGAGCGGCTCACCGTGCGTCAATTGGCGGATGGCCATTCCTACAGAAAAGCAGCCGCCGATGAGGAACGACGCGATCGCCGCCATGAACGCCCAGAGGAATCGCTCGCGGCCATGGCCGAGCGGATGGAGTTCATCGGCGGGAGCGGTGGCGCGGCGAAGGGAAATGCCGAGGAGAACTTCGTTGGTGGCATCGGCGAGTGAGTGCGCCGACTCCGCGAGAAGCGCGGTCGATCCCGACATCAATCCGGCTACCAGCTTGGCGATGGCGATGACGACATTCGCCGCCAGCGCGATCAGAATCGTTCGCCAGCTCTCATTCCTCTCGATCCTCTTCAGCGCCGCGCGCGACCGCCGATTCGTTGGGCGAAGCATGAATGCAAGTCTTGTTCAATGGCAGTATTTTCGGATGGTTTTCAGAGCGGAGCGGGGTCTGGCGGACGCTCGCCGCCTGGTTCGGCGATCACCCATTGCCGCGCCGCGACTTCGCGAATCGCGGCGACGAGCGCTAGCGGATCAATTGGTTTGGCGAGGTACATCTGGAACCCGCTGGACAGAACTTTCGCGCGGTCGTCGTCGCGCACGTATGCGGTGAGCGCGATCGCCGGCGTCTGGCCGCCGCGTTCGCGTGGCAGTTGCCGGACGTTGTTTATGAACGCGAATCCGTCCTCCTGCGGCATACCGATATCGGAGAGCAGCACATCAGGCCTGAGGGTGGTCAGCAGCCTAAGGCCCTCGGCCGCGCTGGCGGTGGCAAGGACCTTGGCGGAGCAATGTTGAAGAACGGAAGTGAGCAGATCGAGCGTCGGCGGATGGTCGTCCACGACGAGGATGGTCAGCCCGGCGAGGGCGTCGCCATCTGGGAGGACGATCGGCCAGTGATCCTCCGTCGATCCTCCGGCGGGATCGCTGCCTTCCGCCCCGTCGCGCGTAAAGGGCATGATCGGAAGCGCAACGCGAAAGGTCGTGCCTTCTCCCTTTCCGGCGCTGCTCACGCTGATCGTTCCACCGTGCGCCTCGACCAGACTCTTGACGATCGATAGTCCGAGGCCGAGGCCTTTGTGTTCGCGCGCCTTCGATGCGTCGGCCTGGCGAAACGGTTCGAACACGTGTGGCAGGAATTCGGCCACGATGCCTTCGCCGCTGTCGTTGACCTCGATGATCGCGCGCGAATCGCTGCGCTGAATGCGAACATTGATGCTGCCTCCTCGCGGTGTGAATTTGACCGCGTTCGAGACGAGATTCCAGATGATCTGTTGCAGGCGGTCCGGATCGGCAGCCATGCGGATGCGTTCGTCGACGTGGATCGCGACCTCGATTCCCTTCGCCTGCGCGGCCGGCCGCACGGAGTCGACGCCCGCGCGCGTGACTTCCGCGACATTGATGGTGCGGATGGAAAGCCGCAACTTCCCTGACGTGATGCGTGAGACGTCGAGAAGGTCGTCGATCAGCTTTTTTTGCGTCGACGCGCAGCTGTGAATGGCCTGCAGTCCTTCCTTCATCTCCTCAGGATCCGTGGTGGCAGTGAGGATTTTCGACCAGCCCAGGATGGCCGTCAGCGGAGTTCTCAATTCGTGCGAGACGCTGGCGATGAAGTCGTCCTTGACCCGGTTTGCGGCGTCCGACGCCACACGAGCTTTGATCTCGGCGGCGTGCGCCGCCTCGGCACGCTCACGCGCGGTGTGCTCGGCACGAGTGGTCTGGCCGATCTGTGCGAGCGTCAGAAGGAGCATCAGGACAGCGACCATACTGGTGAGTGCCACCATCCTTTGCGCCTTCTCGCTGCTCATCGTCGCCGCCATGCGTTGCGTCGATCGGGTCTGTACCTCCTTCCTCTGGATCTCCGCTTCCACGCGCCTGATCGCCAGCATCGGATCGTTACCGGGATCGGACATAGCCTCCTGCAGCGCGGCCTGGCGGCCTCGGCTCCGGTACGTAGTGAGCGTCTTGTCAAGATCATTCAGCTTTGCGTCAATGCGTACGCGCAGGTCACGGACGCGTGCTCGCTGCGCGGCGTCATCCGCCACGAGAAGCTCGAGGCGGCGCAGGTGAATGTCAATCACGGGACGAGCCGCAAAATACGGTTCGAGATACTCGGAGCGGCCGGTCAACAGAAAAGTGCGCTCTCCGGCCCCCGCGTCGCGCAGCGGACTGATGGTGTCGCCCAGCTCGGCGAGCGTGTTGCTGGAGCGGCGAACGGCCTCGAACTTTTCGACGACGGTCGTCACTTCGCGGAACGAGATCAGTCCATTCACCGCGATCACGATGAACAGTACCGTAGCGGCGATGGCGACCGTATTGTCGCGCGTCCAGATCCGTAGTGAGGGTAGTGTCATTTCGGTGTCCCTGCCGGCAATGTAGCGCCGCGCCCGCGGGCTGCGCCGGGACGCCGTCCGAATGGGTCATCGGACGGCGTCTGATTCGGTTCCGCGGATCACTACGCAGCTGGTTGCGTGTTTTTCGTGAATACCGCTTCCAGCAGATCGACGTCATTCAAAATTGACGCGGCGATCGGTTTGTACTCGGCGATGGAATTTGCATGCTCCAGTTGAGCGACGAGCGTTTCGAATGCGCTGCTCTCCGCTGTTCCGCCGCGCTTGATGACCTGTGGGCGCACTTCGTCCCAGGTCTGGCGAATCTGTTTCGTGGTGTCCTTGAGCACAGGGAGGCTGTTTCGCCCGACGGCGATTTCGAGTTGTCGTCCTTCATAGTCGAGCATTGCCACATCGACCGGCGTAACAGCCGGATAGGTGCGCAGCAGCTCATTGGCCTGCCGGGTAATTTCGTTTGCGACCGTCATCGCCTCGAGACGGTCATGGGCGGTGACATGTATTGCGAGTGTCGCCGCAGGCGTGGCGAGATCCGGATACGTGGCCGCGCTCTGTTGAAGCAGGCCGGCGCGTGCGGTTGCATCGGCCCAATTTCCGGCCTTTGCCGAGTCGTAAATGACCTCGGCATTTTCGGCGGAATCAGTAAGCGTTTTTGGAGCTGCCGGCGTTGAAACTGTAGTGGTCGCGACCGCTGCAGCGCTCTCTGATTGAGTGACCGGCACGATGGTCTGCTTTTGACACGCGACCACCTCGAACATGAGTGCGATGGAAGGCACGATTGAAAACGTGATCCTGTTGATTGTGTTCATTTTGAAGGTTCTCCTGTCATTGCAACGTCGCAATGGAGGTGCCTTCATAAGAGATTTTGGGGGAATGGAGTCCGAACTCCGTGTAGGACGGAATCCGAAGTCGTTGACACAGCGATCAGCGCAACTGGTGTGAGATCACGTAGTCGACGATGTCTACATTCTTTTGGAAGCCGGTCTTTTCCAGGATGCGTGTCCGATGGGAGCTGACGGTTTTCACGCTCAGATTCAATGAGTGAGCGATATCCGTGACCGACATACCCGAGCCGAGGAGCCGGAAGACTTCGAATTCACGATCCGACAGGCGTTCGTGCGGCAGCACTACGGTGCCGTGCGCGACGTCGCTCGCGATTCGCTCGGACATCGCGGGGCTCAGGTACGTTCCGCCGCCGGCGATCCGCCGGATGGCCAGCAACAGCGCCTCCGGCGCGTCTTCCTTTTGAATGTAGCCGGACGCGCCGGCGCGTAGCGCGCGAATCGCAAAAACATCCTCACGATGCATGCTCAGGATCAGGACCGGAAGCTTCGGGAACTCGCTCCTGATGTGCTGGAGCAACTCAATCCCGCTTCGTTCGCCGAGCCCGAGGTCGAGAACGACGAGATCGACGGCGGTGGAGCGGAGGAGGGTAAGCAGGTCGTCGGCCGATCCCGCTTCGCCGATAACGGTCAGATCGGGCGCGTCGGAGACGATCTGCCGAAGTCCTTTGCGGACGATGGCGTGATCATCGGCAATTGCGATCCGCGTCATAAGTGACCTCGTTCATAATTGTGCACCCAAGCGGCCGATTACTGATGCGTGGACCCGCCAGGTTCGCCTTGCAATACCTCATCGCGATCGCCGCGCCGATCGCCGTCGGGCAATTGCTGGCCGGGCCGCTGGCGGCAAAGCCGGTGCAGGCATCCGCGTTCTTTCTCTGCATCGCCCTCACCGCGAGGTTCCTCGGATTCGGACCCGCGGTCGCATCGACGCTGACGTCGGCATCGATTTTTTGGACCGTCGTCGTGGCCACGGAATCCAACTTGACGACCGTGCAGGCCGCTCGTCTGCTGATGTTTGTGACCGCGTCAGTCGTCGTGGCCAGTGTAAGTCGTCAGAGGTCGAAAGATGTCCGTCTCGCGGAAGAGACGTACAGGACTCTCGTCGAGCTGGCGCCTGACGGAATCGCGGTGATCGACGAGCACGGCCGGCTCTCGTTCGCGAATGCCGCTCTTGCAACAATTCTGGGAGCCGATGATCGGGCCAGCCTGACCGGCAGAGAACTGCTCGACGGAGATCGCGCGATCGACCTCGCGGCCGGCCATACCCTTCGCCCATTCGAGCAGCAATGGGTGCGGCTGGACGGAACGACAGTGGATGTGGAAGTCGCCGCCGTGCCGATCGAGCGAGACGGCAAGTTTGTCGGACATCTGTTCGTCCGCGACGTTACGGACCGGAAGAGCGCGGAACGCTCCATTCAACAGCTCTCCGGACGTCTGCTGCAGCTGCAGGATGACGAGCGCCGTCAGATCGCGCGCGAGCTCCACGATACGACTGCGCAGAATCTCGCTGCCGTCAAGTTGAATCTCTCGTGGATCAATAACTCGCCGCTGATTTCCGAGCCCGTGCTGAAAGACGCGCTGAATGAGAGTGTCAGTCTCACCGATCAATCGATCGCCGAGATCCGCACGCTCTCATATCTGCTGCATCCACCGATCATCGGCGAAGCGGGCCTGCTCACCAGCCTGCAGTGGTATGTCCGCGGATTCGAGCAGCGCAGCGGAATCACGGCAACGCTCGATGTGCCCGACGAGATCAGCCAATTGCCGCGCGAAATGGAGACTGCATTATTTCGGATCGTCCAGGAGGCGCTGACCAACATTCAGCGCCATTCCGGCAGCTCCATCGCAACGCTCCGTTTGAAACGTGAGCCAAATCGGGTCCGTCTGGAAATTGAAGATGAAGGACGAGGACTGCCACGCCATCTGCGCAATCACGATCAGGCGCTCGCCGCGTCGGGACTCGGTATCGCAGGCATGAAGCAGCGGGTCAGAGAACTTGGCGGCCGGATGGATATTCGATCGGAGGACAGCGGTACGACCATCACGGTCACAATCCCGCTCGACGAATGACGGCGGGACATTTGGCACCCGGCACTCTTGTCAATGACGTTCAAAGGTGATGAGCGGAGGGTAATATTCAGCTGTTCTGGAAAAAATTCACGCAGAACACCGCCGGGTTCGACGCGAATCGTCAGGAGACTGCCATGAAACGTACGAGGTCATCGCGGGTCGCGAGCCACTTTCTCGTCGCGATCCTGCTACTCACATTCTTCTCAAGCAGCGCAATCGCCGCGGTCGCCAAACAGACCACCGTCAGCAAGGAGGAGCGGCGCAAATTGGACACGTGGCGGAAATCGATGGCGCGCGCTCGCTTGCCGCACAAAGGCTGCTTCAAGACCTCGTATCCTAACGCCGACTGGCGCGAGGTGCCGTGTACGGCCGCTCCGGAACGTTCGTATCCTCCGCGTCTCCTCTACACGGTCGGCAGCGCTGTCGATTTCTCCGCCGTCGTCTCGGGACACATTGCATCGGCGACAGGGTCATTCGACGCCGTGAACGTGTCGAGCGAGAACAATTCCGGCAGTCCCGACACCTACTCGCTCCAGCTCAACTCCGAGTACTTCACATCGCCCGCCTGCGCCGGCGCCGCGAACCCGAATGTCTGCAAGGGGTGGCAGCAGTTCATCTACTCCACCACGCTCGCCTCCGCATTCATCGAATACTGGCTGATCGACTACGCGGCTCCGTGCCCAGCGGGATGGAACACGGTTTCCGTGCATTGCGTGAAGAACAGCGCCGCCATCCCTGTCGCAGCCGAGCCAATCGCGAACCTGATGCAGCTGAGCCTGACCGGCACCGCGACGGCGGGCGGATCGGACACGCTGATCATGTCAACGTCCGGCGGTGATCTCAGCGCGATGTATCAGGATGATGAGCTGAGTCTCGCGCAGGGATGGAAGCTCGCCGAGTTCGGCATCTTCGGCGACGGCGGCGGATCGGATGCGACCTTCAATCCCGGCGCGACGATGGCCGTTCGAACGACGGTCGACGACGGCACCACGAACGCGCCGGTGTGCGAGCTGGAAGGGTTCACGAGCGAGACGAACAACCTCAATCTCGTGCCGCCGTGCTGCCCGTACGGCGGTGCGTTTCCGGCCGTCGTCTTCTGGCTGAGCAACAATCCGGGCGCGACGTCGTCGTGCGCCGGCGGAACGAGCATCGGCGATACGCACCTGACGAATTTCAATGGCCTCTTCTACGATTTCCAGGCCTCGGGTGATTTTCTCCTCGCGGAAACGAATCCCGATTTTGTCGTGCAAACACGGCAGAAGTCGGGCGCACCGAACTGGCCGAATGCGAGCGTCAACAAGGCCGTGGCGATGAAACTCGGCCGCACGCACGCCGCCGTTTGTCTCGATCCGGCGCGCCTCATTGTCGACGGTCAGCAGACCGCTCTCGACAACGACAATTCGCTTACGCTCCCCACCGGCGTCCACGTCGCCCGCAGCGGCAACGTGTTCCTCTTCACGCGTCCGAGCGGCGAAAGCGTCCGCGCCGAAGTCAACCCGGCCTACATCAACGTCTCCGTCGACCTCGGCTCCGCACCGCAAGCAAAGGTTTACGGTCTCCTGGGCAACGCCAACGGCAACATGGGCGAGGACGACCTGGCAATGCGCAATCGAACCGTGTTGACGCAGCCGGTTTCCTTCGCCGATCTCTATCATCCGTATGCCGACAGCTGGCGCGTCGCGCGCGAATCGCTGCTGTCGAACCTCTGCGGCGACAGAGACATCGAACGCGGAGCTCCCGCAACGACGTTCTACGCGAGGGACCTCGACCCGAGGAACTACGAAGCGGCGCGCGCAGTTTGCACGGGCGCCGGCGTCACCGACGAAACGCTGCTCGATGCCTGCACGATCGATGTCGCGGTGATTGGAACGAGGGACGCCGCCAGAGTCTTCGCGCGCACGCGCCCGCCGCGCGCGGAACTCCGACCGGAGCCTCCACGGCGATAGGCTTCACGCGTAATGAACAACGGAAATGAGTCCGTCTATCCACTGACTACTTACAATTGCCCATTCCACAGGGAGGTGTCGCATGCCGTTCTCACTGACGTGGTTGCCGAAAGTCCTCACCGACGCCGGACTCAAAGTCGAGGAGGTGCCCGGATGGCAGGAACGCGGCACCGGCGGTGCCGACATCGGCAAAGTCCTCGGCGTCCTCTGCCATCACACCGGCATCCTCTCGAAGAAGAACATGCCGACATTGAACTCACTGATCAACGGCCGCGCCGCGGAAAAGAACCTCAGCGCCATTCCCGGCCCTCTCTCCCAACTCGGCCTCGGCCGCGACGGCACGTTCTTCATCATCGCCGCCGGCAGAGCGAACCATGCCGGCACCGGAGTCTGGCAGGAGATCAGTTCCGGCAACTCCCACTTCATCGGCATTGAGGCCGAGAACAGCGGCGACGCCGACGACAGCTGGCCACCCGAGCAGATCGACGCCTACCAGCGCGGCGTCGCGGCGATCCTGAAACACATCGGACAGCCGGCGATCTTCTGCGCCGGCCACAAGGAGTACGCGCCGAAACGCAAAGACGATCCAAGCTTCGACATGGTTTCCTTCCGCGTCGCGGTGGAGAAGCTCCTCAGCGCCTGACGGCGCCGCGCATACGCCGCGCGCGGCGCTACACGCCTTCCACGACGATCATGTTTGCGCGCGCACAATCGTCGCGCACTTTCTTGGCGTCGGCATACTCAAGCGATGTACGCCACGCCTTCGCTTTCTCGACCGAGTCGAACTCCAACACGACGAGCCGCCGCGGCTGCCACTGGCCATCGAGGACTTCGCTGCTGCCGCCGCGCACGAGGTATCGCCCGCCATGCGCGGCAATCGCGGCCGAGGCTAGCCGCTTGTAATCCTCGTAACGGATAGGGTCGAGCACTTCGATGTCGACGATGATCAATGCAGGCATCGGGAAATCCTCTCACGACGACCGCTCCACGTCCGCGACAACGCGCAAACTCAATCGTCGGCGTAGCCGGCATAAGAACCGTAGCCCCCGGCTTTGAGCCGGGGGACGTATCGACGTCGCACGATTTGTGAGCCCGTTTTAACGGGCGACAGAAATTTTCTTTCGCGCGCTGAAGCGCGCTCACAATTCTGCGCGACCCGATTTTCCCCGCTTGAAAGCGGGGGCTACGGTTCTTACGCCGGCTACGCCGACGAACCATCTGTCTCCAATCTGCGTCATCTGCGGATCGCCATCACATCATCGACTTCGCGCGCGAGATCCTCGAGATACTCGTCGCCGCGCGGATGGTGCGTCAGGGCGACGAGGACATAGTGCCGGCCCGCACCTTCGATGATTGCGGAATCGTGAAGGTAGTCCTCGTAGCTGCCCCACTTGCGGAGGATCGTCAGTCCGCGGCCGGCGAGCGCTTTCACGAACTTGTGATCGTCGTGTGGGATATCGGGTGACAGAAAAATCGCGCTCATCTTCTGCGAGGCGGCAGGGGAGACGAGTTGATCGCGCGACAGCAGCCAGTAGAAACGAAGGAGCTGCCGCACCGTCGCTGCGTGCGAATGATTCGCGACCGGATCGCCGATCCGTTCGCTGTTCGGCCCGTAGTGCTTTCCCACCCAGATTCCGCCGCCGTGCGACGCGTCGTAAAACCCCTGCTCATTGAGCACCTGCTGGATCTCGCGCAGGCCCATGGCCCGCGAATACTTCGCCGCCATCTCGTTGCTGGACGCCTTGATCATCAGCCCCAGCTCGTGCTCCGTCGCCGCGTCCATCTGTGTCGCCGCATCGGGATGCAGTTCAAAGTACGCCAGCAGGATTCCGACCTTGGCCACACTGGCCGCGTACTCGATGCGATCGGGATGCGTCATCGCCAGGCGCGGCCGGTTCAGGTCGAGCAGCCCGACGGCCGTCTGCTCGGTCGTCATCCCATACTTTGCACGAAGCCGCGTATCGATCTCTTCGAGGCGCTGCTGCAGCCGAGCATCAACAGGCGTGTTGTAATCGAGCACGAACATCTCCGGCGTGACGGCAGGATGACGAGAAGCCGTGCAGGCAAGCATGATCAGCGGAAGAGCGAATGTGACGCGATTCAAGGCGCGGAAGGATAACGGCTTCACGGTCGCACATACAGTCTGCACGTCATTTGCACACTCGACACGGACCCTCGCGTATTTCTGAGTAAGGAACCGGGATGATTATCTCGACAGAACAGCAGCCCGTGCACCTTGCGGGATCACTACTCGACCGGAAGCGCCACGTTTGCGCGTTCTTCCACACGCGCGACGAGGAGTACCGCGTGCTCATGCCGTTCATCGCGGAAGGGTTCGATCACGGCGACCGTGCCTTTCATATCGTCGACCCGGACAACCGCGCCGATCACATGGAGCGGTTGCGCGAGGCCGGGATCCCTACCGAATCGGCCGAGCGCGACGGACGCCTCACCGTGATCCGTTGGGAAGACGCCTACCTCCGCGACGGCCATTTCGATCAGAACGCCATGCTGGCCCTCATCGAACAGGTGCTCACGGAAGGGAAGACGCTCGGATTTCCTCTCACCCGGTTGGTGGCCAACATGGAATGGGCGCTGGAAGATCGTCCCGGCGTCGAAGACATCGTCGAGTACGAAACGCGGTTGAACTACGTTCTGCCGAAGTACGATGACGCCGTAACGTGAACGTACGATCTCGCCAAGTTTGGCGCAGGCGTAGTGATGGACATTATGAGAACGCATCCAATGGTGATCATCGGAGGGCTGCTGCAGGAGAATCCCTTCTTCGTTCCGCCGGACGAGATGCTTGCGGAACTCCGGCGGCGGCGCGCGGCCGATGACGATTAGCGACGCCGCGCCAGTCGCGGCGGGCGATCTCCTCGAGTTGCGCCGCTCGCTGCGCGACGTCGTCGCGCTCACGATGCTGCCGACCGTCTGGGCCGCGTACGAACCGCACCAGATCTGCGCCGATCTCGTCGACGTGATCGCGCGCATGGTCGATGCGGACGGCGTTTATCTCACTTCGCCGGCGAACGGAGCCGCCGAGATCCTTCGCCTCAAGCGCGAAGGCGATGACGAAACCGAGCGCTGTCTCCGGGCGGCGGCGGAAGAATCGGAGATCGCAGCCGTGCAGGTCGCCGGCGGGACGGGCGCCAGCCCACTGCGCCTCCTGGCGGCGCCGCTGTCCTTTCAAACGCGCGATCGCTTCGTCGTCGCCTCACGCCGCGCCGATTTTCCCGATGAAATGGAACGCCTGATTCTGCGCGTCGCGGCGAACCAGGCCTCGACGTGGCTGGACTGGAAGCGCGCCGAGGCCGCGGTCGCCGCCGAGTCCGCATTTCGGCGCGCCATCGAGAACTCCATGGTCGCCGGCGTGGCCGTCGTCGACGCTACCGGCCGGCAGACGTACGTCAATCGCGCGTTCGCGGAAATGGTCGGCTGGTCCGAAGCCGAGCTGGTTGGGGCAACGCCGCCGTTCGTCTATTGGGCGCCGGAGGACATTGCAAACATCAACGCCGCGTTCGCGCAGGTGCTGGGAGGAAACAACAACCCGGCAGGTTACGAGCTTCGCTTCCGCCGGCGCGATGAGCAGCGCATCGATGCGCTGGTGCTCATCTCATCCTTCGATCAACCTGCCAGTTCGCCAGGATTTCTCGCCTCGGTCTACGACATCACGGAGCGGAAGTCGGCCGAGCGGCAGGCCAGGTTCCTCGCAGATGCCGGCGAGATTCTCAGCCGGTCGCTCGATTACGAAGAGACCTTGCGCGCCATCACCGCGTTGGTCGTGCCGCATTTCGCCGACTGGTGCTTCATCGATCTCGTCGAAGCAGACGGCGGCTTCCGTCGCATCGCCGTCGCTCATCCGACCGGGCCGGAGAGCGAAGCGATCGCGCGCGGGTTGCAGCGCGCCTATGCGCCGAAGAGCGCGCTCCATGGCGTATCCCACACGTTCGCGCGTGGAGAGACATCTCTGATGAACGAAGTGTCCGAGGAGGTGCTCATCGCGGTAAGCCGCGACGACGGGCATCGCGATGCGCTTCTTTCGATCGGCATTCGATGCTTCGTCTCCGTTCCGCTCACCAGCCGCGGTACGACGTTCGGCGTGATCACGTTCCTCGGCACGGACACTCGGGTGCGATTCGAGCCCGCCGGCGTCGCGCTGGCCGAGGAGGTGGCGCGTCGCGTCGCGCTCGCCGTCGACAACGCGCGGCTGTATCGCAGCGCGCAGGAAGCGAATCGCGCCAAGGACGAATTTCTCGCGAATCTTTCGCATGAGTTGCGCACGCCGATGACCGCCATCCTTGGCTGGGCGCATCTGCTGCAGCTCGGCGGCCTCGATAGCGATCAGGTCAACCTCGGCCTTCAGACCATCCGGCAGAGCGGCGACGCGCAGGCAAAACTCATCGACGATCTACTCGACGTCTCACGCATCGTTACCGGCAAACTGCATCTCAATCCCACTGCTGTTCATCTTGCCGACATCGCCGGCGGCGCCATCGCCGCCATCCGGCCCGCCGCCGACGCGAAACGCCACCGTCTGGAGGTGGACATCCGCGCTACCGACGCGGTCGTTCTCGGCGACGCGTCGCGCCTGCAGCAGGTTTTCTGGAACCTCCTCAGCAATGCAGTCAAATTCACTCCGCCCGGCGGCATCGTGCGAGTCCGGCTCGCCGACCGCGATGCCGCGAATGTCGTCCTGACCGTCGAGGACACAGGAGAGGGCATCCCCTCGGAGTTCCTGCCGCAGGTGTTCGAACGATTCCGTCAGGCGGCGACGTCGGCTCGAGGCCGGAGCGGTCTGGGCTTGGGACTGGCGATCGCGAAGGAGCTCGTCGAAATGCATGGCGGTTCGATCGCGGCGACCAGCGGCGGCCGCGCCACCGGGTCGACGTTCACCGTGACGCTCCCTCTGCTCACCGAAAATCAAACGCCCTCCGAGCGCCCGGCACGCGAGCCGAACCGGCACGAGAAACTTCGATCGTTGCGCGTGCTGCTTGTGGAAGACGACGAAGCGACGCGGACTCTTCTCGCGACCGTCCTCGGCAGCTTCGGCGCGGACGTCACCTCCGCATCCTCGTCGACCGACGCGGAAGCCGCGCTCCCGAAGTTCGAGCCGCAAATCCTCATCACCGACATTGAAATACCCGGTAACGACGGCATCGCTCTCCTGCAAAACCTTCGCGCCATCAATCGCGCGCTCCCCGCAATCGCGGTGAGCGGCTACGCGGACGACGCCAGCCGCGACCGCGTGTTGGCCGCCGGCTTCAACGGTTTCGTCGCCAAACCGCTCGACCCGAACGCGCTCGCCGACGAGATCCAGCGCGTGCTCGCGACGTCTTGAGGCAGCCACGGACCACATCCTGTATCGTTCAATCGCTTGTCATTCTTAGCCGCGCTCCTTCTCGCAGCAGCCGCCCGCGGCTCCATCGCCCCGTCGCTGCCGAAAATCGGGCAGCAGGCGCCTCCCTTCGCCCTCCTCGATCAGAATCGCAAACGCGTCAGCCTGGCCGAGGTGACGGGGACGAAGGTCGTGCTGGTCTTTTACCGCGGCTATTGGTGAGCGTATTGCGCCCGGCAGTTGGCCGGCCTTCGTGATCTGGTCCGCGCCTATCCCGAAGTGAAGTTCTACGCGATCAGTCCCGACTCACCCGCGGAAGCACGCAGCTTCGCGCAACTCCTCGCCACCGATCATCGCGGAGCCGTGACGTTCCCGCTGCTCTCCGACCCAGGATCGCGAGTCATCGACCGCTACGCCCTGCGCGACAAAGCCTACGCGGGAAAAAAAGAGGACGGCATCCCGCATCCCGCCGTTTTCGTGCTCGACGCAAAAGGCCGCGTGCGATGGATGAAACTCGAAACCGACTTTCGGGAGCGACCGACAAATGCGGAGATCGCGGCAGCGATTGATGCGATGGAGTAGCAACCGGTCCGTCTCCGCTGCCGTGCAATAATCCGCCGTCCTTCTCTCCCCTTCATGACGATCACCAGTGGCACGAAGCTCGGCTCGTTCGAGATCGTCTCTCGCATCGGTGCGGGTAGCATGGGAGAGGTGTGGCGGGCCAAGGACGCGAAGATCGGGCGCGACGGCGCCATCAAAGTCCTGCCGGCCGATCTGTACATCGTTGACGGACTGCACTAGTTCACCAAGGACCTCCAATTGATCGGCGAACTGCTCGGCCACTACCGCATCAAGTCGGCGCTCGGCGCCGGTGGCATGGGCGAAGTCTTTCGCGCGACCGACACCACCCTCGGCCGCGAAGTCGCGCTGAAGGTGCTGCCGGCGGAGATGGCCTCGAACCCCGAGCGGCTGGAGCGATTCAAGCGGGAAGCAAAGGCACTGGCCGCACTCGATCACCCGGCAGTGGTCGGCGTCTACTCCGTCGAGGAGTCGAACGGGATCCATTTCCTGACCATGCAACTCGTGGAGGGAGAGACGATCGAGAAGCTGATCGTGCGCGGCGGACTCAAAGTCTCGCTGATTTTCGACATCGCCTCATCGCTCGCCGATGCGCTCGTTGCAGCGCATGCGAAGGGCATCATCCACCGCGATCTCAAACCGGCGAATCTGATGCTGACGCGCGAGCATCGTTTGAAGGTCCTCGATTTCGGACTGGCGAAAATCGCATCGTCGGGCGCGGAAGGGGAGAGCGATCCCGACCTTCCTACCGACATGAAGACGAGGAACGGCGTCGTGATGGGGACGATGCCGTACATGTCGCCGGAACAGGTCCGCGGAGAAAGCGTCGATGCACGCACCGACATCTTCTCCTGCGGCGTCATCCTCTACGAGCTTGCCACCGGCTCGCGGCCGTTCCAAGGACGCTCGGCACCCGAGCTGGCCTCCGCGATCCTGCGCGACACGCCGCGCCCGGCCGCCGAGCTTCGCGCCGGCCTGCCGCCCGGACTGCTGCGGATCATCGATCGCTGTCTGCAGAAAAAGCCTGAGGATCGCTTCACGGCGAACGAGCTTCGCGACGCCATGCGCGGTCTGAATGCGCCTGCGACAGCGTCGCCATCTGAAGCGGCAAAGCCGGTCGCGCGTCTCCGCCGCCTCGCACCGATCGCGCTCGTAATCGCATTGCTCGCCGTTGCCTCCATCTGGTTCGTGCAACACCGTCACACCGCCGCATCGACGGAGATGACCCTCGCCGTCCTCCCCATCCAGATCCTCGGCGGCGATTCCAGCGCCGAGTACCTCGCCGACGGCGTGACGACTGAGCTGTCGGGCGCGCTGAAGAAAATCCCAGGCCTGCAAGTCGCCGGCGATCTCTCCACGTTTCGTTTCAAAGGAACGCGCACCGACCCCGCCGACATCGCGCGCCAGCTCGGCGTGGCGATGCTGCTGACCGGAAAGCTTCAACATGGGACGGATCGCATCCGCTTGCAGATGCAGCTCAGCAGCGCCGACGGAAAACTGCTCTGGTCGAATCAGTTCGATCGCGCCAACCGCGACAACTTCGCCATGCAGGACGAGATCACCTCGGCCATCGCTTCCGAGATGCGCCTCGTGCTCTCGCCGAAGACGCTGGCCGTCGCGCGCGCAGGCCGAACCGAGAATCCCGAGGCGCACGATTTCTACATGCGAGGCCAGTTCGAGAAGAACAAGGTCAGTCCGCAGGGACTGGCCAATGCGCTCAACTATTTTCAAAAAGCGCTGGAGCTCGATCCGAACTATGCGCAGGCGCACGCCGGGGTCGCGTTCGTCTACGACATGCAGGCAGACGTGTACGCACCATCGCACGAATATCACATGCTCGCGCTCGCGGCGGCCCGGCGAGCCGTGGAGAGCGATCCGACGTTAGCCGAGGGACATTTGCTCCTCGGCTATGAGATGGCAGCAGGATTGTGGGACTTCCCTGGCGGCCGCGTTGAGATGGACCGGGCTCTGGCCATCGAGCCGAATTCTCCTGACGCGCTATTCATGATCGGAATCTTCTCAGCCCTTTCAGGCGACAGGACCCGCTCGGTCGAGATCGCGGATCGCCTAATCAAAGTCGATCCTCTTTCTCCCCTGGCTTCGCATCTGCGCGCCGAGGCGTTGCTGTGGGCCAGCCGGTACGAGGAGGCGCTGGCGCAGAGCCGGAAAGCGAGCAAGCTCGATCCCTCGATCGTCCTGCTCGACTCGGTGCAGGGAACGGCGCTGCGCGAGCTGGGACGACTCGACGAAGCTCTGGCCGCCTTTCACGATTTTCAAAAGATCTTCGAACAGCCGTCGTTCGGTCTGGCCGTCACATACGACCGCATGGGCCGCAGAAGCGATGCCCTGGCGGTGATCCACGCACTCGAGGAGCGGGAACGGAAACAGTGGGTCGATCCCAACTTCATCGCTTTCGCCTACGCAGGCATCGGCGATCGCGATCGCGCCATGGAGTGGCTCGAGAAAGCCTACCAACGCAAAACATTCGGCGTGCGCGTTTTTCTAAGTTGGGACTGCCCTCTGTTCCGAAACATGGAAAGCGATCCTCGTTACCAGGCACTGAAGAGGCGAGTACTCGCGACGAAGCTCGAGTCGTAGGAGTCATCGCCGCATCGAAGATAAACACCAAAGCACTGTTCGAAAACGGCGACGAGCTCCCGCAGATCCGCCGAACCTTCTCGTGAACATCACAAGGCCTCTTCGAGACGCTTACGTGTGCGAGACGAGGATCGGTCCGGCTAAAATCAGGACGAAGGAGGTCGCGATGCCGTCCGTGGCGGAGATTTTCGGCACCGCCCTGCGCCGCATCCTCCACGCAGAGCGGAATCACGCAGAAAGAGCTAGGCGCCCTGACCGGCATGAGCCATACCTTCATCGGAGAGATGGAGCGAGGACTGAAAGCCCGTCATCGCCCTCGCCCAAGCCCTGAGCGCCGGCGTGACGACCTGATGTCCGGCAGCGAGTGATCGGGAATGGAAGGAGCAACGGCCTGACCCAGATTACCCGGTTTGGAGTGAGCAGGCAAAGGTAGCGGCGCAGCGGACGGTAGTCGTCAGTCACTGCCGGTAGAGTCGGATTGTTGCTACTCCGTCGCCCTGCAGATGTTCTGGTAGAACTTCATCAGGATTCATCAGATCATCCGGCTTACGCCCGTGATGGAAGCCGCATTCAGCGATCAGCTAACGTTCTGATCTCGTTCGGCTACTGCGCCGAGAGTATTGTTACTGTCATGCGCGGCTTCGTCGCAAACACCGATTACGACTGGTTCACCTACCTCCGAGCGATCGAGCCTCCGATCGGTGAGGTGAACTTCTGGAAGCCGGGATCAGGGACGAACTTCGGCGCACTTCTGCCGGGCGAGCCGCTCTTTTTCAAACTGAAGGCGCCGTACAACGCCATCGCCGGATTCGGCTACTTCGCTCATTTCTCACGGCTGCCAGTATCCATGGTCTGGCAGGCATTCGGCTTCCAGAGGACATCGCCGATCGTCCTGCTGTCGAATCGCTGATCTGGCACAACGGTCCGGCCTCGCCTCGGAGTTGTCCAGTTCAAAGGTGACACGAGGGTGTCTATTGCTTGTCGCGGCCATTCTCGAACTCCTCTTTGATGCGACGACTCACCTCGAACTGGTACTCAACGGCAGGCGATGTGCGATTACGAACGGTCAGCGCAGTTTTCGAGTTGTGGTACTCGATTCCTATGCGCTCCACGGTTCGCGCAGCGAATGAAACGCCCGATCTCATCCCAATGAGCATTCGATCGCGCGCCTTCGGGATGGTGCGTACAAACGATCGTCGTCGCTCCTCGGCGAGCGGTCCACGCTTTACGGTTCAGTGACGTGTGCGCATCGAGAGCTTGGCGCCACGGAAGGACATCGCCGTATGTTATGACGGCGCGCGGATGACAGTCATCGATCAGCGTGATGATTCGCTGCCGGCGACGGGAGGTGATGATCGCTTCGTATTGTTCTCGCGTGCGTAACTCTGGACCATCGAGAGAGCCGTAGATCCAGTCGCCCTTGTTACGCGCAGGGAGCGGCCGCAATTCGAGAAGTGCGGTGTCTCCGTCGGCGCTTGCCAGCTCAACCGCCTGGTACCTCTTCAACTCCGCCGCGTCGAATGGAAGATCTTTTGCGACATAACGTGTCCGAATGAGGGATCGCCATGTTCGCTGCAATGGTGTCGGCGCGCTGAACCAATCGCGGCCGCCAAGCTGCCGATGAAACGGACGTATGTCGGCCAATTGCTGACGGCCCAGGGAATCCCACGCAATGAGCCGCCTCTCGAACTCTGCGAGATTGGCGATCGCTCCCTCTTCCAAGCCGATGAACCAGTAACTCGCGCCTACGTGTCCGTAGCCGTAGAAACCGGCCATGAAATCGCGGACAAGTTGCGGGTCGATCATTAGTCGTCATTCCGCGTCTGTGCCGGCGCTGTCGATGCGCAATTAGGCGAAGTCGCGCGTTTCAGCTCGGTACGTTTACTTCTTGTACGTCACGTTTACGCCGAGGTCTAGCGCTTTTGGGGAGGCGGCGAGTTTCTGGAGTTTGTCCCAGTCGTACTCCCAAATCAGGGTTTTGCCTTCTTTGCGGGTGGCGTTGCTGGAGACGACTTCGAATGGGGCGGTGATCTTCCAGGCGATGCGCATGTTCTTGAAGGCGTCGTTCATCATCTTCTCGGTTTCGGCATCGAGTTTCGGTCCCGCCTCGCCGGCCTCGGCTTTCACTTTTTCGGCGGGGTTCTGCGGCTTGGTGTGGATGGTGATCGTGCTCGACGTTTCGGCGATCTCCAAGCCTTGGACGGGGAGTCGATGACCGACTTCTTCGTTGGATCGCCGGCGGCTTCGCCTTCTTTCTATGCGTTGAGCTTCACGCCGACGAGGCTTGCCAGTTTGTCGAACCGCGAACTTCATGTTCGTCGTTACGCCGAATTCCTTCTCCGCGACGGAGACGTCGAGCAGCTTGACGCCCGGCGGGAGGCCGCCTTCGGCCTGTTTGCGCGGATCCTCGGACTCGGTCGTGCTCTTCTTCGCGTTCTTTTTGAATTCCGCCTTTGCGGCGGCGATATCCGCCTTTGTCAGCGGACTCTTGTCGCCGCTCATTTCTTTCTGGACCTTGGCCATGATCATGACCATCGGCTCCATCGACGCCGAGCTTGAAGTTGGCGGTGCCGGAGAGGTCTCTCTTCAGCTCGATCGATTGCTCGATTTCGAACAGCCGGTGGCGAAGAGGGCGAACAGCGACGCACGAGGATCGCGCGAGTGCGAGCCATCGGATTCTCCTTTTCGAAAGCGAAAGTATAGGTCCGGCCCGTTGTGACCGGGCGCACGTCTCGTCATCGCATGCCGCGCATAATCCGCGGGATGAAAGCGCTGCTCCTCGCCGTCACGCTCGCCAATCCCATCCTGTTCGTCACGCAAGTTCCGGTGCCGGGCGACTTCACCACGGTCGCGTCGACGTTCGGCAATCAGGTGGCGTCGGTGGCGGAGGCGCCGCGCGGCGGCGATCTGTGGATTCGTTATCCCGATGGGACGACGAAGAACCTCACGCGCGCGGCGGGATTCGGGAACGGCGGGATGCAGGGTCCGTCGTCGATCGCGGTGCGCGAGCCGTCGGTGCATTGGAGCGGGACGAAAGCGCTTTTCAGCATGGTCATTGGCGCTCCTTCGCAGCAGTATTTGTGGGAGACCTATCACTGGCAGATCTACGAGATCACCGGCCTCGGACAGAGCGAAACGCCGGTCATCCGGAAGATCGCCAATCAACCGGCGAGCTACAACAACGTCAGTTCGTTCTACGGCACGGACGATCGCATCCTCTTCACGTCCGACCGTCCGCGCGGCGGCGAAGCGCATCTTTATCCGCAGCTCGATGAGTACGAGGAAGCGCCGACCGTCACCGGACTTTGGAGCCTCGATCCCGCCAGCGGCGATCTGCGGCTGCTCAATCACACGCCGTCGGGACTCTTCTCGCCGTCGATCGACAGCTTCGGCCGCGTGATCTTCACGCGATGGGATCACCTGCAGCGCGACCAGCAGGCCGACGGCGATGCGACCGGCGGGAACACGTATGGAACGTTCGATTACGCCGACGAATCGGCGAATGCGGCGCGGCTTGATCAGCGCGTCGAAGTTTTTCCGGAGCCGCGTAGCGCACGCACCGATCTCCTCGCCGGCACCAACCTCCAGGGCAATAGCATCAATCACTTTTTTCCGTGGGAGATCAATGAGGATGGAACCTCCGAGGAGACGGTGAACCATGTCGGGCGACATGAATTCTTCGGGTATTTTGACCGGAGCATGAACGACGCTGGCCTTTCGGAGTTCAACGGCGGCGGCCGGAACGTCGTCGAGAACCTCTTTCAATTGCGCGAAGATCCGGCGCACGCGGGCGTCTACTTCGCGATCGATGCGCCGGAGTTCCAGACGCACGCGTCGGGACAGATCGTCCGTTTCGCAGCGGAACCGGGGAGGACGGCGGACAACATCGCCGTCACGTACGTCACGCCTCGCTCCACGCGCGACGTTTCGGATGGGACGCCGGCCGCAGATGCGTCGGGTCACTATCGCGATCCATTGCCTCTCGCCGATGGGACGTTGCTGGCCGTGCAGACGAGCGAGTTGCGCGGCGACGTTAACGACGGCTCGCGGGAGGCGCCGAAGTCGCGTTACGCATTTCGAATTCGGGCCATGACGCCGCAGGGCTTGCCGGGACAGATGCTGAACGGCGGCATCACGGGGAGCGTTTCGTATTTCGATCCCGACGTGCTCGTGTCGTGGTCGGGTGAGATGTGGGAGCTCAATCCTGTGGAAGTGCGCGCGCGTCCTCGTCCCGCGCGGCGGACGACGCTGCTCGAAGAGCCGGAGGCGAAAATCTTCCGCGAGGAGAATGTCGATCCCGCCGCGTTTCGCGCGAACCTGCAGTCGCGCAATCTGGCGGTGATCGTCAGCCGCAATGTGACCTCGCGCGATGCCGCCGACAAGCAGCAGCCGTACAACCTGCGCGTGACCGGCACGACGACGCAGAAGGTTGCCGGGACCAGCAAACTGTTCGACATCGCCCACCTTCAGCTCTTTCAGGCCGACCAACTCCGCGGCCTCGGCGGCACGACTTCGCCGCGCGACGGGCGCCGTGTGCTCGCGCGGGTGATGCACGACGCCGCGGCGAAGAATGCGCCGACATCCGGCCCGGCCGGCAGCGTACAGATTGCCGCAGACGGATCGATGGCCGCGTTCGTTCCTGCGCGGCGCGCCATGAGCTGGCAACTGACAGACGCCGCGGGGACGCCGGTGGTGCGCGAACGCTACTGGCTGACGTTCCAGCCGGGCGAGGTCCGCGTCTGCGCGGCGTGCCACGGCGTGAACTCACACGATCAACTCGGCGCGCCTGCGCCGACGAACTCCCCCGAGGCGCTGCGATCGCTGCTGCGCGCGTGGAAGGCATCGCAGACGACGCCGCCCCGGCGCCGCGCAGCGGGGAAGTGATCCTCGGGAGTAGTTCGCAAGAGTTCCGAGGGCCGAAGCGATACCTCCGTGCTACGGGACGGCGATGTTATCGACGACTCTGCGGACGCCCTTCACTTTCGAGGCGTCTTGCACGGCCGTCCGGCGTGCGGCCCGCGTCGGGAGGTGGCCGGAAAGCGTCACGACTCCGTCGCGTGAATCGACGTCGATCCCCGTAAGGCTGTCTGATAACAGGTTCTTCTTCACCTCGGCGGTGGTCGCTACGTTGTCGAGCGGTGCGGGTGTGGCGCGATTCCAATTCGAACAGCCAACAAGCGCGGCCGACATCGCGAGCGTAAGAATGAGTTTCTTCATTGTTCCCTCCGCTGGCATCGGAGAGCACGAAACATTCCATTTGTCTCGCAGCTTCGCAGTTGCCTTGTTCACGCTCTCTCAGTGACGTCGGCCTGCGTCACATCTTTTTTCGTAACTGCCAGATAAATGACAGTGGCCAGAATGGCCGCAAGGAAGATCACGCTTGTGACGACGGGACCGAGGCCGAGTCCCCCGTCATCCCGCGACTGGGAGAGATAGTCGCCGAGCGAGGCGCCAAGAGGGCGCGTCAGGATGTAGGCGATCCAGAAAGCGAGGACCGCGTTCAGACGAAAACGAAGATGCGCAACGGTCACGACAGCGATCATCCCGGCAAAAATCAGTGCAGAGACGAGGTAGCCGAGTTTGAGTTTTTCCGCCAGGAGATCTCCGGCCGCGGTTCCAAGAGCAAAGGTGAACAAGATGGCGAGCCAGTAGAACGCTTCACGGCGCGCCGTGTAGATCGAGTGAATTGAAAGCGTCTTTTCCGTTGCATACCAGGCCCAGAAGGTGAGGGCCAGGGCAGCGGCGAAAATGAGCGTGGCATTGATCAGTGGCACGTTCAGGTTGTCGGTGAGATTGTCCGTAAGCAGCGTTCCGAAGATACTCAGCAGAACCACGGCCAGCCAGTAAACGCCCGGTATATATCTCCTTGAACGAAACTGAATGAGCAGAACGATGGCGAGAAGAACGCCCATGGCCACCGTAGTGCCGGTAAGTCCGAGGTGAAGGTTTACGTTCAGGAAATCAGCGGCGGTCTCGCCGACGGTCGTGCATAAGACTTTCACGATCCAGAAGTAGAGCGTGACCTCCGGTACTTTATTGAGCATCTGTCGCGCTGCCGAGGGCGTATCGCGAGGACTGTTGTCTACTGAAGTCATGAGAAGCTCCTTTGAACCTGTGTCGGACGGTCACCGGCGGAGTGTTGTTGTGACATCAGGAGTCTCAATGAGAATGTGGCGGCTGGGTCGCCCGTCTCCTGTTCGTCACAAGGATGACTATGATCATGAGCGCTGCAATCACGGCCGACGACGTAATCCGGCTCAGGGCACGAGAGGGCGTCGCCGCTGGTTTCGCCCACGGTCGTCGCGCAGATCTTGATGTTCCAGAACGCCACCGGAACCGCGGGAACTTTGCTCAAGGTGCCGCGCACCGGGGATTCGTCCGGCCGGGCATCTTCAATCGTCGTGGACATCGTTCCGATCCTCTCAGCGTGAAATTGCGATCCTCGCGCCTCACGCTCTGCAACTCCGAAACCATTCCGCCGGAACGACGACGCTCACTGTACGATATGGGCTGATGCCGTATTTCAGCCGGCCTGATAGGACATCATCGGTCGTCCGACTCTTCCTGGCGCTGCTGTTCCTCATCGCAACGTCCGCGTTTGCGGACTCGCCTTCGACGGTCAACAACGACGACTCCTGCGATGTGACGGTCGGCCCCGCGGCCACGCTGCTCGTGCCGCACTTCGAGGTCGATTTCGTCAATCGTACGGAGGACACGCGTTTCACGATCACGAACGTGACGCGCCTGCCGCAGATCGCTCACGTCACCATTTGGACGGACTGGTCGTACCCGGTCCTCAACTTCAACATCTACCTGACGGGTTACGACGTACAGGGCATCTCGATGAACCAGATTCTGAACAACGGCACGGTTGCGCAGAACAACGGTACGGGACCGACCACGGCGCAGTCGCCACTCGGCCCGTTATCGGCTGGCTTCACCGCCAACCCGAACTTCGCGGGTGGCGGCACTTCCATCAACTGCTCCAGTCAGCCCGGTGCGCTGAGTGTGATTCTCGTTGCCGCGGTCAGAGTGGCTCTCACCACGGGTATTTACAACCCGGGTGGCGCTGCCGCATGTGTGAACCGGGTTGGCGGCGTTCACGCGAACGCGATCGGCTACATCACCATCGACCTCGTTGCGAGCTGCACCAGCCGCCTTCCGACCGATCCGCTTTACTACACGAACGACCTTCTGTTCGACAACGTCCTGATCGGTGACTACCAGCAGCTGGGATCGGCTCCGGTAGGAACGACGTCGTTTTCGTTTGACGGCTCCAGCAACGCGATGGTTCACATTCGAGCCGTGCCCGAGGGCGGCGGCGCCGGATCGAAGGCGGCAACGGCGCTGCCGTACACGTTCTACGATCGGTACACACCGGCTGCCAGCCGGGCGTCCGACCGCCGGCAGCCATTACCGTCCACATTTGCGGCGCGCGTCGTTCAGGGCGGCCCGGCCGCGTTCGCGACGAACCTGAATATCTGGCGCGAGGGATTCGATCGCGGCAGCTGCGCCGATGCAGGCACGTCGGCAACGATGGATGTGGCGGAAGTCGTACGCTTCGATGAGCACGAGAACCCGTTCACGCTCGGCAACGACTCGCTGGTCTCGCGCCCGCGGCTTCCGGCAACGTCCTCGACGTCGTCGTCCAGTTCTTCGTATCCGGCCATCGCCGGCTCCGACTTCGGCGGCTGGCTTTATCTCAATCTGAACAACGGCGGCAGCACGACGTACTCGGTGAACCACGAGCCGAACGCCGGTCCGCGGCCGAGCCAGAACTGGGTGACGGTGACGATGTTTGGTGATGCGAAGGGTGGCAACCGAATGACGGCGGAGTTCGACGCGGCATCGCTCGGCAACGGTTGCTCGCCTGCTGCCTTCCCAAGCTCCGCGGCACCGATCGGCCCCGCCGGCGGAGTGTTCTTATGTCCGCCCGGCACGACGCTCACGAACGGCTCGACCGCGCAGTGCATCGAGACGACTGCCGCCGCCATCGCGTCTGATGGACCGGCGCAGAGGAGGAGAGCGGTGAGGAAGACGCCACTGCCTTCGGCGATCGCGAACGACGACAGTTGCGACATCAAGGTCGGTCCCGCCGCGACGCTGCTGCTGCCGTATTTCGAGGTCGATCTCTCCGGCGCAAGCGGGCGAACGACACTCTTCACCGTCACGAATGTCTCGCGCTATCCCCAGATTGCACACGTCACGCTGTGGACCGATTACGCGTATCCGGTGCTGACCTTCAACCTCTTCCTGGGCGGTTACGACGTGCAGTCCATCAACGTGGCCGATGTCCTCATAAGAAATACGGTCGCGCCGCCGAACGGAACCACGTCCGGCACCACATCGGGATCGACCTGGCCGGCCAGCAACCCCAATCTCCGTGCCGCAATCGATTGCGCCGTCATTCCCGGAGTCATTCCTGCGACCATCATGGCGGAGGTTCGCAAAGCGCTTACGACGGGAGCCACAAGCTCATGCAACCGCGCTGTCGGCAGCGTCCACGCGAGCGCGATCGGCTACGCCACGATTGACGTCGTGGCGAGTTGCACGACGCGCTCTCCAGCTGATCCGCGTTATTACACAGACGACATCCTTTTCGACAACGTGCTGATTGGCGACTACCAGCAGCTCGTACCCGCTCCGGCCGGAAGGACCGCGTCTTCGAATGACGCCGGCGGCAATCCGATGGTCCACATCCGAGCGATACCGGAGGGAGGTGGCGCCGGATCGAATGTAGACACGCGGCTGCCATACACGTTTTACGACCGCTACACCCCGGCGACCACACGGACGATCGACCGCCGCCAGCCGCTTCCCTCACTGTTTGCAGCACGCTATATCGAGGGTGGCACAGGCGCTTACGCGACCAACCTCACAGTCTGGCGTGAAGGCTTCGGCATTGGCAGCTGTGCTGACGCATCCACGTCGGCAACCATGATCGTTTCGGAGCTCGTCAAATTCGATGAGCACGAAAACCCCAACACTGCTGCGCCTTGCGGTACGTTATGCCCGTCGCCGACGCCGCTAAGGCTGAACGCCGCGTCTTCGACCGCGTCGTATGTAGATGTTTATTTGCCCACCGCTGACGCCGGCGGTTGGTTGTATCTCAACCTCAACAACGGCGGCAGCACGAGCTACTCGGTGACAAAAGAGATCGGAGGGCAGCGCCTCCCGACGAACGCGCGTTCGAACCTGTCACAGAACGCGTTCACTACCGGCCCGCGCCCGAGCCAGAACTGGGTTACGGTCACGCAATTCGGCAATACTGCCGGCGGAAACAGGCTCATCGGCGAGTTCGACGCCGCCACTCTAGGCAACGGCTGTTCGCCGGCAGTAGCCGTTGGGGCGGTGATCGGCCCGGCCGGAGGCGTCCTCGTTTGCCCGCCCGGTACGACACTCACCGACGGCTCGACGGCGAAGTGCACCGGCACCAACATCAACCCGCCGCCCTGACTGTTGGGCGCCGGCAAAAAGGGGGAGAGCGTGAGCCCTCCCCCAAATTCAAATGCGGATTGATGCTGCGTTATGGCGTGGTGACGACGGCGTCGTCGATGTAGACGTCGTTGCCGAAGACGCTGATGCCGAGGAAGCCGAGTTGGACGGTCGTGCCTTTGTAGGCGGTCATGTCGATCGTGTGCTGCTTCCAGCCGGTCGTGCCATCGAAGCGGCTGACGGCGGTTCCGACGTTCGCCCACGTTCCGGTGGTCGAGGCCTGCACCTGCACGCGGTCATTCGCGGATGTGAAGCCGGTGTCGTGGTAGACCCAAAACGTCAGCGTGGCCGTGGTGGCCGTGCCGGGAATCGCGAAGCCGGTTGTCTGAAAGATGCGGGTTTGTGAGCCGCTCGCTGAATCGAAGGAATTGAATCGCGCCAGGCTGCTGCCGCCGTGCGGCGCGTTGGTTGGATGCGTTCCCGCGGTGACGATGGTCCACGCGCCTGCCGTCCCGGAGACCTGTACGGTCGACCATCCGGTGCCGCTCTCGAATCCGTTGGAGAAGAGCGTCGTTGGGCCGCTGCAACTCGCCGTGAAGTTGTTGCCGGTCACGTTCGCACCGGCGACGGTCACGGAGAGAGTGGCCGGCGTGAACGTGCATCCGCTCTTCGCCGGCGTCACGGTGTATGTGCCGTTGGCGAGACCGCTGATGACGTAGTTGTTGGAGGCGTCGCTGGTCGCGCCCTGCGATCCGGCGGTGACCGTTGCGCCCGTGGTGCCGGCGCTGCCGGAGATCGAGAACGTCGCGACCGGCGTTGTGACCGTGGCGGTGATCGTGAAGTTGCCGGCGGCGAAGCCATTCACGCCGAACCACCAGGTGCCGGAAGAGGGGTTCGCCGCCGAGCAGGTTTCATTGCCGGACGACGTGAATGGACGGCAGATGTAGGTCGTCGACGTCGGCTTGACGTTGAACTGCGTGAAGAGATCGACGTCGGCCGTCGCGGCGGACGTGGCGACGGTGAGGTTCGTCGCGCCGGGAGGAACGGTGATGAAGTAGTACTTCCACGCATTCAGCGCGACGCTCTGGCCGGTCAGCGCCACGCCGCTGGTGAGCTGCGTGTCGCCGGTGCCGCACGTGGCGGTGAAGTTGACTCCGGTCACGTTGGCCGAGGTGATGGTGACGGAGCTCGAGGCAGGGGAGAACGTGCAGCCCGACTTGCTCGGCGTCACGGTGTAGGTCCCGGCCACGAAGCCCGACATCGAATAGTTGCTCGACGCGTCGCTCGTCGCGGACGCCGATCCGGCGGTGACCGTCGCGCCGGTGGTGCCTGCGTTGCCGCTGATCGAGAACGTCGGCGCCGTACACGTCGCGGTGAAGTTCACGCCGGTGACGTTGGCCGAGGTGATGGTGACGGAGCTCGATGCCGGCGAGAAGGTGCAGCCGGACTTCGTCGGCGTCACGGTGTACGTGCCGGCCGCGAGATTGGCGATCGTGTAGTTGCTCGATGCGTCGCTGGTGGCCGAGCCGCCGGTCGTCGAAACTGTGGCTCCGGTCGTTCCGGCGTTGCCGGAAATCGAGAACGTCGGCGCCGTCGACGTGGTGATCTTCGCGGTCCAGATCTCTTCCTTCGCGTTGTTGCGGCGGTCGGTCCAGGAGGGGAAGAAGGCGTTGCCGTATCCGGAGAGGCTGTTGTAGTCGCCGAACTGATTGCCGGAGTCGGCGCCGGCCACCGTCTCATCAGTCATCGCGGTCGTCACCTTGACGGCCGCCTGCCAGGTCGCGCCGCCGTCGGTGGACATCTGATAGTAGACGTCGACTTTCTTGCGGCCTGCGTCGGCGACGGTGTCGTAGTAGATCGCGCCGAGGGTGCCGTTGGTTTCGTCGACGGCGAGGAACTGGTTGAATTGGTCATTGAGACCGCTCTGATTGTTGATCTTGACGCGGGCGCTCCAGGTTGCGCCGCCGTCGGTCGAGCGCGAGAACCAGATGCGCGTCTTGCAGGTCGACGTCGTGCTGGTGCCCGGCTCGTTCGCCGCCGCGGTGCAGCCGCTGTCGCCGGAGAGATCGGTCCAGAGCGCGTAGACGTTGTTGGTCGTGCCGTTTTTGTACGCGCCGCCCGAGACGTAGACGAGGATGCGCCGGCTGGAGAACGACGGGACGCCGATGTCGTACGAATCGAATGTGGTGACGAGCTTGACCGGCGCGCCGTAGCTTGCGCCGCCGTTCGTCGATTTGACGACGTAGATGCCGCGCGAGCCGGTGTCGGGGAAGAAGCCGAAGACGTCGCCGGCGGAGTTGGTCTTCACGTCGGCGCCGATGCAGGTGCCGGTGGCCTGCGCGTCGCTGACCTGGATCGGCGCGCCCCATCCGGTCGACGTGCGGCGGTTCATGAAGGCGGGGTTGCCGTTGTGCCAGATGACGTAGTTGTTGTTCGCGAAGGCCGACGTGGCGCTGTGGTCGATCCACTGCATCTGCTTGTCGGTGTTGGTCTGCGTGCCGGAGATGGTCCCGTCGAACGTCCACGTCGCGCCGCCGTTGGCCGAGCGGTACGACTGCACCTTCAGCACCGTGCTGCCGGAGTTGATGCCCATCGTGGTCGACCACGCCGTGCCGTCGGAGCTCCAGTCGACCGTCGGATCGGAGTGGAAGGCGTCGCCGCTGGCGAGGGGAAGGCTGCTCTGCCCCCACGTGACGCCGCCATCGGTCGAGTAATACTCGCCCTGCATGCCCGAGCCGCCGATGTTGTTCGAGGCGGCGATGATCTTCAGAGGATTCCAGTAGTTGATGCGGATGTCCGACTCGCTGCGCGAAACCGTCTGCGCGCCCGACGTGCGGACGTTCGTTCCGGGCGTGCCGCCGAGGACGGTGAAGTGTCCGAAGCGTTTCGCCGCGGATGCCGTCGCCACGTCGTCGTCGGCGTCGAGATCCTGAAAGTTGCGGCCGGGCGCCATGTTCGCTTCCGGATTGCCCGGCTTCATATCCTGGTGCGTCATCAACCACTCCAGGACTTCCTTCAGGACGAGCGGATAGCCGCCGGTCGGGTCGTTGGCATTGTCGTAGTTGGCTTCGGGATGTCCCTTCCGCCAGTACGACTTGAGCCAAGGCGGGACGATCGGATCGTCCGCATCTTTGTCTTTGAGCTTGTCGAAGTCCTGATTCTTCTTGATCAGCTTTTCGAGCTCGCTGCCGGGATTGGCGTGCGCCTTCTTGAGTTGCTCATCGAGCGACGGAAACTTCTTCGCTTGCCCGGGAGGAACGGTGGCCTGGGCATAGCCGATGGTTGCTGACAGGAACAGAAATACCAGGACGAGAGAGATTCTCTTCATTACTTTCCCTTCGTGAAACGTCAATTTTCCGGGGGTCGAAGGGGTGAGCTAGATCAAGATCGGTGCCGCGTAAGAATGGCCTTAAATCACGCTTTTTGGCAGCTTTGTTGACCCTGAAGGGCGGAAAGGCACGGTCACGGGTTGAGCAGTGATGCAGCACTTGACCCACGCACGCGTCAGAACGGCAGTCGCCGGAGAACATCCTCAGGGATCGTCGTTTTGCCGGCGTCGTTCGTGATGATCGGTGCGAGCACTCCAACCGTGACCGTGGGTTGCGTCTCCAACCGCAGCGCGACACTCGCGTGCGTCACTTGGCTGGCCTTCAGTTCAAGATGTTCCATCCTCGCCGGTGTGAAGCCGGGGAGTGTCACCTCGATTCGATAGATGCCGTCGTTCAGGTCAGCGATCGTGAAGGCGCCCTTCGCGTCGGTGAATACTTTGACCTCCGCGCCGTTCGTCGCCTCGTCGCGGACGCTGATGCTCACGCCGCGGAGAGGGACTCCCGCCCGATCGCGAACCATGCCCGTGAACGCGGCCAGCTGCGCCGTGGTCACCCGCTCGATCTTGAGCGTTACCTTGGATCCACGCGCCTTGAGACGCGGCTTTGGGCACGCCGTGCCACCAAACGCGAGCGCCGGGAGGCTGAGCATTGCCGCGATCAATGCCGCGGCGACGCGCGACGCCCGCTGCCGCACCGCGCGAAGTCCGGTCGGGCAGTCGCGCGTCAGCACCGTTCCGTCCGCGCGCCGGTAGAGCCGCGCACAAACGCGTCCTTCGGTCCGCACGAGGAGGTCGCGCACTTCGTCGCCCCTCATCTCCGCGAAGTTATAGACGTTCAGGCTGCAGAGCGAGCAGTGACGCACGCGCTCATCGCCTGCCATTCCTTCCCACGAGGCGGGGCACGGTACGGCGATCCGAAGCTTTCCCAACTCATCCTTCGTCATGGCGTGTCCTCCTGGGGGTGAGACACCGACTGCCGCGATTTGGCAACTCGTGTGCCGAGTCGCTTTATGCCGGAATGAGAGCGAACACGACCCTGTTGACATCGGCCGAGGTATGCATAAAAATTCACGCCGATGAATATTCATGCGCACGGGGACGGGCTTCGCAGACGCGACGAGATTCTTCGCATCGTCGGCGACCAGTCCGTCCATTCGCAGGATGAGTTGTTGGCGCTCCTCAAAAAGCGCGGCTTCCGCGTGACGCAGCCGACGCTCTCCCGCGATCTGCGCGAGCTCGGTGTGGCCAAGTCGCCGAACGGCTACGTGACGCGCGATGCCTTCGCCGGCGGCGCGGTCGTCGCTTTCGCGCCGCGCGACGTCGTCGAGACGCGGCTCGAGCAGGCTGTCGCTGAATACGTCACCGGCGCCGACACCGCCGGCAATCTCGTGGTCATCCGTACGCCGGCCGCCAGCGCGCAGCCGGTGGCCAGCGCTATCGACGCCGCCTCCATCGACGGCGTCCTCGGCACCGTCGGCGGCGACGACACCATCTTCGTGGCCTTCCGCACTCCGTCCGCCGCCTCGGCATTTGTCGAACGCGTGCGACGAACCATCGGCGTCCGCCGCCGCACCGCTCGCTGATTTTTTCCTGGGACTCCAACCATGAACGAAACGAACATCAATACAAGGAAGCGTGTAGCCATCGTCGGCGCCACCGGGTACTCCGGCGCCGAGCTGACCGCCATCCTTGCGCGGCATGCCGAGGTGGAGCTCGTTGCGCTCTTCTCGTCGAGCAGCACGGCGCGCGGTCCGGTTACGCCCACCCTACCGCAGTTCATCGCCGAGCCGTTCACGATGGAGGCGCTTCTCAGCGCGCAGCCGGAGATCGTTTTCCTCTGCACGCCAAACGAAGTCTCCGCCAATCTTGCGCCGCAGCTTCTCGACCACGGCATGAAGGTCATCGACCTCTCCGGCGCGTTTCGCCTCGAAGAGCCGTCGATGTATCCGACGTGGTACGGCTTCGATCACGAGCGTCCGAACCTGCTCGGCGAGGCCGTGTACGGATTGACGGAGTACTGCAACGGTGAGTTGAAAAACGCGCGGCTCGTCGCCAATCCCGGCTGCTATCCGACCTCGATCCTGCTAGCGCTTCGGCCGCTCACGTTCGCCATCGACCGCGAGCAGCCGGTGATCTGCGATTCGAAGAGCGGCGTCTCCGGCGCCGGCAAGAAGGCCGATCTGAACTTCTCGTTCGCCGAACTGTTCGGCAATTTCAAAGCGTACGGCGTCGGCCACCATCGCCACGAGCCGGAGATCCGCCAGCAGCTTCACCTCGGCGACCGCGCGCCGGTCGTCTTCGTCGCGCACCTGCTCCCGGTCCATCGCGGAATCCTGTCGACGATGCACATCGGCTTCACGCACGCGATGACCGAGCAGCAGATCGCGGATGCGTATCACCGTATGTACGAGCACGCCCCGTTCGTGCGCGTGCTGCCGGCCGGCCAACTGCCGGAGCTCAAGAACGTCGTCGGCACGCCGCGCGCGGACATCGGCTTCCAGCTCCTGCATGGCGGCCGCCGCGCCGTCATCGTCTCGGTCATCGACAACCTGCTCAAAGGCGCCGCGTCGCAGGCGGTGCAGAACTTCAACCGCATGTGCGGCTTCGCGGAGACGGAGGCGCTGCTCTGATGAACGTCATCAAGTTGGGCGGAAGCCTTCTCGATGATCGGGTGCGGCGCGCGGAAGCGCTGAACGCGATTGCCGCGCAGTGGAAGCGTGGCGACGAGATCGTCCTCGTTCACGGCGGCGGCAAGCATGTCGACGCGAATCTGAAACGCCGCGGCATTCCGAAGCGGACGCACGCCGGGCTGCGCGTCACGGATGACGAGACACTCGACGTCGTCGTGGCCACGCTGGCCGGCTCCGTCAACAAGATGCTCGTCGCGGAGCTGGCAGCGATCGGCGTGCGGTGCGCCGGCATCAGCGGCTGCGACGCATCGACGCTGACCGCCGAACTTCATCCGCCCATCGATGGCGTCGACCTCGGCCACGTAGGCAGCGTCATCGGCGGCGATCCGACGCTGCTTCGCGCCATCGTCAGCTACGGAATCCTGCCGGTCGTTTCGTCCGTCGCCGAAGGTCCGAACGGAACGCTGCTGAACGTGAATGCCGATTCCGCCGCCGCCGCGATCGCCGTTTCCCTCGGCGCGGAAGAATTGATCTTCATCACCGATGTTGCCGGCCTGCTCGATGCGCGCGGCAACGTCGTCGCCCAGCTGCACGCCGACGAAGCGGAGGCGCTCCTCGGCACATCAGTCGTCACCGGCGGCATGCGCCCCAAGCTGCAAGCCGCGCTGCACGCGCTCGGATCGGGCGTGCGGCGAATCACCATCGGAGAAGAGGGAGGTACGAACCTTGTTGCTGCATGACGAATCCCCCGCCGCCGTCGAAGAGCGCGAGAAGGCCTTCCTCCTCGGCACGTACGCGCGCACGCCGTTCCATCCGCGTAGCGGAAAAGGCGCACGCATCACCGACGCGGACGGCCGCGAATACTGGGACCTGCTCGGCGGCATCGCCGTCAACGTCCTCGGCCATCGCCATCCGCGACTCATCAAAGCGATGCGCGATGAATCGAACGCGCTGCTGCACGTCTCCAATCTCTACTACCACCCCGCGCAGGGTCTGCTCGCCGAGCGGCTCGTGCGCGCCTCGGGACTCTGCCGCGCGTTTTTCTGCAACAGCGGCACGGAGGCGAACGAAGCGGCGCTGAAGTTTGCGCGCCTCGCCAATCCCGGCCGCGCCGGCATCGTCGCGCTCAACGAAAGCTTCCACGGACGGACGATGGGATCGCTGGCCATGACCGGACACGAGGCGTACCGCGCGCCGTTCGAGCCGCTGATTCCCGGCGTCACGTTCGTCGAACCGAACGACGTCGCCGCGCTCGAAGGCGCCGTTGACGAATCAACGTGCGCGATTTTCCTCGAGCCGGTGATGGGGGAGGGCGGCATCATCCCGCTCTCGCACGATTTCCTCGCCGCCGCGCGCCGCGTGGCCGACCGCACCGGCGCGATTCTGATCTTCGACGAGATCCAATGCGGACTCGGACGCACCGGAACGCTGTTCGCCTTCCAGCAGAGCGGCATCGTCCCCGACATCGTTACGCTCGCCAAGCCGCTTGGCGGCGGACTCCCGCTCGGTGCGGTGCTCACCGGCGATGCCATCGAAGGCGTCGTTAGGCCAGGCCACCACGGCACGACGTTCGGTGGCAACCCCGTGGCCTGCCGACTCGGACTGGCAGTTCTCGACGAGATCGAAGAGTCGAATCTCCTCGATCGCGTCACCACGATCGGCGACTGGTTCAACGCGCAGCTGGACGCGTTGCAATCGCGCAACGCGTCCATCGTCGAAATCCGCGGTCAGGGATTCATGTGGGGCATCGAGCTCGATGGACCCGCGAAACCGGTCGTGGCCGAACTCCTCGCCAGAGGATTCGTCTGTGGCACCGCGCGCGACAACGTCATCCGCCTTCTGCCGCCGTACATCACGCCGAAGAAGGCATTCGCAGAATTCATCGACGCGCTGGAGCAGGTGCTCGCGATCGTCAAGGAGAAAGCAGCGTGAAACACACTTACAAAAAAGTCGCCCTCGCCTACAGCGGTGGTCTGGACACCTCGATCATCATTCCATGGCTCAAGGAAAACTACGGCTGCGAAGTCGTGGCCGTTGCCGTCGATGTCGGCCAGGCCGAAGAAACGGCGGGCCTTGCGGAGAAGGCGTATCGCACCGGTGCGTGCGATTTCCATCTCATCGATGCGAAGGAAGAGTTCGCGCGCGACTTCCTCTTTCCCGTTTTGAAAGCCGGCGCCATTTACGAGAAGGATTACCTCCTCGGCACATCCACCGCGCGTCCGTTGATCGCTCGCAAGCAGGTGGAGATCGCGCTCGCTACCGGATGTGACGCGCTCGCGCACGGTTGCACCGGCAAAGGCAATGACCAGGTCCGCTTCGAGCTCGCGTATCAGGCACTCGCGCCGGAGCTGGCCGTCATCGCGCCGTGGCGCGAGTGGGACATCGTCTCGCGCGAAGACGCCATCGACTACGCATCATCGCGCGGCATCCCCGTGCCGGTGACGAAGAAGGATCCGTATTCGCGCGACCGCAACCTCTGGCATCTCTCGCACGAAGGCGGCCCACTCGAGGATGCGTCGTTCGAGCCGGAAGCGTCGATGTTCAAGCTAACCGTCGATCCGATGATCGCGCCCGACGCGCCGGAGAAAGTGGCCATCACGTTCGAAGCCGGCGTTCCCGTCGCCGTCAATGGCGCGGTCATGTCGCCGGCGGCGATCGTGATCGCGCTCAACGAAATCGCCGGACGCAATGGCGTCGGCCGCGTCGACCTCGTTGAGAACCGGCTGGTCGGCATCAAGTCGCGTGGCGTGTACGAAACGCCGGGCGGCACGCTGCTCGTCACCGCGCTCAAGGCGCTCGAATCGATCACGCTCGACCGCGACAGCGCGCACGAAAAAGAACGCATTGCCACGCGGTACGCGGAGCTCGTCTACTTCGGCCAGTGGTTCTCGCCGCTGAAGGAAGCGTTCGACGCATTCGTCGACTCGATCACCGCCAAGGTCAGCGGCACCATCACGCTCAAGCTCTACAAGGGAAATACGACGATCATCGGCCGCACGTCGCCGAATTCGCTGTACAGCGAGGAGCTGGCCAGTTTCAACATGACCGGCTACGACGCGCGCGACGCGGCGGGATTCATTCGCGTCTTCGGACTGCCGACGCGCGGACGCAATCGCATCGCGGCCGACAAGAGTCTCGACGATACGCTGCCCGCCGATGAAGTGACCGCCGCGCGGCTGCGGAAGGCGGCCGGTTGACGCAGAAGCTGTGGGGCGGGCGCTTCGAGGGCGAGCCGTCGCCGCTGCTGCGGCGGCTCAACGACTCGTTCGCGTTCGACCGCGAGCTGTTCGACGACGACGTGGAAGGCTCGATCGCCTGGGCCCGCGCGCTGTCCGAAGTCGGTGTACTGGATGAGGATGAACTCGACGCGATCCTCGGCGCCTTCGTTCGCATCGAACCACCAACCGTCGGCGACTACGAAGACGTCCATTCGTACGTCGAGGCAAAGCTCTACGAACTGATTGGCGCCGGCGCCGGCAAGTTGCACACCGGCCGCTCGCGCAATGACCAGGTTGCGACTGATCTTAAGCTGTGGTTGAAGCGCGCTTGCAATGAAGCACTCGATGCAACGTCAACGTTGATCGCCACGCTCGCGACACGCGCCGCGGAAGAAGCAGCGACGCCGATGCCCGGCTACACGCATTCGAAACAAGCGGAGCCGATCACATTCGGACACTGGTGCCTCGCGTACGTCGAAATGCTCCGCCGCGACCGTTCGCGTTTCACCAGCGCCATCGAACGTGGCGATGAATGCCCCCTCGGCTCCGGCGCACTCGCCGGCACGCCGCTCCCGATCGATCGCGACGCGCTGGCGCGCTCCCTCGGCTTCGCGTGCGCGACGGCGAACTCGATCGATGCCGTCTCCGATCGCGACTTCGCCGCGGAGTATCTCTTCGCGTCTTCGATGCTGCTCACGCATCTCTCGCGGTTCGCAGAGGATTTGATTTTCTTCACGTCCGACGAAGCGGCGTATGTCGAACTGCCGGATGCGATGGCCACCGGCTCGTCGCGCATGCCGCAGAAAAAGAATCCCGATGTCCTCGAACTCACTCGCGGCTACGCGGCGCGCGCCATTGGCGAACTGACCGGATTCATCGCACTGCTCAAAGGTCTTCCGCTCGCGTATGACAAAGACCTGCAGCTCGACAAGGAGCCGTTGTTCCGCACGCGCGCCGTCATCGCCTCGCTGCTTCCCGCGCTGAACGAACTGATCGCCGGACTCGCCCTTGATCGCGGCCGTATGCGCGCCGCCGCCGGCGGCGACGCGCTCATCGCCACCGCCGTCGCCGATGCACTCGCGGCGACCGGAATGCCGTTCCGAGAAGCGCACGATCAGGTCAGCCGCAATCTCGCCGATCTCCCCTCGCTCGCCAAACAACACGGCGTGACGCTCGACGGAATGCTGGCGAAGAAAAGCTCGTACGGCGGGACAGCGCCGGAGCGGGTTCGCGCCGCGGCGCAGGAGTGTTTGAAGTGATGAACGCGAACCGTCAGCTCCGCGCCGCACAGACAAGAGTGTCTGTGCCACACAATCTTCGAGTTCTTGCGCCTCAGCGAATTTTTTTCGCGCCGCAGGTGGCACAGACACTCTTGTCTGTGCGCAGCGGCGCAGCCGCGCGTATCCCCGACTCATGAAACTCCCCAAAGGTTTCCTCGCCTCCGGCGTCCGCGCCGGCATCCGCAAAAAGCGGCCGGACCTCGGACTCATCGTCGCTCCCGATGGCGCGAACGCAGCTGCTGTCTTCACGAAGAATCGCTTCCAGGCCGCGCCGGTGACGCTGTCGAAATCCGCGCTGAAAAACAGCGGCGGCAAACTGAAAGCGGTGGTCATCAACGCCGGCTGCGCGAACGCCGTCACCGGCAAAGCCGGACACGACGCCGCGAAACGCGTCCGCTCGCGCGCCGCTGAACTGCTCGCCTGCAGCGACGATGAAATCTTCATCGCCTCGACCGGCGTCATCGGCGTTGTCCTCCCGGATAAGAAGGTGACCGCAACGCTGCCCGACGCCATCACGCGCCTCTCATCCGGCGGCATCGACGCACTCTCGCACGCCATCCTCACCACCGATGTCGGGCCGAAGGTCACGCAAGCCACGTTCACCCTCGGTGGCAAGCGCGGACGCATCGTCGGCGTCGCCAAAGGCGCCGGCATGATCCATCCGAACATGGCCACCATGCTCGGCTTCGTGATGACCGATGCCGCGCTCGATCCGCTCACGCTCAAACGCGCGCTGACCATCGCCGTCGATCAGAGCTTCAACGCCATCTCCGTCGACGGCGACACCTCGACGAACGACACCGTGCTGCTCATGGCCTCGGGCAAACTCGGCAACACGTCGCGCGCTGACATCGCCGACTTTCAGCGCGCACTCAACACCGTTTGCCGCGATCTAGCCTGGATGATCGTCCGCGACGGCGAAGGCGCCACGCGCGTGATGGAGCTGACGGTCCTTGGCGCGAAAACGGAGCGCGACGCTAAGTTAGCAGCTCACGCCGTCGCAACCTCACCGCTCGTGAAGACCGCCCTCCATGGCGGCGATCCAAACTGGGGCCGCATGCTGGCCGCTCTGGGCCGCAGCGGCGCACGTTTCAACGTCAAACGCGTTTCACTCTTCGCCGCGAACGTACAACTCGTCACCAACGGCGAGCCCGCGGTTTACAAAGAAAAGGACGCCGCCAAAGTCTTCACCCGCGAACGCGTCCCGATTCTTCTCGACCTCGGCGGCGGCACCGCAACGACCGTCGTCCTCGCCTCCGACCTCAGCCACGACTACATTTCCATCAACGCCGACTACCGGTCGTGAGCAAGTACACTTCCGCGCCATGCGGAAGCTGATCGCCACACTCTTCCTTCTCTCCGCCACTACCGCGTACTCCGCGTTACGCGATCCCGTTGCCGCGAAGCACGGGATGGTCGCGGCGACGAGCGGGATTGCGGCGCAGGTCGGCGTCGAGATCATGAGAAAGGGCGGCAACGCGGTCGACGCGGCGATCGCGACGGCGCTGGCGATGGCCGTCACCTGGCCGGCTGCCGGCAACCTCGGCGGCGGCGGTTTCATGCTGATCCGCATGGCCGACGGAACGAGCGAGGCCATCGACTATCGCGAGCGAGCGCCGCTGGCGGCATCGCGAGACATGTATCTCGACGCGAACGGGAAGATCATCAAAGGCGCTTCGACCGACGGTTACAAAGCGATTGGCGTTCCGGGAACCGTGGCCGGATTGATGCTCGTCCACAAGCGCCACGGCAAGTTGAAATGGAGTGAGCTGGTCGAGCCGGCGCGGAGGCTTGCGGCCGCGGGGTTTGTGGTGAGCCCGTTTCTCGACGGCGTGTTTCGCGACAAAGAGACGCTGAAGAAACTCGAGCCGTGGCCGGAGAGCCGGCGCATCTTTCTGCGCGGCGGACATCTCTACACGATGGGCGAGCGATTCAAACAGCCGGAGCTTGCAGCGACGCTGGCGCGCATCCAGACCAATCCTCGCGATTTCTATGAAGGCGTGACGGCGAAGCGCATCGTTGCTGACATGAAAGCGCACGGCGGTCTGATCACGATGCAGGACTTACGCGACTACAAGCCTGTGATCCGGACGCCGTTGCGCGGCAGCTATCGCGGACACGACTTCATCGTTATGCCGCCGCCGTCCTCGGGCGGCATCGCCATCATCGAGATGCTGCACATGCTGGAAAAGTACGACGTCGCATCGGCCGGGTGGCAGTCGGCGCGGTACCTTCATCTCATTACCGAGGTAATGCGAAGGGCATTTGCGGACCGGGCCGAGTTTCTTGGGGATCCTGATTTCGTCAAGTTGCCGGTCACCGCGCTGACTTCGAATGCGTTCGCCGAGGAGCGGCGGAAGACGATCGATCTCGTGCACGCGTCGACATCGAGCGAGATTCGCGCGGGCAATCCGGCGCCGTTCGAGGGGAGCGATACCACGCATTTTTCGGTCGTCGATGGCGACGGCAACATGGTCAGCAACACGTACACGCTCAACGATTGGTTCGGCGCGGGTGTCACCGCGAAGGGCACCGGCATTCTGCTCAACGACGAGATGGACG
>DASYJY010000131.1:0-21070 GCA_035995985.1 Thermoanaerobaculia bacterium | reverse complement strand
AGCGTTGGTTGCCCAAGGCTCGATCGACAGCGCGGTTATCAATATTCTGTCGCGCGGTTCGTCACTTCGACGCCTGCATGAACGCGCACGAATCGATCGTCTGAAGATCGAGCTGCAGCGAGGCCATGCTCTGGATGATCTCGATGCGGAACGGGATGCGGCGCGCGTCATCGGATAACCAGATCTTCATGCCGCCGGGCCACTTCTTGCCGCCGGGGCCGTCGACGATCTCGAATCCGCTGGCGCCGATTTGCTGGCCGCCGATGCTGAACATCTGCCGGTTCGCCGGCCGCACAATGACCGGATACGACTTGCCGTCGGAGTAGATCTGCGTCGCCACCGGACCGCGAATCGTGGCCGCGTTCTCGCGCAGGTAGTAGATCGCGCTGACGACGTCGTGGAAGGCACCGGCCGGAAGGTGGTCTGTCTTGTCCCACTGCTTCTCCGGCGTCTCCTTGTGCATCCGCGCCACGCCGGCGTTGTAATCGAACAGCGTCCGCTCCTTGCGCGATTTGTCCTTCCACGAATACGCGTGGTACGTCATCAGCGTGCGCTGCCCCGACGCTTCGATCTGCGTTTCATACGCGTAGAAGCCGCTTTTGCCGGCCGGAGCAGTGATGAGCAGCGAGCTGTCGATAGCGTTGCGGCCGGCAGCGGGATACGTCGTCTTCAACTCGCCGATGCCGGAGGTGGGAAACATGATGCCGGCGATCCATGAGAGTCCGCCGCGCAGCTTCCATGAATATTTGAACGACTCGACATTCGCGGGACCGCGGCAGTTGAGCTCGACCGCGCCCGCCGAGGGAATGACGCAGGCGAGCGCAAACACAAGAAGCAAGTAACGGGTCGGCTTCATGAACGCGAGAGAAAACGAGGGGTGTGCTGACTTTAGTCCGCGGCCTGCAACGTATTACGTTCGATCGTGCTCAGCCGTTCCTCGACTTCGACGATGACGTAGTCGGGCGTCGACGATCCCGCGGTGACACCGACCGTGCGCACGCCCGCGAACCACGACGGATCGAGATCGTCCGCGCCCTGCACGAGATACGACGGCTTGGCCTCGCGGCAGATCTCCCACAGATGTTTGGTATTCGCACTCTTCTTGCCGCCGATGATGACGATCGCGTCAACCTCCGGGTCATGCGCGAGCACGCGCGCCGCGTCCTGATTTTCCTTCGTTGCGTAGCAGATCGTGTCGCCGCGCTCCACGGAGTTCGCCCGCCGCTCGATCGCGTTGACGACGTCCTCAAACTCTTCGGCGTTCAGCGTGGTCTGGTAGAAAACTTTGAGTTTCGAATACTGAGTCCAGTCAATCGCGTCAGCGCCGTCGACAGTCGTGACGATGTGATACGAGCTCGGATCGAGATCGTGCGTGTAGCCGATGACCTCGCGATGCTTCGGATCGCCAATGAAGATGAGGTGATAGCCATCGTTGAGTGCTTTGCCAGCTTCGCGATGAATGTCATAAACGAACTTGCACGTCGTATCGAGCACCTGCAGTCCGGCCGATTTTGCGTGCGTGTGAAACGAAGGCGGAACGCCATGCGCGGAGAAGACGATGGTTGGCTCCTGCACGGCATCGATCTCGTCGATGGTCCGAACACCGAGCTGCTCCATCTCTTCGACGACGCGCTCGTTGTGCACGACCTGCCCGAGAATCGCTCCGCGTCCCCCACCAGCCGCGAATCGCTTCACCTTCAGATCCGCTATCCGCACCCCGGAACAGAACCCATACTTCGCCGCGCGCTTGACGTTCATATCGGAGCAAGGGAACGCGAGGGATGGGCGGGACATTCTGGTGAGCGGACATTGACAGGATCGAAGTAAGACGTTATCTTACGTATCATGAAAACGACGATGTCATCGAAGGGACAGATCGTGCTGCCCGCCGCCATTCGGGAGCAGGACCGCCTTGAGCCGGGCGACGAGTTTGCCGTCGAGCGCCTCGATGAGGGCGAGTACAAACTCGTTCGCAACCGGCCGTTGCCGAACGAAGGTCTGGTCGATTGGCTGCTTGCCTGCCCTGAAAAAGACTTCTTCGTTCCGATTCAATCGGAATCGACAGACGAGTTGTGAGATATCTCGTCGACGCGAACGTCCTGAGCGAGCCGACAAAGTCAGCGCCTGATCCAGGCGTCGTTCGCTGGCTGAGGCACTTCCAGCGAGACATCGCCGTCGATCCAATCATCCTCGGCGAAGTTCGTTTCGGAATCCTTCTTCTACCTCGCGGCAAGCGGCGGTCAGGGCTTGAGGAGTGGTTCCAGGGCGGCGTTCAGCACATTTTTTGTGTGCCCTGGGACGCCGACACGGCCCTTCGCTGGTCTGAGCTACTCGCCGCACTTCGAGCGTCCGGCACTGCGATGCCGATCAAAGACAGTTTGATCGCGGCTACAGCGCTCGTTCACGGATTGATCGTCGTCACGCGCAATGCGTCGGATTTCGAAAAGGCTGGAGTTGAGATCATCAATCCGTTCGAGGGTGATCGGCCGGCCTGACTTACTCAGCTGCTCGCAGCCAGCACGTAACAACGGTGCCTCCAGCTTCTCTCGCTTGCAAACGCATGCGGCCGCCGTGGGCTTCGATGATTTCGTTGGCGAGGGCGAGGCCGACTCCGGAACCGCCGGGTTTCGTGGAGTAGAACGGGAGGAGCGCCTGGCGCATGACGTCGTCGCTCATGCCGCGGCCGCGGTCGAGGATGCGGACGACGACGTCGGTGCCGTCGGTCTGAACGGTGACGACGATCTCGTTCGGATCGCTGCCGGATTCGTGGGCGTTTTTGACCAGGTTGATGAGCGCCTGCTGCAGTTGCGCGCTGTCGATGTTGCTGTGCAGCGATGGTGTTCCTTCGACGCGGAACGGGTAGAGCGTCTGCACGTCGTCGAGAACTTCGCTCCACGCGGTGCGCTGCTTTCGCGGTTCGGGCAGGCGCGCGAATTCGGCGTACGCGTCGAGGAAGTTGCGGAGGAAGGTCAGGCGCTCTTCGATCAGGCCGTAGATTTCGTCGAGGCGGTGGCGGTGCTCGGGCATTTCCTGTGCGCGGCGCGCGGAATGAAAGAGAGAGCTGATCGGCGCGACGGTGTTGTTGATCTCGTGGTTGATGACGCGGATCGCTTTTTTCCAGACGCCGACTTCCTGCCGGCGCAACTCCGGCGTGAGACGTTCGAGGAGCACCAGGCGGTGGCGCTGCGTGTTGAGGTGAAAGATGCGCTGGCTGACGTGGAAGGTTTCGTCGTCGACTTTGAAAATCGAATCACCGGGTGCGGCGAGCGATTCGCGCAACGGCGCGGCGAGATTCATCTCGTGCAGCAACCGGTCGTTGATCCGTGCTCCGCCGGCGAGCAGATCGCGCGCCACGGCGTTCGAGTAGATGACGCGGTTTGCGGCGTTGAGGAGAACGACGGCGACCGGCGTCCGCTGCAGCATCGTGTCGAGGAGGATTTCCTTTTCGTGCAGGCCGCGCCGATCGTTGCGGACGGCATCAGCGATTTCGTTGTAGAGCGACTTGAGCTCGGCCACTTCGCGATCTCCGCGGGCGGCGAGCCGCAGGCCGAAGTCGCCGTCGCGGAAAGCGCGCAACGCGTTGCCTAGTACGGCGTGGAGGTCTGTGATCCGCGAGACGATGACGCGCGAGCTCCAGAGCACGGCGGCAATCGTGATGAACGCGGCGATGCCGAACGCGATCGGCAGCGGCAGCACGCCGGCGCGCGCCACGCGCGTGGCGACGAAAGTGGACGCCACCGCGACCGCGGCGGCGAATCCGGTGGCGAGGTGGATGCGGCTGGCGAGTCTCAGCCTACTTGGGTCTCCTCTCGAGCACGATACCGAGCTTCTCCATCCGGCGATAGAGCGCCTGCCGGCTCAGCCCGAGCGCCTCGGACGCGCGCGAGACGCTGCCATTGGCGTTCAACAGCGCGGTCTCGATCTGCACGCGTTCGAGCGGGACTTCTTCCGCGCGAGCCTCCCCTGCTGTTCCGAAGCCGAGGTCGGAGGGAGTGATCGTATCGCCCGATGCGAGCGCCATCGCGCGGTGCACGCGGTTCTGCAGCTCGCGTACATTGCCGGGCCAATCGTGCGCGAGGAGCGCGGCTTTCGACGCGTCGTCGAGCGAATGACGGTCGAGAAATGATGCGGCGAGCGGCAACACATCCTCGCGGCGTTCGCGTAACGGCGGGACGACGATCTCGACTACGGCGATGCGGAAGTAGAGATCCTGACGGAACGTGCCGCGGGCGATCGCTTGCTGCAGGTCGCTGTTCGTGGCGGTGATGACTCGGACGTCGACACGGCGCGTTTCGCTGGAACCGAGGCGCTCGAACTCGCCGCTTTGCAGGACCCGAAGGAGTTTCATCTGGCCGGCGGCGGAGAGGTCGCCGATTTCGTCGAGAAAGAGCGTGCCGCCGTTTGCGGCTTCGAAGCGGCCGATGCGCAGGCGCGTCGAGCCGGTGTACGCGCCCGCTTCGGCGCCGAAAAGTTCGCTCTCGACCAGATCGTCCGGAATCGCGCCGGCGTTCACTTTGACGAGCGGTTTGTCGCGGCGCTTCGAGCCGGCGTGGATGATCTCGGCGATCTTTTCCTTCCCTGCTCCGTTCGGACCGGTGATGAGCACGGGCACGTCGGCGGGCGCGATCTGCACCGCGAGCGAGACGACGCGGTGCATCGATTCGCTTTCGTAGACGGTGCCGCGGAGATCGTGTTTTCGCGCGAGCTCTTTTCGCGATTGCACGCGTCCGCGGCGTTCGCGCGCTTGGTCATCGCGCAGCTCGCGTGCACGCAGCAGTGCGCGAACCGTCGCGACGAGTTTGGCGTCGTCCCACGGCTTGGCCATGTAGTCGGCGGCGCCTTCCTTGACGAGTTGCACGGCTGTCTGGAGTGACGTCCATGCGGTCATCAGCAGGATGGGCAGCTCCGGATCGATGGCGCGCATGCGGCGGAAGAGGGCGATGCCTTCGTCGCCGCCGGTCGTGCCGGGCGTGAAGTTCATGTCCTGCAGGACGACGCCTGCGTCACCGCGTTCGACGATGCGAATGGCCGCGTCGGGATTCTCCGCGACGGCGGATGGAACATCGTGCAGATCGAAGAGGACCCGCAGAGCGCTGGCGACGCCCGGCTGGTCCTCGACGATGAGCACGTTCGGCATGAATGGTCAGACGCTTCGTGTGGCGATCGACGGCGGCACCAGCGTAGCGCGCATTGCCGCCGGCACGGTGGACGCCAGTCCGTTGATCCAAAGCAACACCATACCTCCCGCCACGAGCTCCCACTGCATCTTGACGTCGGAGAGTTTGCTGACGAGCAGCACATTCAGTCCGTACGCGCCGATGACGCCGAGGATGAGGCCTGCCGTCGTGACCAGCCAGTTCTCGAGGAGGAAGTGTTTGAGGATGTCGGCGCGTGTTGCGCCGAGGGCGCGGCGCGTACCGATCTGTTTCGTGCGCTCGGCGACGGCGAGGGAGCTGATGCCCATGATGCCGAGCGCAGTGATGAAGACGAGGATGATGATGATCGCGGTCATCGCTCCAATCACCAGTTTGCCGCCCGAAAAGTAGCGATCTTTGAGATCCGCGATGGTCTGGACGCGGAAAACGCGGCCCGGATTTACCGCGAGGAGCCGCGGTTCGAGTTGCGATAGGACCGACTTCACCGCACCCGGTTCCGTGCGGATGAGAAATACGGCGCCGCTGCTGTCGTAGGCACGGCCGGGCGTGAAGAGGACGAATTCCCCGATGTTCCAGGCGTACGGATTGTAGAAGTCGTCGATGATGCCGATGACGGTGCGCGGCGCCGCGCCCTCGCCATTCGTGATGACGCGGCCGATCGGGTTGGCGTTGCCCCACAATTTTTTGGCCAGCGCGCGGCTGATGATCGTCACGCGCGTCGTATCGTTCGGGTTGGCCGGCGTGTCTGTTTCGACGAACGCACGGCCTTGCGTCACTTTGACGCCGATGGTCTGGAAAATCTCGCCGCTCGCGCTATAGCGCTGCGCCTGGAACTTGCCGTTGAAGCCGTCCGTCTTCCACACGCCGGAGCTTCCGCCGCCCTGCCACGGCAGAAAATACGTCGTCGCGGCGGCCTTGACGCCCGGGATGGAGTGGATGGCGCGCATATCCTTCTGCACGAGCGCCTCGACGTACGACTCGTCCTTGAACTCCGGCGCGAATGGCTGGTAGGCGATCGAGACGAGGTTGTCGTCGTCGAATCCTGACTTCTGCAGCATCTTCGTGCGCTCGTCGAGGATCATGTTCACCGCGTTGGTGACGATGGCTAGCGTGATGGCGATCTCGAGGATGATGAAAGCGAAGCGCATACGGTTGTGGCGCATCGCGCGAATGATGGGACCGAACGGCATGGCGTCCTCCTCTTACTGCACTTTGAGTTGCATGGCCGGCGGGATCGAGCAGACGCGCCAGGCCGGATAGATGCCGGCCAGCAGACCGGCCACGAGCGACAGGAAAATCGAGACGGCGATCATCTCGGCATCGAGGTGAACGACGTCGCCGTTCGGGATCACTTTCGCCACGATTTTCAGCAGACCGACGGAGATGCTCAGTCCGATCAAGCCGCCGGCGATACCGACCACTTCGCACTCGACGATGTGCTGCCAGAAGACCTGCAGCCGGCTGGCACCGAGCGCGCGGCGGACGGAAATCTCCGGAATGCGCGCGATGAACTTGCCGAGCAGCAGGCCGATCAGGTTCAGCGAGCAGACGATCAGGAAGAGCACCGACACGATCGCGAGCGAGCGGATCTGCGGCGGCACGATGCCGAACTCTTTGGTCACATCGGGCATGGAGGTGACTTCGGTGTGCAGCGGACGTCCGAAGCGGCCGTGTCTTTTCTGGTCGATGACGTAGTTGTTCACGTACTGGCGGAAGGCCTGCTGCTTCTCCGCCGTCGGCAACTCGACCCAATACTCCAGCCAGCACGTATCCGAGTTCAGGAAGGCCTGATACCCGTTGCCGTCGTTGCCTTTCCAGCCGTCGCTGTTGCCGAAGGTCTGGATCTCGAGGATCGGCGTGAAGTTGAACGGCATGTAGATCGGCTCGACCTTCGGGCCGAGGCCTTGCGTCGGGTCGTAGAACCGCAGCGGCGGGTTCCATGGCGCGAGGACGCCGACGACTTTGTAGTTGCGATCTTCCAGCCGCACCGTTCGTCCGACGCTGTTCGCGCCGCCGAACAATTTCTGATTCGTGTTCTGGTCGATGACGATGACCTGTTCCGGCTTCGCGTCCGCGGTCTTGTCCCAACCTCCGCCGTACTGGAACGGCACATTGAACATCGCAAAAAAGTCCGCAAACACAACCCTCACATCCTCGGCATACGGCCGTCCGATTTTCGGATCGGGATGCACGAAGTAGCGCGTGCGGAACGTGGCGGTCTGCCGCGTCGGGATGTTCGACTTCATCAGCTCGCGCATGTCGCGATAGGTGACCATCGTCGGCAGCGACTTCGGATCCTCGGCCACATACGCGCGCTGCGGATCCCAGTTGTCGAGGCGGACGTAGAAGAGCGTGTTGCTCTTGCCGGGCAGCGGATCTTTCTCGAAGACGTGGCGCAAGGCGATGAACGTCGTCGAAACGCAGATGCCGAGGGCGATGCCGCCGATCAGCAGCGACGTGATCACCGGATTGCGGCGCAGGCTCGTGAAGGCGATTTTCAGTTGATAGAACAGCATGTCGGCTCCTGTGGCACAGACACTCTTGTCTGTGCTTGCTAGTTCAGCGTTGCCGCGAGTCCGGGCGTGGGAACTGCCGAACCGAGCACGACGCGCGGCCGGTCGACGTCCGCGATGCGTCCGTCGAAAACGTGCAGTTGCCGGTGCGCGCGTTCGGAGCACTCCGCGTTGTGCGTGACCATGACGATCGTCGTGCCGTTGTCGTTGATCTTGCCGAGGAGGTCCATGATTTCGCGCGACATCGCGGAGTCGAGATTGCCCGTCGGCTCGTCGGCAAGGATCAGTTTCGGATCGCCGGCGAGCACTCGCGCGATGGCCACGCGCTGCTGCTGTCCACCGGAGAGTTGCGACGGAAGGTGGCGCACACGGGCGGAGAGTCCGACCATGGAGAGAGCGTTTTCGATGCGCGCTTTGCGCTCCGAGGCCGGAAGTCCGCGATAGCGAAGCGGGACGTCGACGTTGTCGAAGACGTTGAGATCGGGAATCAGGTTGAACGATTGAAAGACGAAGCCGATCGTGCGATTGCGGATCTGCGACATCTCGCGATCGGAGAGCCGGCTCACGTCTTTGCCGTCGAGGATGTAGCTGCCGGAGTCAAACGTGTCGAGCAGTCCCGCGACGTTGAGAAACGTCGTCTTCCCCGATCCCGAGGGGCCGGTGACGGAGACGAACTCGCCGTCTTTGACGCTGAGCGAGAGGTCTTCGAGCGCATGCGTCTCGATGGAAATCGTCCGGTAGATTTTCTTGATGTGCGTCATCTCGAGCATTGCGGGTTTCTCCTTGTGGTCAGCGCAGCATCACCGTGCGCGCGTGACCGAATGTGGCGGTATCGGAGAGGACGATCGTCTCTCCCTCACTCAATCCCCTGATGATTTCGACTTCGGCGACGCTGCTGGCGCCAGTGGCGATGTCGCGGCGCGTGGCCATTTTTTCGTTGACGACATACGCCGCGCGGCCGCCTTCCGACTCCATGAACGCGCCGCGCGCCACTTTGAGCACGTTGTGTTTCGACTCGAACGTGAGCCGCGTCGTGAGCCGCTGGTTCTGCTTCAAGCCCTCGGGCTGCGCGCCGGCGAAGGCGACGGTGGCCATGACTTCGCTGTTGACGACCTCCGGCGAGATGCGCGTGACTTTGCCGGGATAGTCGCGGCCGAGGAACGTGATCACCGCCGGCGTCCCGACCCCGGTCTCATTCGCGTACTCCTCGGGCAACCCAATTTCCAACTCGAGCGAGGAAAGGTTGACCACGGTGAGCACGGCCTGATTCGGCGCGACGCCGTTCCCTTCCTGCACCGCCACCGCGGCGACCATTCCGTCGAACGGCGCGCGGATGGTGAGGTCATCGACGCGCTTCTGCAGTTCGCCCGTGACGGAGTCCTGCCGCTGCACCTGCTGCTGGCGCGTGGCCACTTCGAATCCCGACGTCTCGTGCAGCAGCGACAGCTCGTTCTTCGCCTGCGTCAGTTCCATGTCGGCGATGTGGACGGCGTCCTGCGACGTCTCGAGATCGACCTTGTTGCTCAGTCCTTCTTTGAATGTGCGCTCGACGCGTTCGAGCTGGCGCTTCGCCGCCGCGAGACGCAGCGTCTGCAATTCGACCTGCTGCTGCGCGCGCAATTCACTTTGCCGCGACACGATGCGCTGGCGGTCGAGCTCCGAATGCGACGTGAGCAACTGCGAGCGCGCCTGATCGAGCGCGGCATGGAGCTCTTTCGAGTCGATGACGGCGAGGACGTCGCCGGACTTGACCTGCGATCCGGCGTGCGTGCGCAGCGAGACGATGCCTTGTCCGGGACTGAAGAGCGTCGGCGACAAAGAAGCGACGACGCGTCCCTGCACGCTGAGGTCGCGCAGCAGATCGCCGCGCGTGACGGTGCCGAGTCGAAGCGTCGATCCGTCGACGGCACGTTCGGCGCTCGACCAGCGGCGAATGGCCGGAAACGCGAACGCCAATCCGATCAGCAGGATCACGCCGGCCGCCACGGCCGCGAGCACGCGCGGATTCCGCTGCGCCGCCGCCGGGCGATCCATGGACGAACTGTTCTCGATCATTACCGGCTGCCAAGCGCAACTGAGGTGCCACGCAGCAGTCGTTTCTTTTCAGCGACTTACGATGTCCGCACCGTGTCCGCCGGACGTTCGTCCGCGGACAGATGTCCGCAGTTGAAACGCAGGCCACTGTTCTTATAGCGCCGTCGGCGACGAGTTCTCGAGTACCTCCGCGACGATCTCGTACGAGCGGAGGCGCGCAGCGTGGTCGTAAATCGCCGAGGCGACGATGATCTCGTCGACGCCGGTTTCGTCGATGAACTGACGCAATCCGCGGCTCACGGTGTCGGGCGAGCCGGCGAACGATCGCGTGAGCATCGATGACGCCTGCGCCTTCTCGTCGGGCGTCCAGTAGTCCTCGATGTCGTCGATCGGTGGCGGAAGACGGCCGCGCGTTCCGCGGAAGATGTTCGCGAACTGCTGCTGTGCCGACGTGAAGAGATGACGCGCCTCGGCATCCGTCGCCGCCGCGACGACGTTGACGCCGGCCATCGCATACGGCCGGTCGAGCTGCGGCGACGGCTTGAACCGCGCGCGATAAATCTCGAGCGCGGGCAGCAACGCGGCGGGTGCGAAATGCGAGGCGAACGCGTACGGAAGTCCGAGCTCCGCCGCGAGGCTCGCGCCGAAGAGGCTTGACCCGAGAATCCAGAGCGGGACATTGAGACCGACGCCCGGTACGGCCTGAACAGGCTGTTCGCCTTCCGCCGCTCCGAAGTACGCGTGCAGTTCGAGCACATCCTGCGGAAACGTATCGGCGTTGAGGGGCGAACGCCGGAGCGCACGCAGCGTCCGCTGATCCGTTCCGGGTGCGCGGCCGAGCCCGAGGTCGATGCGGCCGGGGTAGAGTGATTCGAGCGTACCGAACTGCTCGGCGATCATCAACGGCGCATGGTTCGGCAACATGATGCCGCCCGCGCCGACGCGGATCGTCCGCGTCCCCGCCGCGACGTATCCGATGACGACCGACGTCGCCGCGCTGGCGATGCCGATCATGTTGTGATGTTCCGCCAGCCAGAAGCGGCGATAGCCCCACTGCTCGGCGTGCCGCGCGAGATCGAGCGTGTTGCGCAACGCTTCCGAAGGAGCAGAACCGGCGGTGACGAATGCGAGGTCGAGGATGGAGACAGGAGTCGGCATTGGCGCCCGACTGTAGACTCCCCTTTCATGGCCAGGCAAGTTGCGCTGTATGGAGCCGTTGGTGGCATCCTCATCGCGCTGCTCAAGTTCATCGAATACAAATACTTCGTTCACGAATATTCATCCGAGATCTACGGCGCGCTGATCGCCGTCATCTTCACCGTCCTCGGCATCTACTTCGGACTGCGCTGGACGCGCGCGAAACAGGTCGTGGTCATCCGCGAAGTGCCGGTGAGGATGGATCAACCGTTCGTGATGAACGCCGCGAAGCTGAAGGAAGTCGGCCTCACCGCGCGCGAGCACGAGATCCTCGCGCTCATCGCGCAGGGACTCAGCAACCGCGAGATCGGCGAGAAACTCTTCATCTCCGAAAACACCATCAAGACGCACTCCTCTCGCCTTTTTGAGAAGATGCAGGTCAATCGCCGCGTCCAGGCCGTGCAAAAAGCCAAAGAGCTCGGGCTCATCCCTGATTCATACTTTCGATTACCTCGAAATCACCCGAACGGGCGACTGCGCCGCGTCCCGTTCCGCCGTACTTTGCGCCGCGAAAGGAAACACTCACATGAAAAGAGTCGTCATCGTCTTCGGCCTCATCTCCGGCGTCATCTCCTCGGCGTTGATGTTCCTCACCCTCCCGCTCATGAAGAACGGGACGATCAACTTCGACAACGGCGAGATCTTCGGCTACACCGCGATCTTCCTCTCGTTCCTGCTGGTCTTCTTCGGCATCCGCTCGTATCGCGAAAACAACGGCGGCACCATCACCTTCGGCCGCGCCTTCAGCGTCGGCATCCTGATCACGCTGATCTCGTGCGTCTTCTACGTGGCGTCGTGGGAGCTCATCTACTTCAAGCTGATGCCCGACTTCGCTCGGGGCCACATGGACAAATACGCCGCCCACTCCATCGAAACGATGCGCGCGAAAGGCGCCACCGACGCCGCCATTGCCGAGAAAAAGGCGCAGATGGAGAAACTGATGACGATGCTCGACAACCCGCTCATGAACTCCGCGATGACCTTCATCGAACCGTTCCCGGTGGGGTTGATCGTGACGCTGATCTCCGCCGCAATTCTGCGACGGAGGACGGTGCCGCCGCTCGCGACCGTGGCGCAGGTTGTTTAGACCCACACTCTGCGAGGTATAGTTCCGGAGCCCCGGTCACCATCCATCTGCGTCTCGAATTCGAAGGAGATCAGCCATGCGCTCGTCCTCGTGGTGTCTTGTGATTGCCTCCGCCCTCGCAGTCGTGTCCATCGGAGTTGCGACAAGTTCTCGTTCCGCGAACGCGCAGCAGCCGCAGCCTCCGGAGGTGGTGCGGCCCCCCGTCAACTACAGTTGCCAGATCCCCTATGACGTCGTCCTCCCCGATCCCACGGATTTCAATCGCCAGGCGAACTTCGACATCTACTCGTGGAACATCTTTCTCGCGCTGAACTGGCCGGCATCGACGTCGACCAGCGGACCTGCGCCGTGCAATCTGCAGAACGGCGTTGCGCGCGATTGCGGCAAGCCGTTGCCCTCCGGCGATTACGGCCCGACCGTTTGGGAAACGTACAAGCCCGATTGGGCGGTGTTCCGCGGCGATTCGAAGAGCGGCATCGAGCCGGCCGGGTGGAACTGTCCGCTCGATCCGCTGCCCGGCTGCGATTCGCTCGACGCGCATGACGCGGCCGAGGCACGGATGCCGGTGCTGCGGATGATCATGAAGGATGCGAATACCGCGCAGGAGTTTCTGCAGGCCGGCACGTTCGCTCCGCTCATCGATCAGAAGGGTTCATTCGTCCGCTACGAACTGCGCATGAATGAGGACGAATTCAACTTCATCAACGCGAACAAGTTCTGGGACAGCCGTAACCTGAAAGCCGACGTCAACTTCCAGCCGGTCGGTTCGAATGACGACAAGACGATGGGCCCGATCGAGATCAAGGCCGCGTGGAGAATTCTGCCGGAGCCGAGCCCGCGCTATCACTCGCGCACCGTCGAAATCGCGTGGCCGAACAAAGAGAAGGCCGGCAAGTTCCTCTGCAAGTCCTACACGATGGGATTGGTCGGGCTGCACATCGCGCACAAGACGAAGAACTCGCCGCAGTGGATCTGGTCCACGTTCGAGCAGGTCGACAACTACACCGGCCCCAATCCTTCGTTCAACAATCCGGCCTGTCCTGCGACGCAATGTCCGCCGAACCTGCAACCGAAAGCTCCGAAAGGCGGCTGGAGCGGCGATCCGCGCATAAAACAGACGCCACCGACGCAGATGGTGGTCGCCGACGACTCGGTGGCGAAGGTAAAGGCGACCGACATCAACGCCCAGGTGCAGCAGAAACTCGCGGCAGCGGGATCGGTGTGGCAGTACTACCAGCTCGTCAGCACGCAGTGGCCGTCCGTTCCGTACATCAAGGGGAAACCGGCCCAGGTGTTGAAGAAGGGAACGCTGATCAATCAGGGCGCCGGTCAGATTCCGCACGACCTCGCGAACGCGACGATGGAAACGTACCTGATGGGACCTAAGACGAACGATTCGAGCTGCATGTATTGCCACACGCTCGCAACCGATTCGTCGTTCACCTACAGCACCGATTTCAGCTACCTGCTCCAGGAGGCGTTCCCCGGCTCCGCTGGCGACAAGGTTTCGCTGAAACGCCGCAGCGAGCTCACTCACCTCTTCGGCCGCAATACCGCCCTCGGCGGACAACCGACGAAATCCGTTCACTGAAGGAGAACATCATGGCTGGATCATTCGCAGCGGACGTAGTGCCACTCTTCACGCAACCTTCGATCAAACACATGAATCGCATCGGCGTAAAACTCGACAACTTCGATTACATGTCGGACCCGGCCGGTGATGGGGACTTTCCCGATCACGCCAACGCGCGCCATGTCTACGCACGCCTCGACGGCTCGGAACAGCCCCAGATGCCGCCGGGCGGCCCGTTCTGGGATGACGACATGCTGAAGACGCTCAGCGATTGGATGAACGTCGCGCCAACCTTCGAACCGTAATGCATCCGCGCATGCTCGCCCTGCGCGAGGTCAATGCGCGCATCAACGACCTGCGAGACATCACCGTCTCGCAGGTCGTCCGCCGCGGCGATGATGTCGACATCACCTTCGAAGCCGCGCCGCCGTTCGTGCTCCGTCTCCACCACGTTCTCGCTCTGCACGAACGCGGCGTCTGCCATGCCCGACTCGTCTCCGGCTTTGTCTTCGTCCCCGTGACCCGTTACGGACGCGTCGCCGCCGCCCGCGCCGCCGTCGATGCCGCGGACTGCGTCGAAGTCTGGATCGACGACGTAGTCCCGCACGAGCGCGTCATCCACCGCCTCGCGGCGGTGGCGTTGGACGCCAGCATCGTCGAGTCATAACCGCATCGACGTCCGCGCCACCCTGCAGCTTTGTACAGCTCGGCGCCGGCATCCCGAACCGAGTGTGTCATGGCCTGACGCGATGCCGCGCAATGACATCACCACGAGAATTCGTCCCGATCGGCGTTGTCGGTGCTTACTACGCGCCGGCGAGCGTTTAGTGATCGCCGAGTTGCGGTACACTCGCCGCGTCCCCAATACTCCAGATTGTGTACGAAGGCGGAATCGCGTCCTTCCGTCCGTCTCATCGAGAGCGTTAGCCGTTCGATGACACACGGCGGTTTGCGTCGATTGCACGGAGTACCTTTTGACGGCCGAACACTCAGAGACGTTCACCGCGGGTTCGCAATTGGTGCGTACGGCGTGGAGGTCCAGGTGGCATCCGGCAGTCAGGGCGGGTGCGTTGGGGATCGCAATACTGGCCCTCATCTGGCATCTGCCCCAGCTGCGGCGGACGTTTTCTTCAAACGTCGCGATGAATGCCGTGATCGCGGCAAGTGAGCCGCTTGCATACCGGCCATCGCTGGCGCGGCTCAGCGGAAATTTCCCTTACCGCGAGCCGAAACCACAGCCCCGAGGAGACGCCGATGTGCCGCCAGACCCCGCCCTATCGGAAGTCTGGGACGTAATCGCACACCTTAGCAAGGAAACAGGATCGGGCTCTGCTCCGCAGCGCCACGCGCTGGCCGTTTCTTATCTATTGGCGGGCATGCTGAAACCAGCCGTACAGACTCTTGAAGATGCGATAAAAATCGAGACGAAGGTGACCGGAGATGTTATCGAGGCGATTCGAAGGTCACAGGACGCCGCACTCCTCAACGACATCGCGGTAGCGTACGAAACCGTCGCAGAACGAACGGGCGATCAGAACGCTACGTCACTCGCGCTCGAGGCGGCCCAAAGAGCGTGGACGATGGAGAAAACTCCGGCGGTCGCGTGGACGCGCGCCGTGATCATTGAATCGCATCACATTCGCGAAGCCTCCATGGAAGCGTGGCAAGACTATCTTGCGGTTGAACCACGATCTCAATGGAGCACCGTTGCCCGGCAGCGGCTGAATGAACTTTCGCAACCGGCCGATACCGACCTCTGGCAGGCCGTTCGCGGGCGTCTGTTCGCGAGCCGCGAAGGCGATGCGGAGACATTCCGGAATGTCGGACGTTTTCGGCAGGAGGTCCGCCTCTGGTGCGAGGACGAGTTGCTGCCGCAATGGGGCGAGGCGTTCTTGAAAGGTGATCCATCCGCGCCTATGCAACTCGTGAGGATTGCCACCCTCGGCGCCGCCCTTGATCACGCGAATGGCGAGCGCGAGGTGACAGACGCTGTCAATGCCATTCGGAAAGCCGATGCGCCCGCGCTGCGGCAACTGGCTGGAGGCCATGCCGCGTACGGTGCGTCCCGGCTGGCCGACCGCAATTCGAGCGTGGCCGATTCGATCCGCGAGATGGACGTTGCGGCTGCAGCGCTTACACCGGAATTGACGCCGTTCGCCTGGCGTGCTCGCGTCGAACACGCCGGCATGGTTTACATGTCCAATGACTACCCTCGAGTACTTGCGGAATTGCACAGCATTCCTATCGGCAATGCACAGCTCTCGAATTCATGTAAAGGTCTGATCCACGCCCTTATCGGAATCGTCGACCTGCAGACCGGCTCCTATAAAGAGGCTGCCGATCATTACACCAGCGGAGTCGGATTTTTTCGAAGCGCGGGAGAGCGAGATGCCGAAGCCACACTCCTTACCAGGCTCGCGGAAGCACTCGATAAGGCCGGCGACTCCCTCCATGCGCACTCCTACAGGCGGCAAGCGTTGGAAATTTTCTGTCGCACGGGCGATCGAGACCAGCGGCATCATGCGCTGTTCGGAGCTGCCCTGGCAGCGATTGATGCTGACCAGCAGGCGGCTGCCGATCTTTTTCTGAATGCTCTGGTCGCCAATGACAATGCAACAGGAAGTCACGTCAGGACGTGTACGTCACTCATGTGGCGCGGCGCGTATCGCTATCACCGCGGCCTCCTCGATTCAGCCGGTGTTGACCTCAATGATGCCGAACGCATTTGTCACTCCATCGGCGATCGATCGCTGCGGGAACGCGCTCTGGCCAATCTTGATCTCGCAAAATCGGCACTCGGATCCGATGAATCCTCGGCCGCGCCGCTCACAGGACTCGACGACGCAATTCGCTACTACCAAAGAACGGAGAGCCATGTCTGGCTGAGAACCGCGTACTTCGCCCGAGCGAGCCGGTTGGCCAAGCGAGGCCAGCTCGCGGAAGCGGAACGCGACTTTCAGGCGGCGCTGGCGGACAGTGACCTGAGCCGCGAGAAAATCGACGAACGCCAGCTTCGCATTTCGTTCACCGCTACTACGGACAATATTCTCGACGCCTATGTCGACTTTCTGTTGGCGCAGCATAGCATTGAAGATGCATTCGAAGCGGCCGATCGAAAGCGGCTTCGCGAGCTCGTCGATTCACCCACGGCACGCTGGCGCCGTCCAGCCGGAGGAGCCTCTCTGCGGGACATTCAGGCCAGCCTGCCGTTCGACAGCGTTCTCATCGAATACCGCGTCATCAGCAGAAAGATCGTGGCGTGGGTGGTCTCGCCGACTGCATTCACGGCCATCACGCTACCCGTTCCGATCGGCCAGGTCACGTCCGCTATTACGGCGGCGGAATCGCTCACCTCGCCCGACGCCATAAGAACGAATGCAGCATTTCTCTACGACGCGCTCGTCCGGCCGGTCGCGCCGCTGCTGAAGGATTCGAAGACGGTCATCGTGATTCCGGACGACGAACTCGAGCGTGTCGCCTACAGCGCGCTCTATGACCGTGCGCAGCGGCGATACGTCCTCGAAACGCGAGCCACTGTGGTAGCGCCGAGCGCCGCGCTGTTCGCGGAAAGCAGGCGCCGGTCGGCGGAACGCTCCACGCATCACGACCGCATGATTATTGCCGAAGCGGTGTCGGGCGGTTCGAACACGCCGGCCCTGCCAGAAGCAGCCGCGGAAGCGAGATCGATCGCGCGTCTATATCGCGACTCGCGGATAATTGACGTCTCCAACGCAACTGGCCCTTCGCTCCTGGCGGACCTCAATGATGCCACGCTCCTTCAGTTCATCGGACATACAGTCATCGAGACGGATCCCTCATTACGAACGCTTCGCCTTGGCCAATCACAAGAGGCGACGCTGCGAATGTCCGACATCGCCGAAGCTCCGTTGCCGAAATTGCGCCTTGTCTATCTGTCGGCATGTGCGACCGACAGCGGGCCGATTCTCAAGTCGGAAGGAAGCGTCACCATTGCCCGGTCATTCTTTGCCGCCGGCGTTCCTGTAGTCATCGGGACTCTGTGGCCGATCGATGACACGGCAGCGCGGCTCGCCGCACATTCGTTCCATGAGCACCTGCAGCGCGGCGACACGCCCGCAGAATCGCTGCGTCAGGCGCAACTGGATCTCTTGCTGCGGGGCTCGCAATATCGCGACTGGGCGACACTGAGAATCATCGGCGCGGGAATTTGAATCTGAGAGGATTTCACACGGAGGATTTGTGTCAGAAAAGATACTAACCATCAAGTTCAACGGAATCTCGACGCTCTATCCACCCCCGCCTCGAAACGGAGATCCGGATCCGAAGAGAGCATTTGTGCTGATGGCGGCGAACGCAAGGAAAGAAAACGATTGGGGCGCGCCGATTCCGCAACACTTCCCGTTCATCTTCGTGCCGGTTTCACTGATCGACAAACCGATCCCTCCGCCGGATCGTTCCGTTACCGACCCAGACCTCGGCGAGTGCAACGTTTATTTCTTCAATAACGGCCGCGTTACGCTCGATCCGGGGTTGTCGGAAGGCGTCACCTACCACATGGACAAAACGCTCGACCTGGGCGCGAGGCCTGGTTCGGACGATGTTGCTCGCGAAGATGACATCCGCTGGGTCGCGGATTTCCGCGACATCTTTACCGGCCAGTCTCAGCTCAAGACGACAGCAAATCCGGCCGCTTCTGTCATCGGTGGCGAGGTCGCCGCAATCGTTGAACTCCCAGGCGGCACATTGAAAGCAAGCTTCCCTTGTAAATCGGTACAGCCGAAGACGTTCAAAGCGGCGGACAAACCGGCCGTACCGGGCATCAAGCGCGTGCTCGCGTCTGAGTTTCTCATCGAGGTGCCATATCCCGAAGAAACCGCCACGGTGACGCTTACGGTCGGAGCATTGCGGAGAGATTCGGCTGCCACGGGAATCGACAAGCTGATCCTGCGATGGCAGGGAACAGACCCGCTCGTCGTGCGAATGGGCAATGACACGGAGCCTGAGGTGCTTCTGGCAGCCTCCCCGAAGCGCTGTGATGGCCGCAGAGAAAATAACAATCCACTGATCATTCCCCGCGACGATGATTTCGATTTGCATTACAACCTTCTCGATTTACCCCCTGACGCCGGCCGGCCGTTGCCGCAGGCTGGTCCCCATCAAAGCTCCGGCGACGGCTGCAAACCCGGCACCTAAGGAGAGAGCCATGACGGAACCGAAATACGTTTCAGATCTCACTCACCATTCGCACGAACGCGGGCACGACTTCTTCGATGTTCTGAAGAAAGGATTGCAACCTGTCAATCCTCGCGAATTCGAGTTCATGAAAATGTCGCGGCGGGTATGTCTGATCCGGCGCAATGATGGGGCCGAGGCCACGGGATTTCTGGTCGGGCCGGACATGATGCTCACTAGTGCACACGCGCTGATGGGCACTAGCGGCATTTTCGCTGACCCGGCGCAGGTCGAAATTCTTTTCGATCAATTCCAGTGGGACAACGCGGCGGACGATCGAGTATCGGAAGAATCCTGCCGCCTTCGTCGCATTCCGGGCAACATCCATCAGCCTGACGTCCTGGCGTCATCGGTCAAAGTGGATCCAAAAAGCAAGCGGCAGTTCGACGACAACGAGCTCGACTACGTTCTTGTGCGCCTGGACCGGCCGATGGGACTGGCATTTCTGCCATTGTCCTATCGCATTCGAGGATGGAACAATTGCAGCCGCGCCGAGGTGCCGGCCACAGGCCAGGTCTTCGTGGTCCAGCATCCTTCGGGCGGAGTGCAGGAATTCGCGGACGGTTATATCCGCGAAAAACATACCGATTCCGAGTTTCCTCAACTGTTCCAGTACCAGACGACCGCGCTTAACGGGTCTTCAGGTTCCCCCATTTGCGACCGCCAGCGGCGCGTGGTCGGAATGCATGTCGGCGAGCGGTCGACCACCGAGCAGTTAGGAGTGAGTTTCCAGGCCATCTTTGCAGACCTCGAAAAAGAAGGCGTCACATTGCCGCCCTTCCGGCTCTACAAAGACGTCATGGATTCGATTTTCGGCACCAGTGACATCGAACAATGGAGAAAACACGGCCACGACTGGCGTGGCGATCGCCTTTTCGACGACATTCAAGAGGATTAATCGGTCATAAACGCATCGACGTCCGCGCCACCTTGCAGTTGCTTTGTATCCGTCCCACCGTCGCCGGTGCGGGCATAGTGAACCAGGTGTCGTCGCCTTGATCGCGGCGGGCGGCCATGATCGCTTGTTTGATCGCGAAGAAGGCTGACGTTGACAGCACGAGCGGCGGCTCGCCGATGCCGCGTGAGGACATGACCGCGGAGTTGGTTTGATTCGGATCGCCGCCTTTGGCGATGGTCACGCGTAGGTCGACCGGGATCGACTTCGAGCAGGGCGGTTTGTACTCCCACGTCCCGTTCGAGTGGAGGCGGCCGTCCGGCTCATACATCATCTGCTCCGTCGTCATCAGGCCGAGGCCTTGGACGAATGCGCCTTCGACCTGGCCGACGTCGAGACAGGGATTGAGGCTGTGGCCGATGTCGATAAGGATGTCGGAGCGGAGCACGGTGGTTTCACCGGTGAGCACATCGACCTCCACCTCGCTCGCGCCGGCGGCGTAGACGAAATACAGGAAGGCGCGGCCGTACTGGTTGTCGCCCTCGACGTCGCCGATCAGCGGCGTGTTGTAGAAGCCGTCGACGGCGAGATTCACGCGCGCCGCATAGGCGCCGCCGACGATCGACGGCCAGAGCTTTTTCCAGTTCGTCCGCCACCCCTTGACCTTGTTCTCCTTGCAGTACTGCTCGAGACGCGCGCGCAGTTCGAGACAGGCATTGCGCACCGCGCCGCCGAAGAGATCCGATCCTGACGACGCCGCGGTCGGCGTTGCATTCGGCATCGTGTCGGTCGACGTCTGCGCGACGCGGATGATGTTCATGTCGATGCCGAGGGTTTCCGCGGCGATCTGCATCATCTTCGTGTCGATGCCCTGGCCCGACTCCGCGCCGCCGTGCTGCACCATGACGCTTCCGTCAGTCGCGTAGGCCACGACATACGCGACGCCCTGATCGAGCAGGCGCGGTTGATAGCCGACGCCGTATTTGAGCGGGATCATCGTCAGCCCGCGCTTGCGCCAGCGATTCTTCTTATTGAACTTGTCGACGTCGGCGCGGCGCTTCTCGAAGTCGGACGACTTCATCAGCCGCTTCCAGAGGTCGCGAATGTTGCACTGATCGAGCTCCTGCGCGTACGGCGTCGATTGGGATGAGCGCGTCGTCCCATCCTGGTACATGTTCTTCCACCGCACATCCTCGGCGCGCATCCCGCACGCGTGCGCGATCTTCTCGATCGCCTCCTCGCAGATCAGCGTGGCCTGCACGACGCCGAAACTGCGGAACGCGGTATTGCTGGCGTTGTTCGTGCGGGTGACGTCTCCGCGGCTGTGCCACGTCGGCACAAAGTACGCGCCGTCGGAATGCTGCTGCGAAAGATCCATGACCGGGAAGCTGAGGTCGTACGTCG